>CADCTP010000250.1 GCA_902805565.1 uncultured Mycobacteriales bacterium
GCTCGGCCCACGGCGGTCCGGACCGGCCGGCCGGGGAGTCCCCGGCCCCGCCGTGGTCGCCGGCGGACGCTGTCGGCGACCCGCGTCCCACCGGCTCCGGCTGGTCGCCGTACCCGGGCGCCCCGCCCGGCGAGGACCTCGGCCGGGGCCCGGGCCCGTACCCCGGGGCGTACGCGACCGCGGGGGCGGGGTACCCGCCGATGTCGCCGGTGCAGGGGTCGTACCCGGTGGACCCCCGGTCGGTGCGGTCCCGGGCGCGGCTGTGGCCGCCGGGCCGGACCGAGCTGGCCACCGCGGCCGCCCTGCTGCTCGGGCTCGCGGTGCTCGGGGCGCTGCTGGCGCCGCTCTGGGTCCGGCTGGCGCCGCGGCTGGACTTCCGGGTGGATCAGCCCGGGCGGGCGCTGCCGGTGGTGCCGTCGGCCGAGGAGTACATCGCCGCCGACGGCCGGTACGTGCTGCTCACCCTGGCCGCCGGGCTCCTGGCCGGGCTGGTGGCCTGGCGGGTGGCCCGGTCCCGGGGGCCGCTGGTGCTGCTGGCGCTGGCCGCCGGCGGGCTGCTCGGCGCCGTGCTGACCTGGCGGCTGGGCCTGCGGCTCGGCACCGGCTACCAGCCGGCCGACCTGCAGGAGGTCGGGCGGATCGTGCAGCAGCCGCTGACCCTGCGGGCCCGGGCCGCGCTGGTGGTCGAGCCGTTCGCCGCGGTGGTGGTCTACCTGCTCGCCGCCGGCTTCGCCGCCCGCAACGACCTCGGCCGCGACGAGGACACCCAGGAGCCCCCGGCTCCCGCCGGCCACCAGAGCACTACAGCCGTCCCGGGTCCGTCCGGCTCCGAGGGTGTCGGGAACCACCAGGGTCCCTCGGGGTACGAGCGTCCCTCCGGCTACGAGGGCACGGAAGGGCCGGGCGGCCCGGCCCGGACCGAGGGCCCGGCCGGCGGTCCGGGCACCGCGCCGGTGCCGCGGCCCGGCGCCGGCTGAGCGGCCCGCACCCCGACCCGCCCGGCGGCGTCAGCTGAGGCTCTGGGTCACCTGGAGCTCGGCCACCGGCACCGGCAGTGCCCGCAGGGTCCGCACCATCGTGGTCTCCCGCTTCAGCAGCCGCAGCTCCGCCCGCAGCCGGGCCGCCGCGTCGGGGGCCTCCAGCAGCGCCTGCCGGTCCTCCAGGGTGAGCACCGCGGCCGACCCGACGAGGTGGGACAGCTCACCCGGGTCGGCCGGCAGCTCGACGATCTCCGCGGGGCGGCCCTGCAGCGCCGCGGCGAACGTGACGTACTCGGCGAACAGGGTGGCGACCGCGGCGGCCGGCCCGGGGTCGGCCGACGGCGGGTCCGGCGGCAGCCACTCCACCGACCCCACCAGGTACGGCCGGGACTCCCGGTCGACCTCCCGCAGCCGGAACCGGTCCGCCCCCACCGTCACCAGGTCGAACCGGCCGTCCGGGTAGCGGGTCACCCGCCGCAGCTCGGCCGCGCAGCCGACCTCGTGCAGCGCCTCGGCCGCGTCCGCGCCGACCTCCCAGCCCTGCCGGATCGCCACCACCCCGAACCGGCGCGGCGCGGTCTCCGGCTGCTCCAGCAGCGTCCGGACCAGCTCCCGGTAGCGCTCCTCGAACACGTGCAGCGGCAGGACCACGCCCGGGAACAGCACGGTGTGGCCGAGCGGGAAGAGGGGCAGCAGGTCGGCCACGTGCCCAGCTTAGGAGAACGCCGGGGATACTGGTCGGCGTGCTGACCCGACTCGACCTCACCGACCGGCGGACCGCCGCCGGGCTGGCCGGCGTGCTGCCCCGCGCCGCGGTCGACGTGGAGTCCGCGACCCATGTCGTCCGGCCCATCGTGGACGCGGTCCGGGAGCACGGGGCCGACGCGGTCCGGGACGCCACCCGCCGGCTGGACGGCGTCGAGCCGGCCGACCTGCGGGTGCCGGCGGCGGCCGTGACGGCGGACGGGCTGGACCCGGACGTGCGGGCGGCGCTGCTGGAGGCGATCCGCCGGATCCGGCTGGTGCACGCAGCGCAGCTCCCGGCCGAGTCGAGCGTCGAGGTCGTCCCGGGCGGCACCGTCACCCGCCGGCACCTGCCGGTCCGCCGGGTCGGCCTCTACGTGCCCGGCGGGCTGGCCCCGCTGCCCTCCAGCGTCCTGATGAACGTCATCCCGGCCCAGGCGGCCGGGGTCGAGAGCATCGCCGTGGCCTCCCCGCCGCGCGCCGACTCCGGCGGCCTGCCGGACCGGACGATCCTCGCCGCCTGCGCCCTGCTCGGCGTGCGGGAGGTGTACGCGGTGGGCGGCGCCCAGGCCGTCGCGATGCTCGCGTACGGGGTGGACGGCGTCGAGCCGGTGGACATGGTGACCGGCCCCGGCAACGTGTACGTGACCGCGGCCAAGCGGCTGCTGCGCGGCGTGGTCGGCATCGACTCCGAGGCCGGGCCGAGCGAGGTGCTGGTCGTCGCCGACGGCACCGCCGACCCGGTGCTGGTGGCCGCGGACCTGCTCAGCCAGGCCGAGCACGGGCCGACGTCGGCCTCGGTGCTGGTGACCTGGGAGCCGGCGCTGGCCGCCGCGGTGGACCGCGAGCTGGCGGAGCAGGTGGCGGGGACCAAGCACGTGCAGCGGGTCACCGAGGCGCTCACCGGCCCCCAGTCGGCGACGGTGCTGGTCCGCGATCTCGACCAGGCCCTGCTGGTCGCCGACGCGTACGGCGCGGAGCACCTGGAGATCCACACCGCGGACGCGGCCGGGGTGGCCCGCCGGGTACGCAATGCCGGCTGCGTGTTCGTCGGCCCGCACACGCCGGTGTCGCTGGGCGACTACGCGGCCGGCTCCAACCACGTGCTGCCGACCGGCGGCAGCTGCCGGCACACCGCGGGGCTGTCGACGGAGACATTCCTGCGCGGCGTCAACCTGGTGGAGTACGACGGGCCCGCGCTGGCCGGGGTCGCCGAGCACGTGGTGGCGCTCGCGCACGCGGAGGACCTGCCGGCGCACGCGGCCGCGGTCCGCCGCCGGTTCCCGTCGTGACCCGGCTGGAGGACCTGCCGCTGCGGGCGGACCTGCGCGGCCGGGTGCCGTACGGCGCCCCGCAGCTGGACGTGCCGGTCCGGCTGAACACCAACGAGAACTCCTCCCCGCTGCCGCCGGGCCTGCTCGAGGACGTGGCGGCGGCGGCGGCGGAGGTGGCCGCGGGGCTGAACCGCTACCCCGACCGGGACGCGGTCGCGCTGCGCGCCGACCTCGCCGGCTACCTCGGCGGCGGGGTGCGTCCGGAGCAGGTCTGGGCGGCCAACGGGTCCAACGAGGTGCTCCAGCAGCTGCTGCAGGCCTTCGGCGGGCCGGGGCGGACCGCGCTCGGCTTCGTCCCGTCGTACTCGATGCACGAGATCATCGCGACCGGCACCGGCACCGGCTGGACCGCCGGCGGCCGCGGTGCCGACTTCACCCTGACCCCGGACGACGCGGCCCGGCAGGTGCGCGAGCACCGCCCGGACGTGGTGTTCGTGGCCTCGCCGAACAACCCGACCGGCACCGCGCTGCCGCCGGCCGTGGTGGAGGCGGTGTACGACGCCGCCCCCGGGATGGTCGTCGTCGACGAGGCGTACGCGGAGTTCGCCCGGGCCGGGGTGCCGTCCGCGCTGACCCTGCTGCCGGGCCGGCCCCGGCTGGTGGTGACCCGGACGATGTCCAAGGCGTTCGGGATGGCCGGGCTGCGGCTGGGCTACCTGGCGGCCGACCCGGCGGTGGTGGACGCGGTGCAGCTGGTGCGGCTGCCGTACCACCTCTCGGCGCTGACCCAGGCCGTCGCCCGGGTCGCGCTGGCGCACGCGCCGGAGCTGCTGGCCAGCGTGGCCGCGATCCGGGCCGGCCGGGACCGGATCGTCGCCGCGCTGCCGGCGGCCGGGCTGACCGCGGTGCCGAGCGACGCGAACTTCGTCCTGTTCGGACGGTTCGCCGACGCGGATGCGGCGTGGCGGGCGTTCCTGGACCGCGGGGTGCTGGTCCGCGATCCCGGCATCCCCGGCTGGCTGCGGGTCACCGCCGGGGTGGGGTGGGAGATCGACGGCTTCCTGGCCGCGGTCGAGGAGGTCGTACGAGAGGTGGACGTGCTGTGAGCCGACGAGGGAGCGACCGACGAGGCGAGCGAGAGGCGGCCCGGTGAGCCGGACCGGACGGGTGGAGCGGGAGACCAAGGAGTCCTCGGTGCTGGTCGAGGTCGACCTCGACGGCACCGGCCGGACCGACGTCGACACCGGCGTGCCGTTCTACGACCACATGCTGTCCCAGCTGGGCAAGCACGGCGGCTTCGACCTGACGATCCGGACCCGCGGCGACCTGGAGATCGACGCCCACCACACGGTGGAGGACACCGCGATCGCGCTGGGCGAGGCGTTCCGGCAGGCGCTGGGGGACAAGTCCGGGCTGCGCCGGTTCGGCGACGCGCTGGTGCCGCTGGACGAGGCGCTGGCCCAGGTCGCGGTGGACCTGTCCGGCCGGCCGTACCTGGTGCACACCGAGCCGGACACCATGCCGCCGACGATCGGCCCGGTGTACGCGACCACGCTGACCCGGCACGTCTTCGAGTCCTTCGTGCACCACGCGCGGATCGCGCTGCACGTCCGGGTGCTCGGCGGCCGGGACGCCCACCACATCGTGGAGGCGCAGTTCAAGGCGGTCGCCCGGGCGCTGCGCGACGCGACCGCGGTGGACCCGAAGGTGGTCGGCGTGCCCAGCACCAAGGGGGTGCTCTGAGGTGCCGCGGGTGGTGGTGCTCGACTACGGCTCGGGCAACCTGCGCTCCGCCGAGCGGGCGCTGGCCCGGGCCGGCGCCGATGTGGCGGTGACCGCCGACCTGGCCGCCGCGGCGGCGGCGGACGGGCTGGTCGTGCCGGGCGTCGGGGCGTACGCGGCGTGCATGGCCGGCATCGACGGCCTCGGGGCCGGCCCGGTGGTGCGGGACCGGGTCGCCGCCGGGCGGCCGGTGCTCGGCATCTGCGTCGGCATGCAGGTCCTCTTCGACGCCGGTGCCGAGCACGGCGTCCGGACCGCGGGCCTGGGCGTGCTGCCCGGCGAGGTGCGCCGGCTCGCCGCGCCGATCCTGCCGCACATGGGCTGGAACACCGTGACCGCGGCGGCCGGGTCGGCGCTGTTCGACGGGCTGGGCGGGGAGCGGTTCTACTTCGTCCACTCGTACGCGGCGACCGCCACCGACGGGCTGGTGACGACGGCGGAGCACGGGGTGCCGTTCGTGGCCGCGGTGGAGCGCGGGTCGCTGATGGCGACCCAGTTCCACCCGGAGAAGTCCGGCGACGCCGGGGCGGCCCTGCTGCGCAACTGGCTCGGCACCCTGTGAGCAAGGAGCGCGCGCGGCGCCGCGCGGCCCGGGAGGCCGACTCGGCCCGGCGGGTGGCGGAGACCGACGCCCGCAACGCCCGCCGGAACGCGGCCCGGCGGCGGCGGGACCGGCGCCGGGAGACCGTGCGCCGGGCCCTGCCCCGCCGCCAGCGCTGGACCCGCCGTACCAGGGGGCAGCGGGCCGCCACCGTGCTGCTGCTGCTCGGCGTGGGCGTGCTGACCTACC
>CADCTP010000251.1 GCA_902805565.1 uncultured Mycobacteriales bacterium
CGGGCCGTCCCAGCGCCCGCCGGCCGGCCGGCCGAACGGCTCCCGGCCCGACCAGCGCCCGCGCGCCGCCAGCGGCCGCAGCTCGGCCCGCCAGCTCTCCTCGGCCAGCCGGCCCCAGCCGGCCACCGTCCGGGACCGCTCGAACGCCGCCGCCGACGCCCGGTCGGCCCAGGTCGCCAGCAGGCCCCAGGTCCGCGGGTCGGCGTCGCGCATGGTGAAGGTCCGCCCGGCCCCGGTCCCGAGCAGCTTGGCGAAGCGCACCCCGGGCTGCCGGCGCACCGGCCCGCGGTCGGTGGCCATCCGGGCGACCGCGGCCGGGACCGCGCGACCCGGCACCCGCCACAGGTGCAGCGTCACCAGCTCCGGCACGGCCTCGACCATGGTCAGAGGGTAGGTGGGGGGACGAAGATCCGCTCAGCCGACCTCGGCCGGCGTGCCCCCGGTGATCCGCACCAGCTCGGAGTACGAGGTGGGGAAGACGGTGGGCGGGATGCCGGCGGCGGCCCAGACGGTGTCGTACCGCTCCAGCTCGGTGTCGACCAGCGTCCGCAGCGGCCCGGGGTGCCCGACCGGGGCGACCCCGCCGATCGGCTGCCCGGTCGCCGACCGGACGAACTCCGGCGTCGCCCGGCGCAGCGCCGCCACCCCGACCAGGGCGGCGACCTTCGCCGTGTCGACCCGGTGCGCGCCGCTGGTGAGCACCAGCAGCGGCTGCCCGTCGGCGTCGAAGACCAGCGAGTTGGCGATCGCGCCGACCTCCACGCCGAGCTGGGCGGCGGCCAGCGCCGCCGTGGTCGCCGCTTCCGGCAGCTCTCGGACCTGCCCGTCCGCCCCCGCCGCGGCCAGCGCGTCGGCGACCTTGCGCACCCCGGGGTGCTCCGTCCTCGTCACCCCGCCACCGTAGGGCTCAGCCGCCGACCGCCGGCCGCACCCCCGCCCGCCAGCCCTCCAGCCGGTCCAGGTCCGGCTCGACGTCCCGCTCGCGCCCCGGCAGCGGGAACGACTGCTCCAGCGCCATCAGCCGCACCGCCCGCCCGGACCGGCGGTCGGCGTACACCGTCCGGTGGCCGACCCGCTGGTAGCGCCCGGTGCTGAACCCGGTGATGTCCGAGCGGGGGATCCGGTGCGTGCCCCAGAGGTTGCGCACGACCAGCTCCTCGGCGGTGGCGACCACCGCGAGCCGGACCGTCCGGATCGTCATCGCCACGCCGTAGGCCACCATCAGCGCGGCGATCACCAGGAACGCCGGCGGCGGCCGCTCGTCCGCGCCGAGGAGGACGAACCCCAGCCAGCCGATCCAGACCGGCAGCAGGACCGCGCTCGCGATCCGCCAGCCCCTCGGCCGGCGCAGCGTGAATCCGTCACCCCGGTCCATACCGGTCCCCGTACCCGGTCGACGGCGCGGTCAGTCCCGGCCGAAGAGGGGCTCGTCGGGGGAGCGGACGTCGGCGGCGGGCAGGCCGTCGGGGTGCGCGGCGCGGACCCGGTCGACCACCTCGACCGCGACCTCCAGGTGCCAGCGCTTGGTCGCGGTGTAGAACTCCTGGGCCGCGTCGGACAGCTTCGGCCGCCCGTGCAGCGGCTTGTCGCTGACCGCGAGCAGGGTCGCGACCGGGACCCGGTAGCGGAAGCCGTTCGCGGCGACGGTCGCGGACTCCATGTCCACCGCCACCGCCCGGGACAGCCGCATCGCCTCCAGGATCCCGCCCTGCTCGAACTCCCAGTTCCGGTTGTCGGTGGTGTAGACGGTGCCCAGCCGGTACGGCAGGTCCCGGCGCACCAGCGCGTCCAGCAGGTAGGCGTTGAGCCGGTGGTTGGACGCCACCGGCACGCTGGTGGGCAGCACGTGGTCCAGCACCCCGTCGGCCCGGTGGTACGTCGTGGCCAGCACCAGGTCGCCGATGTCCTGGTGGTTCCGCAGCCCGCCGCAGTGCCCGATCATCAGCATCAGGTCCGGGCGCAGCACCGCGACGTGGTCGGTCACCGTCTTCGCGTTCGACGGGCCGACGCCGATGTCGATGAGGGTGATCCCGTCCCGGCCCGGCCGGGTCGCGTGCCACGCCGGCATCTGCCGGCCCGGCGCCACCGGCCCGATCGCGTCCGGGAACCGCTCCCGGAACGACTCCACGTGCCAGGAGTAGTTGGTGAACAGCACGTACCGCTGGAACGCCTCGGCCGGTGTCCCGGTGTAGTGCGCCAGCCGGTCGATCGACAGCGCCATCCGCTCCGGCCGGAACAGGAACAGCTTCTTGCGCCGCAGGTCCCACGCCTTCTCGTCCAGCGCGTCCAGCAGCGCCGGGTCGTGCAGGTCCAGCTTGCGCCGGGCCGCCGCCGCGGCCACCCGGGCCCCGGCCGCGGCCAGCTTGCCCAGCTCCCGCTCCAGGTACGGCCGGATCGCGGCCGGGCAGGCGAACTCGCCCTCCAGCACCGGGTTGTGCCGGGACCAGGGCCGCTCGACGGTGAGCTTGCCGTACCACCCGCCGGTGTCGGCCGCCTCCAACTCGTCGCACACCGCGGCCACCCGGTCCGGCACGTCCTCCGGTTCCACCTGCGCGAAGTCGACGGTCAGCGGCACCCGGCCAGCCTAGTCAGCCGTGGATGCCGCACTCGGTCTTGGCCTTGCCCGCCCACCGGCCCGACCGCGGGTCCGCGCCCGGCTCCACCCGGGCCGTGCAGGGCGCGCAGCCGATCGAGGGGTAGCCGTCCTCGACCAGCGGGTTGACCAGGATGTGGTGCTCGGCGATGTACGCGTCCACGTCCCCGGCGGTCCAGCAGGCCATCGGGTGCACCTTGACCAGCGCCCGCCGCGCGTCCCAGGCCACCACCGGGGTGTCCGCCCGGGACGGCGACTCGTCCCGGCGCACCCCGCTGGCCCAGGCCGTGTACGGCGCCAGCGCCCGGCCCAGCGGCTCCACCTTGCGCAGCCAGCAGCACCGGTCCGGGTCCCGGTCGTGCAGCCGGGGCAGCAGGTCGGCATCCTGCTCGGCGACCGTCCACAGCGGCTCGACGGTACGGACCGTGACCGGCAGCGTCGCCGCGACCGCGTCCCGGGTGCCGATGGTCTCGGCGAAGTGGTAGCCGGTGTCCAGGAAGATCACGTCGACGCCGGGCCGGGCCCGGGACGCCAGGTGGGACAGCACGGCGTCGCCCATCGAGGACGACACGCAGAGGGTGTCGCCGAAGGTCTCCGACGCCCAGCGCAGCACCTCGAGCGGGTGCGCGCCGTCCAGGTCGGCGGCGGCCCGCCCGGCCAGCTCCCGCAACCGCCCCCACTCCCGCTCGGGTGCGCTCACCGGGTCACCTCCGGACGCCCCGGGACGGTCGCGGGGCCCGCCGCCAGCACCGCCCGCACCGCCCGCAGCGCGAACGCCCGCCGGCAGGACTCGCACTGCCACTCGCCGTGCGCCTCGCCGTACGGCCGGATCGCCTCGTCGCCGCAGTACGGGCAGTAGAACGGCGACCGGTGCCCGCTCACCGCAGCAGCCCCTCGTCGGCGCGGGCCGCGTACGCGGCGAACGACTCGGCCGGCTGCCGGTGCTCCAGGTAGCCGCGCAGCACCCGCTCGACGTAGTCGGCCGCGTCGTCCGCGTCCACCTTCAGGCCGCGGAACTTGCGGCCCAGCGTCGCCTCGCCGCCCAGGTGGCCGCCCAGGTGGACCTGGTAGACCTCGACGTCCTCGCCGTCCGGCCCGCGCGCCACCGAGCCCTTGAAGCCGATGTCGGCGACCTGGAAGCGGGCGCAGGAGTTCGGGCAGCCGTTGAGGTTGACCGTCACCGGCTCCGGGAAGTCGGGCAGCCGGCGCTCCAGCTCGGCGTACAGCTGCTGCGCCCGGCCCTTGGTCTCGACGATCGCCAGCTTGCAGAACTCGGTGCCGGTGCAGGCGATCGTGCCGTTGCGGAAGGCGCTCGGCCGGACCGGCAGGTCCTCCGCGGCCAGCGCGGCGACCAGCTCCTCGGTACGGGCCGGCGGCACGTCCAGGATGACCAGCTGCTGCTGGGCGGTGGTGCGGACGCGGCCGGCGCCGTACTCCGCGGCCAGCGCGGCGACCCGGGCCAGCTGGGTGCCGGAGGACCGGCCGGCCCGCAGCGCGAAGCCGACCGCGTTGGTGCCGTCGACCAGCGGGGTGACCCCGGCGTGCCCGCGGGCCCCGGTGTACGCCGCCGGGGCGGGACCGTCCGGCAGCGGCGCGGTCAGGAACTCCTTCTCCAGCACCGCCCGGAACCGCTCCGCGCCCCAGTCGGCGACCAGGAACTTCAGCCGGGCGTGGATCCGGGACCGGCGGTAGCCGTGCTCCCGGAACAGGGTGGTCACCCCGGCCCAGACCTCGGTGACCCGGTCCGGCTCGACGAACGCGCCCAGCCGGACGCCGAACTTCGGGTTGGTGGACAGGCCGCCGCCGACCCAGAGGTCGTACCCCGGGGTGCCGTCCGGGCCGGTGACCCCGACGAACGACACGTCGTTGATCTCGTGGTTGGTGCAGTGCACCGCGCACCCGGAGATCGAGGACTTGAACTTGCGGGGCAGGTTGGAGAACTCCGGGTCGCCGATGTAGCGCTCCCGGACCTCGGCGATGGCCGGCGTCGCGTCCAGCACCTCGTCGGCCGCCACCCCGGCCAGCGGGCAGCCGAGGATCACCCGCGGCGTGTCCCCGCAGGCCTCCATCGTGTCCAGGCCGACCGCCTCCAGCCGGCGCCAGATCTCCGGGACGTCCTCGATCCGGATCCAGTGCAGCTGGATGTTCTGCCGGTCGGTCACGTCGGCCACGTCCCGGCCGAACTCGGTGGCGATGCCGGCGATGGCGGTGAGCTGCGCGGTCGACAGCTGCCCGCCGTCGATCCGGACCCGCAGCATGAAGAACTCGGCCTCGAGCTCCTCGGGCTCCAGCACGGCGGTCCGGCCGCCGGGGATGCCCTGGGCCCGCTGGGTGTAGAGCCCGAACCAGCGGAACCGGTTGCGCAGGTCCGCCGGGTCGATGCCGGCGAACCCCGTGTACTGGTAGCGGTCGATGATCCGCTGCTTGACGTTGAGGGCGTCGTCGTCGCGCTTGACCCGCTCGTTGGGGTTCAGCGGCTCACGGTGGCCCAGGGCCCACTGGCCCTGCCCACGTTGGGGCGGCATGGGGGTGTCGGTCCTTCCGGCGGGGCGGTCCTGCTTCGGGCTTCGGTCAGCCCGGACAGACCGCGCTTCCCACCCGCCGGAGATCGATGTGCCGACGCGAGACCAGGTGCGGGTCCGCGGGGCGTCGGGTCACGCCCTCCACCGTCGCACATGACGGCGCGTACGGCCACTGCTTCCCGACGCTTCCCGGCGTGGCTGACATCATCGGCGCGGTGGGTGCCTATCCGCTGGTCCTCGACCTGGCCGGCCGGCGTGCCGTCGTGGTCGGCGGCGGCCCGGTCGCGCTGCGCCGCGTCCGGGGCCTGCTGGCGGCCGGCGCGGCGGTGACCGTGGTCGCCCCGGAGGTCCTGCCGGCCCTGACCGCCCTGGCCGCCCTGGGGTCGGGGGCGGACGGCGGGTCGGGGCCGGGTGGCGGGTCGGGGCCGGGCGCG
>CADCTP010000252.1 GCA_902805565.1 uncultured Mycobacteriales bacterium
CCGCTCGCCGGACCGGTCGGTCGCCGCGGTCGCCGGCCGCAGCCAGCCCCAGCTCCCCGGGCCGTCGGGTGCGGCCACCCTGCGGCGCCCGGTCGTCCTGGCGCTCGCCCCGGCACCGGCCCCGCCGACCCCGTGCCCGGAGGCCGCCGGCATCCGCTGCGTGCCGCCGGCCTCGGTGCTCACCGTGGACGAGGTCACCGCCGTCCGGGCGGTGGACCGGTCCACCGGGGCAGCCCTGCTGCTCAGCCTGCCCGGCTGGGACGCCACCACCCTCGCCGCCAGGGTCCGGGGCGGCCAGCGGCTCACGGCCCGGATCGGCACCGCCGCCCCGGTGCCGGCCGGCGTGGAGGAGGGGGGCACGCTCGTGCTGCCGGTCCGGGACCGGGCCGCCGCCGTCCGCACGCTCAGCGGTCTCGGGCTCGTCCCGGCGCGGGAGCCGAGGACGGGGTCCGGTGCGCTCGCGCGGCCGCTGGAGCTGTGGACCGTACGGCCGTCGCCGGGGCCCTGCCGGGTCTCCCCGGTCGCCGGGGCCCGCGGCGTGCTCGTCGTGGACCGCGGGACCGAGTGCCTGCAGCTGCGCGGGCCGGCCGTGCGGCTGCGGTCGGCCGCCGACCTGCGGCTGGACCGGCCGACCGGCACGGTCCCGTACTGGCTGCTGTCCCTGCAGCCGGTGGAGGCCGACCGGCCGGCCCTGGCCCGGCTCACCCGGGACCAGGCGAGGTCCCGCGGGCGGATCGCGTTCGTGGTCGACGGCCGGGTGGTGACCGGGCAGCCGACGGTGACGGCCGAGGTCTCCGGCCGCATCCGGCTGGGGCTCGCCGACGAGGCGGAGAGCCGGCTGCTGGTGGGCCGGTTGCGTCCCTGACCGCCGCCGGGCACGCCGCCGGCTCGGCGATCTGGCCGGCGTCCCACCGGGACCGGTCCTGCTCGCGCCACCCGGGCCTCCGCGGCACGGTCCGGGCGGCCGGGCCGAGCAGCCCGGTCAGCGTCCGGGTTGGCAGCGCGGGCACCAGTACGTCAGCCGCGCGTACTCCGCGACCTCGCCCTGCTCGCCGATCTCCACCGGGGTGCCGCACCGCCGGCACGGCTTGCGGGCCCGCTCGAAGACCCAGTGCGTCTCGCCGCGCCGCATGCTGCCGGTCGTCGTCTGCTCGGGGTGGTCGCGGTTGGCCCGCATCAGCCGGTGCGCGGTGGCGACCACCCGCGGCACGTCCGGGACCTCGGCCACCGGCGTCCACGGGTGCAGGCCGGTGAGGAACAGCGCCTCGTTCTTGTAGAGGTTGCCCACGCCGGCCAGCACCCGCTGGTCCAGCAGCACGTCGCCGATCTCCCGGTCCGGGTCGGCCTCGATCCGCCGGCGCACCTCCTCCGGGTCCCAGTCCGGGCCCAGGACGTCCGGGCCGAGGTGGCCGACCAGCCGGTCCTCCTGGTCGGTCGGGACCAGCCGCACGTCGTGCAGCCGGTAGCCGACCGCCTCCCACTCGGCGTTGGCCAGCACCGCGCGGACCTGGTGGGCGGGGCCGCCGCGCCACCGCTCGCCCGGGCGCTGCAGGTGCCAGGTGCCGTCCATCCGGAAGTGGGTGTGCAGCGTGATGCCGCCGGCGAACCGGGTCAGCAGGTGCTTGCCCCGCGGCACCACCTCGGTCACCGTCACGCCGGTCAGGTCCGCGGTCGCGTGCTGCGGCACCCGCAGGTCGAAGCGGGTCAGCGGGCGACCGGCGAGCGCGTCGTGCATCCGCTTGCCGGCCAGCCAGACGGTGTCTCCCTCGGGCACGCGACGCCGGTCCTCTCTCCTCGACCCTGTCGCCGTACGGCGACGCTGTCTATGATCGGTGGACGCGACTGGCGCCGCGAGGTGGGCCCAACCACCGGGGAGCGACGTGCGGACGTGGGCACCGCGCGCCTGGGTGTCCGGGTCCCTCGCCGTCGCACGCCCGGAGGTCCCGATGACCGTCGCCCCGTCCCCGCTCGCCGGCACCGATCCCGAGGTCGCCGCCCTGCTCAGCGCCGAGGAGGACCGCCAGCGGCGGGTCGCCCGGCTCATCCCGTCGGAGAACTACGTCTCCCCGGCGGTGCTGGCCGCCACCGGTTCGGTGTTCACCAACAAGTACTCCGAGGGCTACCCGGGCCGGCGCTACTACGAGGGCCAGCAGAACGTCGACCCGCTGGAGACGCTGGCGGCCGGGCGGGCCCGGGCGCTGTTCGGCGCCGAGCACGCCAACGTCCAGCCGTACTCGGGCTCGCCGGCCAACCTGGCCGTCTACCTGGCCTTCCTGCAGCCGGGGGAGACCGTGCTCGGGATGTCGCTGCCGATGGGCGGGCACCTCACCCACGGCTGGGACGTGTCCGCGACCGGCCGCTGGTTCCGCCCGGTCCGGTACGGCGTGCGCCGCGACACCGGCCGGATCGACCTGGACGAGGTCCGGTCGGTCGCGCTGGCGGAACGGCCGAAGGTGATCTTCTGCGGCGGGACCGCGGTGCCCCGGACCATCGACTTCGCCGGGTTCGCCGCGATCGCCGCGGAGGTCGGCGCCGTCCTCGTCGCCGACATCGCGCACATCGCCGGGCTGGTGGCCGGCGGCGCCCACCCCTCGCCGGTGCCGCACGCCGACGTGGTGACCACCACCACCCACAAGACGCTGCGCGGGCCGCGCGGGGCGATGATCCTGTCCCGCTCCGAGCACGCGAAGGCGCTGGACCGGGCGGTGTTCCCCGGTCTGCAGGGCGGCCCGCACAACGCGACGACCGCGGCGATCGCGGTGGCGCTGACCGAGGCCGCCCGGCCGTCGTTCCGGGACTACGCGCACGCGGTGGTGGCCAACGCGGCGGCGCTGGCCGACGGCCTGCTCGCCCGCGGGTACGACCTGGTCTCCGGCGGGACCGACAACCACCTGATCCTGCTCGACCTCACCTCCCGCGGGGTCAGCGGCAAGGTGGCGGCGCAGGCCCTCGACCGGGCCGGGATCGAGACCAACTACAACACCGTGCCGTACGACCCGCGCACGCCGTTCGACCCGTCCGGGCTGCGGATCGGCACCCCGGCGGTGACCACCCGCGGGCTCGGGGTCGCCGACATGGACCTGCTCGCCGGCTGGATCGACCGCGCGGTCGCCGCCGCCGGCACCGGCGACGCGGCCACGCTGGACCACGTGGCCAAGGAGGTCGCCGACCTGATGGCCGAGCACCCGGTCCCGTAGCCGGCGGCCCGGCGGCCCGCTCCGGTCCCGCGGACCGGGTCGCCGGAGGGGTGTCCGGTCCGGCCGGCCGGCCCGGGGTCGGTCGTCGGGGGGCGTCCGATCCGGACGGCCGGCCCCGGGGTCAGTCGCCGGGGTGGGCGCCGAGGACGGCGCGGGCCAGGCCCGACTGGGCGGCGGCGCAGCCGCGGACGACGAACGGCAGGGTGACCGCGGCGAGCAGGCCGGCACCGGTGGTGACCAGGATGTCGGCCGTGGTGCCGGCGCCGAGCCCGAGCACCCACGCCAGGCCGTGGTCCCCGTCGCCGTCCGGCAGCGCCCACCGCCACAACGGGTACCCGAGCCCGCCGACCGCGGCCGCCGACCACCCGGCCACCACCGCGAACGTCGCCACCGCGACCGGGAACCCGACGATCGCGTGCACCAGGTCCAGCCACCGCCGCGGGTCCGCGCCGGCCGACAGCGCCGCCCCGACCGGCCCGGGCCGCAGCGGCGCGTACGCCGGCCGCGGCACCCGGGTGCCCAGCAGCGCGTCCAGCCGGGCCCGCTCCAGCACCGCGAACCCCTGCGCGGCCAGCAGGGTGAGCGCCAGCACGCCGACGCCGAGCACGATCACCAGCGTCCCGGCGGACACCGACACGCCGGCCACCGCCACCACGAACGCCACGACCGCCGGCGGCAGCCCGGTCAGCACGTACGTCGCCGCGGCCGGCACCCGCAGCCGCCGGCCGGTCGCCGGGGCCGGCGGGAGCATCGTCGTCGTCATGGCACCGACGCTAGGTCGCGCCGGCGCGCCGACCCAGCCGGTCAGCCGGCCGGACCGGGGTGGGGCTGTCCCCACCCGCCGGTCACAGCGGCAGCGTGAAGTGGTGCGAGCTGATGTGCATGCGCTCCCGGAAGTAGAACCGGTGCGCGTCGTGCCGGTGCACGCCGGAGTCCAGGTCCAGCACGGCGCAGCCGGCCGCCCGGGCCCGCTCGGCCAGCTCGGCCAGCAGCGCGTGCCCGACGCCGCCCGAGCGGGCGTCCTCCGCGGTGACCAGGTCGTCGACGTGCAGCTTGGTCAGCGTGTGGGTGCTGTGCAGCAGCCGCCAGCCGGCCACCCCGACGCACCGGCCGCCGTCGTACGCGGCCAGGAAGCGCAGCCCCTGCGGGTGCCCCCGCTCGTAGACCGCCGCGTACGCCGCGGCGTCCAGGTGCGGCCGCAGCTGCACCAGCACCGGCAGCAGGTCCGTCTCCAGCCGGGGGTCGCCCGGCTCCACGTCCACCAACTCGACACCCATGCCCGCATCATGCCGCCCGCGGCCGGCTTGCCGTCGGGGGCGGGTCCTGGACAGGCTGGCGGCGTGCCGATGCACCCCGACCAGCTGACCGTGCCGCTCGGCACCGTCCGGGCGCTGATCGACGACCAGTTCCCGGCGTGGCGGGGGCTGCCGGTGACCCCGGTCGACCCGGCCGGGACGGTCAACGCGATCTTCCGGGTCGGCGACCGCTGGGCGGCCCGGTTCCCGCTCCGGCCGGGCGAGGTGGAGGCGACCCGGCGGCAGCTGGCGGCAGAGGCGGACGCGGCCCGCCGGCTGGCCGGCCGCACCCGGTTCCCGGTGCCCGGGCCGGTGGCGCTGGGCCGGCCCGGTGCCGGCTACCCGCTGTCGTGGTCGGTGCAGACCTGGCTGCCCGGGCGCACCGCCGACGAGGAGGACCCCGGCCGCTCGACCGGCTTCGCCCGCGACCTGGCCGAGGTCGTCCGCGACCTGCGGGCGATCGGCACCGGCGGCCGGACGTTCGCCGGGTCCGGCCGCGGCGGTGACCTGCGCGCGCACGACGAGTGGATGGAGACCTGCTTCCGCCGCAGCGAGCGGCTGCTGGACGTCCCGCGGCTGCGCCGGCTCTGGCGGCGGCTTCGGGCGCTGCCCCGGGAGGACCCGGACACCACCACGCACGGGGACCTGATCCCGGGCAACGTGCTGGTGTCCGGCGGGCGGCTGGCCGGGCTGCTCGACGTGGGCGGCCTGGGCCCGGCCGACCCCGCCCTGGACCTGGTCGGCGGCTGGCACCTGCTGGAGGCCGGCCCCCGGCGGCTGCTCCGGGACGAGCTGCGGTGCACCGAGCTGCAGTGGGAGCGCGGCCGGGCGTGGGCGTTCGAGCAGGCCATGGGGGCGGTCTGGTACTACGTCGACAGCAACCCGGCGATGAGCCGGATGGGCCGGCGCACCCTCGCCCGCATCCTGGCCGACGACCCGGCGTCCTGAGCCGGCCGGGCGGGTGCACGGCCGGCCGGTGCCGCCGTCGCGCCCGGCCGGGCCGGCCCGGGTCAGGCCCGGAGGCGGAGGCCGCGGGGGGTGGGGCGGA
>CADCTP010000253.1 GCA_902805565.1 uncultured Mycobacteriales bacterium
AGCTGGCAGATGGCCAGCGCCAGGGCGTCGGCGGCGTCGGCCGGCTTCGGGCGCTCGGTCAGCCGGAGCAGCCGGGTCACCATGACCGCGACCTGGTCCTTGTCGGCCCGGCCGGAGCCGGTGACCGCGGCCTTGACCTCGCTGGGCGTGTGCAGGGCGACCGGCACCCCGGCGCGGGCGGCGGCCAGCACGGCCAGCGCGGCGGCCTGCGCGGTGCCCATCACGGTGCGCACGTTGTGCTGGGCGAACACCCGCTCGACCGCGACGACGTCCGGCCGGTGGGCGGCGACCGCGGCGTCCAGGCCGGCGGCCAGCGCGAGCAGCCGGGCGGCCAGGTCGTCGCCGGCCGGCGTCCGCAGCACGTCCACCGCCACCAGCCGCAGCGGCCGGCCCACGGAACCCTCCACGACGCCGACGCCGCACCGGGTCAGCCCCGGGTCGACGCCGAGCACCCGCACCCCGCACCCTCCTCGACCGCCGAACAGCTGTTCGAGACGCTACCGGCCGGCGCCCGCCCGCCCGACAGCGACACGCCCTGTGCCGTGCCTGGACCGCCCCGCACGGACCGGGCGCCCGGATGGACCGGGCGCTCCGGCCCGGCGACCGGCACGACCTAGTCGACCAGCGCCAGGACCTCGTCGGAGACGTCGAAGTTCGCGTAGACGTCCTGCACGTCGTCCAGGTCCTCCAGCGCCTCGATCAGGCGGAACACCTTGCGCGCGCCGTCGGTGTCGAGCGGGACGGTGACGGTGGGGAGGAACTGCGAGTCGGCCGAGTCGTACTCGATGCCGGCGGCCTGCAGGGCGGTCCGCACCGCGACCATGTCGCCCGGCTCGCTGACCACCTCGAAGGACTCGTCGAGGTCGTTGACCTCCTCGGCGCCGGCCTCCAGGACGGCGGCGTACACATCGTCCTCGGTGGTGCCGGCCTTCGGGACGATCACGACGCCCTTGCGGTTGAACAGGTAGGCCACCGAGCCCGGGTCGGCCATCGAGCCGCCGTTGCGGGTCATCGCGGTGCGGACCTCGGAGGCGGCCCGGTTGCGGTTGTCGGTGAGGCACTCGACCAGCACCGCGACGCCGCCGGGGCCGTAGCCCTCGTAGGTGATGGCCTGGTAGTCGACCCCGCCGCCGTCGGCCCCGGAGCCGCGCTTGACCGCGCGGTCGATGTTGTCGTTGGGGACCGAGGTCCGCTTCGCCTTCTGGATGGCGTCGAAGAGGGTGGGGTTGCCGTTCGGGTCGCCGCCGCCGGTGCGCGCCGCGACCTCGATGTTCTTGACCAGCTTGGCGAACAGCTTGCCCCGCTTGGCGTCGATGACGGCCTTCTTGTGCTTGGTCGTCGCCCACTTGGAGTGGCCACTCATCGATCCCGCTCCCTCACCATGTCCACGAACAGCGCGTGCAGCCGCGCGTCCCCGCCCAGCTCCGGGTGGAACGACGTCGCCAGCAGGGCGCCCTGTCGCACCGCGACGATCCTACCGGCGGCCTCGCCGTCGGTGACCACGCCCAGCACCTCGACGCCGGAGCCGACCGACTCCACCCACGGGGCGCGGATGAACACCGCGTGGAACGGCCCGCCCGGCACCCCGGCCACCGGGATCGACTCCTCGAAGGAGTCGACCTGCCGGCCGAAGGCGTTGCGCCGGACGGTGACGTCCAGGCCGCCGAGGGTCCGCTGGCCCTCGACGCCGTCGAGCACCTTGTCGGCCAGCAGGATCATCCCCGCGCAGGACCCGTACGCCGGCATGCCCGCGGCGATCCGCTCCCGCAGCGGCTCCAGCAGGTCGAACGCGACCGCGAGCTTGGAGATCGTGGTGGACTCGCCGCCCGGGATCACCAGCCCGTCGACGGAGTCCAGCTCGGAGGTCCGGCGCACCGGCACCGCGTCGGCGCCGGATCCGGTCAGCGCCTGCAGGTGCTCCCGGACGTCGCCCTGCAGGGCGAGGACACCGACGGTGGGACGGCCGGTCACCACCCCCGGCCCGCGTACCGCTGCTCCGGCTTGAGCTCGTCCAGCCCGATCCCCACCATCGGCTCGCCGAGCCCGCGGGAGACCTTGGCGATGACGTCGGGGTCGTCGTGGAAGGTGGTGGCCTTGACGATCGCCTCGGCCCGCCGGGCCGGGTCGCCGGACTTGAAGATGCCGGAGCCCACGAACACGCCCTCGGCGCCGAGCTGCATCATCATCGCCGCGTCGGCCGGGGTCGCGATGCCGCCGGCGGTGAACAGCACGACCGGCAGCTTGCCGAGCGACGCCACCTCCGCCACCAGGTCGTACGGCGCGCGCAGCTCCTTGGCGGCCGCGTACAGCTCCTCGGGGGGCAGGCCGCCGAGCCTGCGGATGCCGGCCCGGATGGAGCGCATGTGCCGGGTCGCCTCGACCACGTTGCCGGTGCCGGCCTCGCCCTTGGAGCGGATCATCGCCGCGCCCTCGGAGATGCGCCGCAGCGCCTCCCCCAGGTCGGTCGCGCCGCACACGAACGGCACCGTGAAGGAGAACTTGTCGATGTGGTGCGCCTCGTCGGCCGGGGTGAGCACCTCGGACTCGTCGACGTAGTCGACGCCGAGGGACTGCAGGACCCGGGCCTCGACGAAGTGGCCGATGCGGGCCTTGGCCATCACCGGGATCGACACGGCGTCGACGATGCCGGAGACCATGTCCGGGTCGGACATGCGGGCGACGCCGCCCTGGGCGCGGATGTCGGCCGGGACGCGCTCCAGCGCCATCACGGCGACCGCGCCGGCGTCCTCGGCGATCTTGGCCTGCTCGGGCGTGACCACATCCATGATCACGCCGCCCTTGAGCATCTCGGCCATGCCGCGCTTCACGCGGGCGGTGCCGGTCTGGGGGGCGGAGGTCGCGGGGGCGAGCGGCAGGTCGGACATGGTGCCGATTCTACGTCCCGCGGCGGCGTACGACGGTGCGGAGTGCGCCACAGCCGGGCCGGACCGCGTCCCCGCGCCGGCCGCCTACCGGGGCGCGGGGCGGGCGACCACCGGGACCGTGTCGTCGATCTCGAAGAACGCCGGCAGCGGCTGCCGCCCGCCCAGCCGGAACAGCCGCGGCACCCGGCCGCGGCGCAGCGAGACGGTGTCGCGGACGGCGTCGTTGTAGAACCGGCGGGCCAGCGCGACCCGGCGGGCGGCGTCGGCCAGGTCGTCCAGCAGCGCCGGGTCGGCGCCCGGCGGCAGGTCGCGCAGCGCGCGGGACAGGTCGTTCTCCACGGCCTCGCGGGTGCTGGCGTCCGCGTCCAGCGAGGCCGCGGCCAGCAGCAGCAGCCGCTGCTCGCCCTGCGGGCCGAGCGCGGCGCCGGACTGGGAGGCCAGCGCCTGCAGCGCGGCGGCCCGGCGGACCAGCTGGGCGTCCAGCGACGAGCGGGCGTGCGCCGTGCGGTCCCGCAGCCGGTCGACCCGGCTGGCGGTCCAGCTCACCCACGCCAAGAGGACGACGGTCACGGCGACCGCCGCGAGAATCACCTCCACGAGTGAAGAGGGTAGGCGATCCGGTCACTCTCCGACGAGATCGGGGGGCTCGGAGGTGTCCGGGGTCACCACGACCGGCACCGCGGCGATCACGGTCTCGTAGACGGCGAGCACCTGCCGGGTCACCACCGGCCAGTCGTACGCGGCCACCACCCGGTCGCCCACCGCGGCGAGGCGGGCCCGCCGGGCGGCGTCGTCGAGCAGCTCGCCCAGGCAGCCGGCGAGCGCGACCGGGTCCCCGGTGCGGAACAGCGTGCCGGCCCGGCCGTCGTCCAGCACCCGGCGGAAGGCGTCCAGGTCGCTGGCGAGGATCGCGGTCCCGGCCGCCATCGCCTCCAGCAGGATGATGCCGAAGCTCTCGCCGCCCAGGTTGGGCGCGCAGTAGACGTCGACCGAGCGCAGCATCCGCGCCTTGTCGGCCTCGCTGACCTGGCCGAGCAGCTCCACCCGGCCGGCCAGCGCGGGCGGCAGCCCGGCCAGCAGGTCCGCCGCGTCACCGCGACCGGCCACCAGCAGCCGCAGCCCGGGCCGGTCCGGGGCCAGCCGGGCCAGCGCCGCCAGCAGCACCGCCAGGCCCTTGCGCGGCTCGTCGTACCGGCCGATGAAGCCCACCGTGCCGCCCTGGCGCGGGTAGCCGGGCAGCGGGGTCGCCGCCCGGTACGTCGCGACGGCCACGCCGTTCGGGATCTCCACCGCGTCCCCGCCGAGGTGCTCGACCTGGACCTGCCGGGCCGCCGAGGACACCGCGATCCGGCCGCTGATCTTCTCCAGGAACGGCTGCACCATCCCGCCGGCCGCCGACAGCGACCGCGACCGCGGGGTCGAGGTGTGGAAGGTGACCACGATCGGCCCGCGGGCCAGCACCAGGGCCAGGAACGACAGGCTGGGCGCGATCGGCTCGTGCAGGTGCAGCACGTCGAAGTGGCCGTCCCGCAGCCAGCGCCGCACCCGGGCCGCGGACACCGGGCCGAACTGCACCCGGGCCACCGAGCCGTTGTAGCGGATCGGCACCGCCCGGCCGGCCCCCACCACGTACGGCGGGAGGTCGGTGTCCTCGTCCGCCGGGGCCAGCACCGACACCTGGTGGCCGAGCCCGATCAGCGCCTCGGCCAGGTCGCGGACGTGCGCCTGCACGCCCCCGGGGATGTCCCAGGAGTACGGGCAGACCAGGCCGACGCGCACCGCTCAGCCGCCCCGGCCCGCGGGCAGGTCGGCCAGCCACAGCCGCTGCAGCATGTGCCAGTCCTCCGGGCGGACCGCGATGTCCTGCGCGAACGCGTCCGCGACCTGCTGGGTGGCCGACCGGACCCGGTCCCGCAGCCGGCCGCCGGCGGCCATCGGCACCTCGTCGTGCACCCGGACCCCCCAGCCGTCCGGGGTGAACCACAGCCCGACCGGCAGCAGCGCCGCGCCGGTGGTCGCGGCCAGCAGCGCCGGGCCGGCCGGCATCCGCGCGGTCTCGCCGAAGAACTCGACGTCGATGCCGCGCTTGGTGAGGTCCCGGTCGCCGAGCAGGCAGACCGCGCCGCCGGCCTCGAGCCGCTCCCGCAGCACGTCGGCCGCGGGCCGCTCGCCGCCGGTCAGCGGCAGCACCTCCATGCCCAGGCCCTCGCGGTAGGCGACGAACCGCTCGTACAGCGACTCGGGGCGCAGCCGCTCCGCGACGGTGCTGAACGGGTACCCGTGGGCGAGCAGCCAGACCCCGGCCGCGTCCCAGTTGCCGGAGTGCGGCAGCACCATGATCGTGCCGCGGCCGCTGGTCAGCGCCTTGTCCAGCCGGTCGGCGCCGGTGAAGTCGGTGTTCGCCCGGACGGCGGCCGGGGTGATCCGGGACAGCCGGAAGGTCTCCCGCCAGTAGCGGGCGTAGGACCGCATGCCGGCGCGGACCACGGCCTCCAGGTCCTCCCCCGGCGGCACCACCCGGCGCAGGTTGGCCCGCAGCCGCCGTACGCCCGGGCCGTCCCGGCGGGCGGCCAGCCGGCCGGCGCCGCCGAACGCCGCGGCCGCCACCGGGTGCGGCAGTGCCTTCACCGCGGCCCAGCCGGCGGCGTACCC
>CADCTP010000254.1:0-2167 GCA_902805565.1 uncultured Mycobacteriales bacterium
CTGCCCAGCCGCCTGCTGTATCTCCCCGGGCTGGCCGCCCGCCGGCGGCGCCGCCGCCGGCCGCCGGCCCGCCGGCCGGCCACGCCGGGCTGCGGGTGGTGGTGCCGGGGGGCGTGCCCTGGGAGGTGCCCGGGGCGGTGGTCGACACCGGGCTGACCGCGGCCGAACTGGACGCCCTGGACGGGGTGGTCACCGCGTGCGCGGTCGCCGTGGCGGAGACCGGCACCCTCGTCCTCGACGCGTCCCCGGACCAGGGCCGGCGGGCGATCACGCTGGTGCCGGACTACCACCTCTGCGTGGTCCGGGCCGAGCAGGTGGTGCAGACGGTGCCGGAGGCGCTGGCCCGGCTGGACCCGACCCGACCGCTGACCTGGATCAGCGGGCCGTCGGCGACGAGTGACATCGAGCTGCACCGGGTCGAGGGCGTGCACGGCCCGCGGACCCTGGACGTGGTGCTGGTCGGCTGAGCCCGCCGGCGAGCAGGGCCCGGGCCGCGTACGTGCCGGGACCGCGACCCGCCGGCCGGACGGCCGCCGAACCGCCCGCCCCGAGACGCTGCGCGGCCGGACCACCGCTGCGCTCCCGGCTCAGGAGGGTGGTGCGATGGTGGGGACGCAGAACTCGTTGCCCTCCGGGTCGGCCAGGGTCGCCCACCGGGCCGGGCCCTGGCTGCCCCGGTGCAGCAGCGTCGCCCCCCGGTCCAGCAGCGCCCTGATCGTCGCCTCCGGGTCGCCGTCGCCCTCGCCCCGCAGGTCCAGGTGAACCCGGTTCTTGACGGTCTTGGCCTCCGGGACGAGCTGGAAGAGGATGCGTGGCCGCCCGCCCGCCGTCCCGGCCGGGTGGGTGATCGCGGCGCCCTCCTTCCAGACCAGCACGCCGCGGTGGGTCGTGGTGTCCGCCGCCGAGGCGTGCCCGGCGTCGATCATCGAGCGGATGAAGCCCTCGTCGCTGGGCTCCACCACCCAGCCCAGGGTCGCCGCCCACCAGTCGGCGAGCCCGTGCGGGTCGGCCGTGTCGATCACCACCTGCAGGTCGTAAGCCATGGCGCGCACTGTAGGGACGCCCGCTGACAATTCCGGCTCACGCCGGCCTGACCGGACGGTGCGGAAGATGGGGAGGTGCTGTCCTCGCTCGCGCCGGCCCGCCGCCGGCTGCTGCTCGGCGTCCTCGCGGCGGTGCTCGCCGGCATCCTGGTCGCCGTCACGCTGGTGGTCACCCGGGACGGCGCCGGGCTCGCCGCGCCGGCGGTCGCCCAGGACCGGCCGGGCCCGGTCCTGCTGGTCCCCGGCTACGGCGGCTCCACCACGGCCCTGGAGTCCCTGGCCGGCCGGCTGCGGGCGGCCGGCCGGGAGGCCACCGTCGTCCGGCTGCCCGGCAACGGCACCGGCGACCTGCCCGGCCAGGCCGCGGTGCTGGCCGCCGCCGCCCGTACGGCGCTGGCCGGCGGCGCGTCCTCCGTCGACGTGGTCGGGTACTCGGCCGGCGGGGTGGTGGCCCGGCTCTGGGCCGCCGAGGAGGGCGGCGCCGCGGTCGCCCGGCGGATCGTCACCCTGGGCTCGCCGCACCACGGCACCCGGGTCGCCGCGCTCGGCGCGTCGCTGTTCCCGGGCCAGTGCCCGGCCGCCTGCCGGCAGCTCGTGCCGGACTCCGACCTGCTGCGCGACCTGAACGGGGACGAGACGCCGGACGGCCCGCAGTGGGTCTCGCTGTGGACGACCCGGGACCAGGTCGTGACCCCGCCGGAGACCGCCCGGCTGGACGGCGCCCTGAACGTCGCGGTGCAGAGCGTCTGCGGTGACGACCCCGGGCTCGGCCACGCCGAGCTGCCGACCGACCCGGCCGTCCAGTCCCTGGTCCTGGCCGCCCTGGCCCCGGCCGTCCCGACCGCCCTCACCGCCACCCACTGCGCCTGAGCGGCCCGCGGGTCCGCCCGGCGACCAGGTCGGCCGGCGTCCGGCGCCCGCCGGCCGGAACCTCCCTCACCGGCCGGCACCTCCACGTCACGGCTGCGGCGGCTGCGGCGGCGGCGGGTCGGTGGGCCCGACCGGGTCGGTCGGCTCGACGGGTAACGCGGTCGGCGACGGTGGCGGCGTGGTGGGTGGCGCGGTGACCGGCGGCGTCGTGGTGGGCGGCGGGACCGCACCCGCGGGCAGGTCGTAGTGGGGCG
>CADCTP010000254.1:2177-5526 GCA_902805565.1 uncultured Mycobacteriales bacterium
CCACCGACGCGATCACGCCGGGTCCGGCGTGGGTCACGGTGACGGCGGTCGGTCTGACGCCGAGCCCGTGCGGGACGGTGCAGCCGCCGGATGCGTCGAGCAGGCAGGTGTCGGCCCGGCCGAAGCCGTAGTCCGGCGGGCCGGGCGGGGCCGCGGTGGAGACACCGACGAGCAGGGCTCCGAGCAGCACCCCGGCCAGGCCGGTGAGCAGCACGACGAGATGGTCACGCACGCGCACGGTTCTTCCTCCGATCGGTCGAGGACGGGGGTGTCCTCCGATGGGGGCCTGCGCTCACAACCTGGCACACATGTGCGCCGCCGGACGGCGGCGCAGGTCAGGACGTGATGTCCTTGGTGGTGAAGTTGGCCCAGGTGGCGGCGAGCAGGACGGCGACGTACACGGCCTGCAGGCCGATGCCGCGCACCAGGTCCCGCCACAGGATCGGTTGCCGGAACAGGTCCACGAAGGCCAGCCAGTAGCGGGTCGGCAGGTACGGCTGCAGCGCCCCGGCCGCCTCCAGGGTCAGCAGCAGCGAGGAGGCGACCAGCACCGCCAGCGCGCCCATCGCGGCGGCCAGCGGCGAGTCGGTGACCGTGGACAGGAACAGCGCCACGGCGGCCACACCGAGCATGGAGAACGCCACGTACGCCATCGCCAGCACCGTCCGCCACACCGCCTGCCGGGGCGACAGCGGGACGCCCGACACGGCGCCGACCGCACCGCCGTCCAGCGAGCCGGTGCCGAACAGCGCGGTGCCGACGAAGTACGCCGTCACCGTCACCACCACGACGGCCAGCGCCACGAACACCAGCACCGCGACCAGCTTGGCCACCAGCAGCCGGGTCCGGCCGGCCGGGCGGGCGATCAGGTAGCGCAGGGTGCCGGCCTGCGCCTCGCCGGCCACCGCGTCGCCGGCCACGATGGCCACCGACACCGGCAGGAACAGCGGCAGCACGATCGCCAGCGCGGCCGCCGGGAACAGCACCCCGTTCGACAGCACCGCGGACAGGAAGGCCGGCCCGGTGCCCGGCCGCGGGGCCAGGTCGGTGACCGCCAGCAGCACCGCGACCAGCGTGGGCAGCGCGTTCAGCAGCCCGATCACCACCCAGGTCCGCGGCCGCCGCACCAGCTTGCGCAGCTCGACGCCGATCACGACGCCTCCGGGCGGTCGGCGGACGTGGTGGTGGCGTCCAGCACGACCTCCTCCAGGGTGCGGCGCTGCGCGGCCAGCTCGGTGATCCGGATGCCCTGCCCGACCAGCCGGGCGTTCAGCGCGGCCGGGTCGTCGGTGCGGACCACCAGCCGGTCGCCGGAGCGCTCGGCCAGCTCGCCGTCGAGCAGGCCGACCGCCCACTCCGGGTCCGGGGTGCGCAGCACGACCGCGCCGGTGGGCGCCCGCAGCGCGGCGAGCGTGTCCTGCAGCACCAGCCGGCCCCGGTCGACCACCCCGACCCGTCGGCACAGCTGCTCCACCTCGGCCAGCAGGTGGCTGGACAGGAAGAGGGTGGTGCCGGCGGCGTTCAGCGCCAGCAGCAGGGCGCGGATCTCCTGGATGCCGCGCGGGTCCAGCCCGTTCGTCGGCTCGTCCAGGATCAGCAGCTCGGGCCGGCGGATCAGCGCGGCGGCCAGGCCGAGCCGCTGCCGCATCCCCAGCGAGTACGCCCGGACCGGCCGGCGCCCCACCTCGGCCAGGCCGACCTGCTCCAGCGCCTCGTCGATCCGGGCGCGCCGGGTCCGGCGGGACCCGCCCGGACCCGCGGCGTCGAGCAGGGACAGGTTGGCCCGGGCGCCGAGGTGCCCGTACGCGGCCGGCGACTCGACCAGCGCCCCGACCCGGTGCAGGACCTGCCGGGCCCGCTTCGGGATCGGCGCGCCGAGCACCTCCACCGTCCCGGCGGTCGGCAGGACCAGGCCGAGCAGCATCCGCACGGTGGTGGTCTTGCCCGAGCCGTTGGGGCCGAGGAAGCCGTAGCTGTCGCCGGACTCGACGTCGAGGTCGATGCCGGCCACGGCGGTCACCCCGCCGTACCGCTTGACCAGGCCGCGGGTGCGGATCACCGGGCCAGCTCCGCGGCGGCCCGGTCCAGGGTGGCCGCGGTGACGGTGCCGGTGAGCAGCCAGGAGCGGCGGTCGACGGGATCGGTGAGCAGCAGCGACAGCGGCCCGACCGCGAGCCGGACGCCGGCCGCGGCCCGGGTCGCGCCGGGGGAGTCGGCCAGTTGGCCGCGCAGCTGCCGGGACAGCCGGCCGGGCAGCGGGAGGGCGATCAGGAGGGTGAAGCCGGTCCCGTACGAGCCGACCGAGCCGACCGAGCCGACCCCCTCGCCCCGGGCCGGCAGCCCGGCCAGCGTCGCCGGCGGCCGGGCCGGGGAGAAGACGTTGATCGCCGCGGCGAGGTCGGTGTTGATCTCGCCGCGGACGGTGGCCGGGTCGGCGGGCACGAACCGGGTGCTCGCCGGCGGCGGGGTGCCCAGGTCCAGGGACAGGTACGCCGACTCCAGCACCGGCCGGGTCCCCCCGGTCCCGTGCACCTCCACCCGCAGGCCCAGCCCGCTGCCCGGGTCGATCCACGCGTCCACCCGGTCGATGGTGCTGCCGCCGGCCGCCGGCCGCACCCGGATGCCGGGGGCGTCCCGGCCGGCGACCCGGCGGGCCGGCAGCCGCTCGGCGTCCCGCGGCCGGGCCTCGGACAGCAGCCGGCGGGCCAGCGCGGCCGGTTCCACGTCGGCGGCGCGGGGCAGGCGTACGGTCGGCTCGGTGGTCCGCACCGCGCTGCGCCGCTCGAAGTCCCAGCTCCAGAGCCCGTCGGCGTCCCGGTAGAGGCCGGACTCGCCGGTCGCGCGGACGGTGTCGACCCGCCAGTCGGTGTCCCCGCGCCACCACACCCGCAGCCGGGTGCGGGCGCCGAGCAGATCGGTCAGCGCGGTGAAGTCCTCGGTGAGCGGGAGGGCGAGGCCGCCGACGGACTCCGCGTAGCCGGAGTGCGGCACGTCGGCGGAGGACCGGACGGCGTCGAGCAGGGCGCCGGCGGAGACCGCGGAGTCGCGGGCGGGCAGCGCGCCCACCGCGTACGGCAGCGCGACCAGGACGGCGACACCTGTCGCAACCACTGTCCACCGCCATGCACCTCGACGCACAACACACCGTACGTCAGGCGCCGGAGCGACTCGAACGTCACGGAGAGCCAGCCTTCTTGGGAGTTCGACTGCGGATAGTGAACAATGCGGCGGGTGTCGTCCCTGCCACGCCGCCGCCCGACCGTCCCGCCGCTGTCCGAGCTGGACGCCCCGGGCCGGGCACCGCGCGAGCCGGTGGGCGCCGACGACCCGGCCGACCCGGAGGCACAGG
>CADCTP010000255.1 GCA_902805565.1 uncultured Mycobacteriales bacterium
CCCGCTGATGGACGACCAGCAGCCGCGGTCCAAGGCGGCGGCGCCGGAGCGGCTGATCGAGCGGCCCCCGTTCGCCGCCGACCCGGTGCCGCTGCCGGCCGAGGAGCTGCCGGCGGTGCCGCTGGCGACCGCGCTGGCCGGCCGGGCCACGGCCCGGGGCGGCCTCGCCGGCCCGGTGACGGCGGCGGACCTGGGCACCCTGCTGTGGCCGGCGTACGCGCCGGGCGGGCCGGAGGTCCGGTACGGCCCCGGGGGCACCGAGGTCTGGCGGCGCCGGCCGTACCCCAGCGCCGGCGCCTGCTACCCGGCCCGGCTGCGGCTGCTGGCCCGGGACGTCGAGGGCCTCGCCCCCGGCGTCTACGACCTGGATCCGGAGCGTCGTACCGCCTGCCGGCTGGCGGCGGCCCCGTCAGTGGCCGAGCTGACCGCGGCCTCCATGTGGTTCGTGGACCGGCCGAGCCCCGACCGGATCGACGTGACGACGCTGCCGGCGCTGCTGGCCCTGCACCTGGACCTCGGCCCGCTGCGGGCCCGGTACGGCCTGCGCGCGCTCCGGTTCGGGCTGCTGGAGGCCGGCCACCTGGCACAGAACCTCGCCCTCACCGCGGCCGCGACCGGGCTCGCGGCCGCCACCGTCGGCGGGTTCTACGACGACGCGGCGGCCGAACTGCTGCTGCTCGACGGGGTCGACGACGTCCTCGTCTACCTGCTCCCGGTCGGTCGCCCGGTAATTGCGTAACCCGGTCGGCAATTCTGCCGATGTCGTCCGGCCGCGCCGGTGCCACGCTGGTGGAGGAGGCGCTGATGATTATCGAGACCGTGGGACTGCGGAAGTCTTTCCGCCCCCGCCGAGCCCGGGACAATTCTTCCGTCGATGCCGTCGCCGGTCTCGACCTGACGGTCAAGGAAGGCGAGATATTCGGTTTCCTCGGCCCCAACGGCGCGGGGAAGACCACCACGCTGCGCATGCTCGCCACCCTGCTCAAGCCGGATTCCGGTGAGGCGATGGTGGCCGGCGCGGACCTGCTGCGGGACCCGGCGGCGGTGCGCCGCAACATCGGGTACGTCGCGCAGACCGGCGGCACCTGGTCCGACGTCACCGCCCGCGAGGAGCTGGTCCTGCAGGGCCGGCTGCACGGGTTCGGCAAGGCCGAGGCCCGCCGGCGCGCCGAGCGGGCGCTGGACGCCTTCGACCTGACCCCGTACGCCGACCGCCGGTGCTCCACCTACTCCGGCGGCCAGCGCCGCCGGGTCGAGGTGGCGCTGGGCATCATCCACGACCCGGTGCTGGTCTTCCTGGACGAGCCGAGCGCCGGCCTGGACCCGCAGAGCCGCGCGCACCTGTGGGCGGAGATCCGCCGGCTGCGCGACACCGGGATGACGGTCTTCCTGACCACCCACTACCTGGACGAGGCCGACGCCCTGTGCGACCGGGTCGCGATCCTCGACTCCGGCGGCATCGTGGCCGAGGGCAGCCCCGAGGAGCTCAAGCGCGAGGTGTCCGGCGACGTGCTCACCGTCGGCCTGGGCCACGGGGCGGAGCGGGCCGGTGCGGTGCTCGGCGCGCTCGCCGGCGTGCACCGGGTCGACCCGATCGAGGGCGGATTGCGGCTGGTGGTGGACAACGGCGCCGCCGCGGTGCCCGAGCTGACCCGGGCCCTGGACCGCGAGGGGATCGGCCTCGGCGGCATCGAGCTGCACCGCACCAGCCTGGACAACGTGTTCCTGGAGAAGACCGGCCGCTCCCTGCGGGAGAGCTGAGGAGACATCGTGAAGACAGCCCGCGACACCTGGGTGGTCCTGCAGCGCCAGCTCGGCCTGCTGTTCCGCAACCCGGTCTGGGTCATCGTCGGGGTGATCCAGCCGTTCTTCTACCTCCTGCTGTTCGCCCCGCTGCTGAAGGGCGCGCTGAACGTCGACACCACCGCCGAGGCGTACGGGATCTTCGTGCCCGGTCTGCTGGTACTGCTGACGATCTTCGCCTCGCTGTACGCCGGGATGGGCCTGATCGCGGAGAACCGCGCCGGCATCCTGGAGCGCTGCCAGGTCACCCCGGTCAGCCGGCTGGCCCTGCTGCTCGGGCGGTGCGCCCGGGACGTGGTCACCATGCTGCTCCAGGGCCTGATCATCGTGGTGCTCGCGGTGCCGCTGGGGCTGCGGGTGGGGTTGCCGGAGGTGCTGCTGGCGTTCCTGCTGCTGTCGCTGGTGGCG
Source organism: uncultured Mycobacteriales bacterium (assembly GCA_902805565.1). Taxonomy (GTDB): domain Bacteria; phylum Actinomycetota; class Actinomycetes; order Mycobacteriales; family CADCTP01; genus CADCTP01. The sequence continues at coordinate 2,212 of CADCTP010000255.1, forward strand.
CTGATGCTCTCCGCGGTCTCGTACGCGCTGGCCCTGAAGCTGCGCAGCGAGGAGGCGATGTCCCCGCTGATGCAGACGCTCAGCCAGCCGGTGGTGCTGCTGAGCGGGGTGATGCTGCCGCTGGCGCTGGCCCCGGGCTGGATCCGTACGCTCGCCGACTGGAACCCGTTCTCCTACGCGGTCGACGCGCTGCGGTCGCTGTTCGCCGGGGACCTGGGCGCGCCCGCGGTCTGGCAGGGCACGCTGCTGATCTCCGTGCTCACCGTGCTCTCGGTGACCTGGGCCTCCCGCGCGTTCACCCGCGGCGTGGAGTGAGCCGGCCGTGGATCCGCACCGGACCACCACCCCGGCCCGGACCCGGGCCCGCGTCGAGCCGGGACTGAGCCGCTTCGGCATCACCCGGGTCGCGGAGCTGACCGGACTGGACGACGTCGGCCTGCCCGTGCACGTGGCGTACCGGCCCTGCGGGTCGACGCTCGCGGTGAGCATCGGCATCGGCCTGGACCCCGACTCCTCCTGGGTCGGCGCGGTGATGGAGAGCATCGAGATCTGGCATGGGGAGAACCCGGTGCTGGACGTCGTGGCCACCGCTCCCGCCGCCGACCTCGACCTCCCCTACGACGTGCGGGACCTGACCCTGGCCCGCCGGTCGCCGCTGACCGGGCGCACCGTGCTGGACTGGGTGCCCGGGACCGGGCTGCTGTCCGGCCGCCCGGTGCCCGTGCCGGCCGGGCTGATCCGGCTCGACTCCACCGAGCGGCTCAGCTGGGACCAGGTGTTCTTCGACTCCTCCAGCAACGGGATGGCCACCGGCAACACCGCGGACGAGGCGACCCTGCACGGCCTGCTGGAGGTGATCGAACGCGATACCTGCGCGCCGTTCCTGACCTTACCGCTGGGCGAGCGGCGCTGGGTCGACCCGGACGGCACCGACGACCCCGGGCTGAAGGCGGTGGTGGCCGCCCTGCGCGCGGCCGGCTGCTCGATCGAGCTGTGCGAGACCACCGGCCCGCTCGGCATCCCCTGCTACGCCGCGGCGGTGTGGTCACCGGAGCTGCCGGTGCACTTCACCGGCTTCGGATGCCATCCGGACGGCGCACGGGCGGCGTACCGGGCGCTGGCGGAGGCGACGCTGTCCCGGCTGGCCGGGATCTCCGGCGCCCGCGACGACATCGACCAGGCGTTCTACGACAACGCCGACCCGACCGCCGATCCCGCCGCCGTGCCCCGCGCGCTGCGGCCGGTGGGCGGCCCGGTCGGCCCCGACGGGGGCATCGCGGCGACGATCCGGTACTGCGCCGAGCAGGTCGAGCGGGTCACCGGGGTCGAACCGGTCCTGGTCGACCTCACCCGGGCCGACGTGGGCATCCCCGCCGGCAAGGTGGTCGCCCCCGGCCTGCGGATGCTCGACGACCGGGCGATGGCCGCCCGACCGGGGGAGAGCGATGGCTGACGTCGTGTTCCTGGGCCCGACGCTGCCGGCGGACGAGGCCGCGGCGCTGCTGCCCGGGGTGCGGGTGCTGCCGCCGGTGCGGCACGGCGACCTGCTGCGGCTCGCGCCGGGCCCCGGTGACCGGGTGCTCATCGTGGACGGGCTGTTCCTGCAGACGCCGCCGGTACGGCACCGGGAGATCCTGCTGGCCCTGGAGCGCGGGGCGGTGGTGGCCGGCAGCAGCAGCATGGGGGCGCTGCGGGCCGCCGAGCTGCACCCGTACGGGATGCGCGGCGCCGGCCGGGTCTTCGGCCTGTACCGCGACGGCGTGGTGACCGGCGACGACGAGGTGGCGATGGCGTACGGGCCGGCCGAGGACGGCCACCGGGCGCTGAGCGAGCCGCTGGTCAACGTCCGCGTCTCGCTGGAGCGGGCCACCGCGGCCGGGGTGGTCACCGCGGCCGAGGCCGCGGTGCTGCTGGCGTTGGCCCGCTCGGTGCCCTTCCGCGGGCGCAGTGCCCGGGCGCTGGCCCGGGCGGCCGACCGGGCGCTGACCGACGACAGCGCGCGCCGCTGGCTGGACTGGGCCCGCGGCCACCCGGTCGACGTCAAGGCCGAGGACGCCCGGGAGCTGTTGCGGCTGGCCGCGGCCGGCGCGCTGGCCCCGGCCGGCGCCGGCGACCGGCCGATCCGCAACGTCCGTACGTACCTGCTGGAACGGTGGCAGGCCCGGCACGGCGGCCAGGAGCTGGCCGGCCGCTGGGTGCCCGATACGGCGGTCGTCGCGGCCCTGCTGGCGCTGCATCCGGACGTGCCGGCGCTGCGGCGGCGGGACCTGCTCGGCCGGCTGGCCGGGCCGGGTGCCGGCGCCGAGGCGCGGGCGGTCGAGCTGGCCCGTGCCCGCGGCCTGCTCGGCTCGGACGGGGTGACCCCCGGCGGCTGGCTCGGCCCCGGGGAGCGGGCGCTGCCGCCGGAGGAGGCGGCCGTACGGGTGCTGTGCCGGGCGTTCGGGACCCTGGAGGCGGCCTGCCGCTCGGAGCGGGCGCTGCCGGCCGAGCTGCTCACCGCCGACATCGTCGCGGCGACCCGCCGGTTCGTGCGGCGGGCCGAGGCGGTCGCCGACCGGTTGCCGCGGCCGGACCCGCACCGGCCCGACCGCCGGCTGTACTTCCGGGCCGAGGCCATCGACGCCCTCTTCGGCCGGCTGTGGGACCGCCCCGCCGAGGAGTTGGCGTCGGCCGCGGCGGACCGCGGCTTCGCGGACCTGGTGGCGTTCCGCGCGGCCGTGGAGCCGTTCACGGCGCTGCTGACCGTCGGCGGCGCACCGGAATTCCCGTCCGTACGGACGGGTGGGTAATGCAGTTCGGCAATTTCGCCGATGTGCGGCGGAACGCCGGACGGAATACTGGGAGACAGCGGGGGAGGATGGCTGGCAATCATCCCCCGGAGCCCGAACCGGAATGCGGACCAGGCAACCGGCCTGGTCCGGCGGAATGGTGACGGCATTCTTCAGCAACACCCCTGGCCCGCCGCCCGGCGGGAATGGTTCGCGCCGATCGGATCGGCGCGCGGAGAAAGAGGAATCAGCATGCCGAACACCGAGAACACCCCCGCCTTCGACGACTTCGACCTGTCGGACCTCGACCTGGGTGCCCTGTCCGTCACCAGCATGATGGACTCGGCGGCGCTGCCGGAGACCGGCGCCTCCTACGCCAGCAGCTCCTGCTGCTACGTCGCCACCAAGGCCGCCTGAGCAGCAGCACCTCGCCGCGGCCGGCGGGAGCTCCTTCCCGCCGGCCCGCGGAACGGCTCCGGCCGCCGGCGCACTCCGCGCCGGCGGCCCGGCCGCTCCCCGCCCCGGCC
>CADCTP010000256.1 GCA_902805565.1 uncultured Mycobacteriales bacterium
CGCTCCGCCGTCGGCAGCCGCGCCCGCCCCGGGTCCGGGTCCCAGGTCCGGGCCGGCTCCCGCGCCCGTGCCGGTTGCCGCGCCCGTACCGGCTCCCGCTTCCGTACCGGCGCCGGCTCGGGTGCCGGAGGAGGACGTCTTCGTCGGTCGGGAGGCGGCGCTGCGGCAGCTGGTCGACGAGCTGGCCGCGGCGGCGGCCGGGCGGGGACGCATGGTGACCGTGTCCGGAGAGCCGGGGATCGGCAAGACGAGCCTGTTGCGGCGGTTCGCCGAGCTGGCCGGCGCGCCGGCGCTCTGGGGCAGCTGCCCCGAGCACGTCGCCGCTCCGCCGCTGTGGCCCTGGGAGCAGGTGCTGCGCGCGCTGGGCGCCCGCTTCCCGCAGCGCCCGGTCCCGGCACCGGTGGCCGAGCTGCTGGAGGGCGGGACCGAGCAGCTGGTGGACGGGGTGGACACGGCCGGCGCCGCGCTGCGGCGGTTCGACGCGATCGTGCGCCACCTCATCGACGCGTCCCTCGCCGCCCCGCTGGTGGTGCTGCTGGACCACCTGCACCGGGCGGACCCGAGCTCGCTGCGGCTGCTGTCCCACCTGGTCGAGTCGGTGCCGGCGAGCCGGCTGCTGGTGGTCGTGTCGTACCAGCCGAGCGAGGCGGCCCCGCTGGCCGAGACGCTGGCCGCGCTGGCCCGCTCCGGGATGACCCGGATCGAGCTGGGCGGCCTGAGCATGGAGGACACCCGGACCCTGACCGGCGCCCTGCTCCACGAGGAGATCAGCACCTGGACCGCGGAAGGGCTGTGGGCCCGCACCGAAGGCCATCCGTTCTTCCTGCGGGAGCTGGTCAAGCTGCTGACCGGTGAGCGGCGCCTGGACCAGCCGCACACCGCCCCGGTGCCGGTGCCGGTGCGCGAGGTGGTGCTGCGGCGCATCGCCCGGCTGCCGCCGGCCGCGGCCGAACTGCTGTGCGTGGCGGCGATCGCCGGCCGGCACTTCGACATCGAGGTCGTCGCGGCGGCCGCGTCGGTCGGGATCGAGGCCGCGCTGGAGGTCCTCGACGCGGCGGTGGCGGCCGGCCTGATCGTGGAGGACCAGCAGCGGCTGGGCTGGTTCCGCTTCACCCACGCCTTCGCCGCCGAGACCCTCTACGAGACCACCGGCCGGCTGCGCCGGGTCCACCTGCACCGGCGCATCGGCGCCGCGGCCCGAGGGGGCCCGGCGCAGGCCGGCCGCGCCGCCGAGGTCGCCCGGCACGGCGGCCACCGTCCCGCCGGCACCGCCGGACAGGATCCCCAGCGGAAGGAAGTCCATCAGTGGAACCCGTGAAGGTCGCGATCATCTACTACAGCGCCACGGGCACCGTGCACGCGCTGGCGCGGGCCGCCGCGGAAGGTGCGGAGAAGGCCGGCGCCGAGGTGCGCCTGCGCAAGGTCGCCGAACTCGCCCCGCCGCAGGTGGTCGGGGCGAACGCGGCCTGGGACAAGCACCTGAGCGACACCACCGACGTCGGCACGGCGAGCCTCGACGACATCGCCTGGGCCGACGCGGTGCTGTTCGGCACGCCCACCCGCTTCGGCAACCCGGCGTACCAGCTCAAGGGGTTCATCGACACCGCCGGCGCGCTGTGGCAGCGCGGCGGGCTGGCGAACAAGGTCTACTCGGTGTTCACCGCCAGCGGCACTGCCCACGGCGGGCAGGAGTCGACCATCCTGGCGCTGGCGAACGTCTTCTACCACTGGGGCGGCATCATCGTGCCGCCCGGCTACACCGACCCGGTGCAGTTCCAGACCGGCAACCCGTACGGCACCTCGCACGTGACCGGCACCGGCGCGCCCGGCGACGTGGTCCTGGAGGCCGCCCGCTACCAGGCCCGGCGCGTCGCCGACACCGCCGCGGCGCTGAAGGCCGGCCGCGCCGCCTGACCGGCCGGCGGGCCCGTTCCGGCACGCGCCGACCCCCGGCGCGGCGGCCCGCCCCGCACGCGGCGCCAAGTCATCGCCAAGTCATCGCCAAGTCACCGGCAAGCGGGATGGGCCACTATGGCGCCGCATGTCCGAACTGACGCGAGAGGTGCGGCGTCTGGACGATTCCCCCGAGGCGGCGTGCGCGGCCGGACGACCTGGATCGGACACCGCGACGGATCGCCGGGCCTCGTCGTCGACACGAAGGTCGAGTCAACACCGCGGGAGGACCGAATGCCCGAAAAAAGTGAGCTCGAAGAAATATATTCCGCCATCGACACGACGGCCCGGGTGCTGGACGTGCCCTGTGACCGGGACAAGGTCCAGCCCGTCCTGAACGCGTACGGCGACGGTATCGCCAGCGGCCTGATGGTGTTCACCATGGCGGCCGGCGAGAGTCGCCGCGGTGATTTCGACTACAACTTCACGGTGCCGGCCGACGGGCCCGATCCCTACGCCGTCGCGGTCGCCAACGGCTTCACCCCGCGGACCGACCACCCGGTCGGCAACCTGCTGTCGGACATCGCGGAGCGGTCGCCGCTGCAGTTCTACGGCGCCGAGTGCGGGGTCGTCGAGGGCTTCAAGAAGACCTACGCCTTCTTCCCGCTGGACGACCTGCAGCGGGCGTCCAAGCTCGCGGACATCCCGTCCATGCCGCCCTCCCTGGGCGAGCACCTCAGCGTGCTCGCCGGGTACGGGCTGGACGACAACGTGTCGATCGTCGGGATCGACTACGTGAACCGGACGATGAATGTCTACTTCGGACGGTTCTCGGCCGACCACATCGAGCCGGGCACCGTCCGCTCGCTGCTGCGGGACATCGGGATGCCGGAGCTCAGCGACGAGATGCTGGGGTTCACCCGGAACGCGTTCTCGATCTACCCGACCTTCAGCTGGGACTCGCCGGGGATCACACGCATCTGCTTCTCCCTGGTGACCCAGGACCCCCGCGCGCTGCCGGCCGTGCTGGAACCGGAGATCGGCCGGTTCGTGCGGAACACCCCGTACGCGTACGAGGGCGAGGACGACAGGATCCTCGTCTACGGGGCCACCCTGTCCGCCCGCGGCGAGTACTGGAAGGCCGGCGTCTACCACCGTCGCCCGGCCGAGTACTGGAGCAAGGTGCAGTTGTTCGACAAGATCGTGAACTGACCGTGGGAACACGATTCCCTGTCGAGCAGTCGAACGTCACCACCTGGAGGATCAATGTCCGGAACCGCTGAGGTGACCGAGGGCCCGAACGTCATGGCCGCGTACGGGGACGCGATCGCCAAGGCCGCGGCGGAGGCCCACGTCGGGCCGCGCGACGAGATGGGCGAGCGCCTGGTCCGCACGTTCCTGTCGCTGTGGGAGAACCCCGAGCTGCGGCCCCGGCTGCTGGAGGTGGTGCGGTCCGCCGTCACCGGCGGCCCGGGCGCCGACCAGATGCGCGCCTTCATGTCCTCCCAGCTGTTCGGGCAGGTCGGGGAGAACCTCAACGACGCGCCGATGGACATGGAGCAGGCGGCGCAGGAGCTGAAGGTCAAGCCGCTGAACATCAACGCGGCGGCGGCCCAGGTCTGGGGCGTGATCGTGCTGCGCTACATCCTGAACATCGAGCCGATCGCCTCGGCCTCGACGGAGGAGATCGTCGAGCTGCTCGGCCCCACGATCCAGCGCTACCTGGTCGGCTGAGGCCGTCCCGCCGGTGCCCGGCCGCCCCGGGCACCGGCGGGACCGCCCGGCAGTGGGGCCGGGGCCTCACATTCCCGAGGGGTGTCTCGTCGTACAGCTAGGACGGACACCATCCCGCGACCGGACGGGGCGGCTGATCTCGCCGGTGCCGATCTGCGGCGCGGGGGCCGGGCGAGGTCGGCCGCGCGAGGCTTCTCCGGCCGCAGATCGCTAGGAGGAACAACTCAAGCTATGAGCACCGCAAGCAGAGGCGCACGAGGTGGGGCGGGAGACGTCGCCGACGCCGACCCGCGGCGATGGCTGGCGCTGGGCATCCTGACCATGATGCAGTTCATGTTGATCATGGACGTGACCGTGGTCAACATCGCGCTCCCCAACATCCAGGACGACCTGGACTTCTCCTACGAAGGTCTCGCGTGGGTGGTCAACGCCTACGTGCTGACGGCCGGCGGGTTCCTGCTGCTGGGCGGCCGGCTGGCCGACATGTTCGGCCGCCGGCGGGTCTTCATGCTCGGCGTGCTGATCTTCGGCCTGTCCTCGGCCGTGTGCGGCGCCGCGATGAACTCCGGCACGCTGGTCTCCGGCCGGTTCGTCCAGGGCCTCGGTGAGGCGCTGGCCGGCCCGGCTGCGCTCGGGCTGATCCCCGTGCTGTTCAAGGACTCCCGGGAGCGCATGAAGGCCCTGGGCATCTGGGGCGGCATGGCGGCGCTGGGCGGGGCGGTCGGCTCGGTCGTCGGCGGGCTGGTGACCGACCTGGTGAACTGGCGCTGGATCTTCTTCATCAACATCCCCGTCGCGCTGTTCGCGCTGATCATGGCGCCGCGGGTGATGTCGGAGAGCAAGATGACCGGCAGCAACCGCAAGATCGACGCGGTCGGCGCGATCGGCGTCACCGCCGGCCTCGTCGCGATCGTGTACGGCCTGCTCGAGGCGGCCGAGGAGCCGTGGGGCTCCAACGAGGTGCTGGTGCCGCTGCTGGCCGGTATCGGGCTGCTGATGCTCACCGTGCTGTGGGAGACCCGGCAGTCGGACCCGATGATCCCGCTGCGGTTCTTCGCCAACCGCACCCGCGTGACGTCCAATGTGGTCAGCGTGGCCTCGCTGGCGGCCTTCTACACGTACGCCTTCCTGCTGACCCTCTTCCTCCAGCAGGTGCTGGACTACTCGCCGCTGAAGACCGGGTTGGCGTACATCCCGCTGACCCTGGCGATGGGCACCGGCATGGCCGTGTCGACCATGCTGATGCCCCGCATCGGCGTCAAGGCGGTGCTGCTGCTGGCCTTCCTGGGCAGCGCCGTGGGGTTGGTGGTCGCCAGCAACCTCGACACCGACGCCTCGTACGTCGGCGGGGTCATGCCCGGGCTGCTCGTCTACGGCTTCTTCAACGCCCTGGGCTACCCGGCGCTGATCAACGGCGCCCTGCACCAGGTCACCGGGCAGGACTCGGGCCTGGCCTCCGGCGTGCAGACCGCGATGCAGCAGGTCGGTGCGGCGCTCGGCCTGGCCACCCTCGTCCCGCTCGCCCTCCGGTACGTCGACGACAAGGTCGGCGAGGGGATCCTGCCGGCCATCGCGCAGTCCGACGGCTACGGGCTGTCCCTCCGGGTCGCCGCCGGCGTCCTGGTCGTCGCGGCCCTGCTGGTCCTGCTCCTGCTGGAGAAGGTCGAGACCAAGCCGCGCAACGCGCTCGTCGAGTCGGCGGAGGAGGCGGCCGCGCGCTCCAGCAGCGGCGCGAACCAGTGACCGGATAGCCGGCCCGCACCTCCCGCACCGCCCCCGGGTTCTCCCGGGGGCGGTGCGCCGTTGCGGGCCCGGCCGGACGCGCCGCCGCGCGACCGCCGCGGGCCGGCGACCTCACAATCCGGCGCGGTGCGTCGTCGGGATACTGAGGCGGCCGCGACCGAGGGAGTCGGCGACATCATGAGCACGCAGTCCGGACCGGAGGGCGAGGGGCTCGATCCGAGCCTGAGCGCGGTCATGAGCGAGCGCCGCCAGCTGATGAACCTGGCGTACCGGCTGCTCGGCTCGCTGGCCGACGCCGAGGACGTGGTCCAGGAGACGTACGCGCGGTGGTACACGATGTCCCGGGCGGAGCAGGAGGCGATCGGCTCCCCCGGCGGCTGGCTCACCACGGTCGCCAGCCGGATCTGCCTCGACCTGCTCGGCTCCGCCCGGGCCCGGCGGGAGAGCTACGTGGGCGAGTGGATCCCGGAGCCGCTGCCCGACCACTCGGAGTGGATCACCGGGCGGTCCGGCGGCCTGACCGCCGACCCGGCCGACCGGGTCACCCTGGACGAGTCGGTCAACATGGCGTTCCTCGTGGTGCTCGAGTCGATGACCCCGGCCGAGCGCGTCGCGTTCATCCTGCACGACGTCTTCCGCTACACCTTCGCCGAGGTCGCCGAGATCGTCGGGCGCTCGCCGGCGGCCTGCCGCCAGCTGGCCTCCTCGGCCCGCCGCCGCATCCGCACGTCGCAGGCGTCGGCGACCCCGGCCGCCCAGCGGGCCGCCATCGTCCGGAGCTTCAAGGAGGCGTGGGAGGCCAAGGACATCAACGCCCTCATCGGCCTCCTGGACCCGGCCGCCACCACCATCGCCGACGGCGGCGGCCTGGTCAGCGCGAGGCTGAGCCCGGTCGAGGGCGGCGAGAAGGTCGCGCGGCTGCTGGTCAACCTGGCCCGCCGGGTGCCGAGCCTGACCATCCTGGAGCGGACGGTCAACGGCCAGCCCGGCCTGGTCGCCCAGGAGGAGAGCGGCACCGTGTCGGTGCTGGCCTTCGACGTGGCCGACGGCCGGATCACCCACATCTGGGCGGTCCGCAACCCGGAGAAGCTCCGGTCCTGGACCGGCTGAGGCGCCCCGGGGACCGCACGGCACGAGGGGGACCGGGACGGGTCCCCCTCGTGCCGTGCCCGCGCTCAGCCCTGCTTGGTGGCCTCGATCTTCAGCGCGATCGCGACCTTCTTGCTGATGAAGGCGGACGCCGGGCCGCAGCTGACGCCGTGGTCGGCGCGGTTGATCTCGGTACGGGCCGAGAGCCGGACCAGCGGCCTGCCGCCCCGGCCGACGCCGAACTCCTCGACCTCCACCTCCAGCGTCACCGGCCTGGTGACCCCGCAGATCGTCAGGTCGCCGTCGACGTGGACGCCGCCGCCGTCGGTCCGCACCCCGGTCGAGGTGAACGTGATCGTCGGGTGCGACTCGACGTTCAGGAAGTCCTTCGTGCGCAGGTGCTCGTCCCGGCGCTTGTTCGCGGTGTTCACCGAGGTGGAGCTGATCACCGCGGTGACCGAGGAGTCCCGCGGGTCGGCCGCGGTCACGATCGTGCCCTCGACCTCGTCGAAACGGCCGCGGACGGTGGAGAAGCCGGCCTGGCGGATCTGCAGGGACACGTCGGAGCGGGCGGCGTCGATCACCCACGTGCCGGTGACGTACCCGGGAATATCGACCTGCGTGGACATGCGGTGAGTGCTCCTTTCGGTGCGTTACAGCATCAGGAAACCGGGACGGGAGGAATCAGACGCATCACAACGCCGAGGGCGCTCCTGCGTCAATAGGTGCGTTGTGTCGCCCGCACCGCCATCGCGGCGAGCCGGCTCTTGGCGTCCGGGGTCGCGTCGCTCACCTCCAGCACGGCGAGGGCCCGCTCGGTGCGGCGGGCGATGTCCCGCTCGACGTGCTCCACCGCGCCGACGTCGATCAGCACCGCCCGGACGGCGCGGAGCCGGTCGGCGGAGATGTCGGTGCCGATCGCCGACCGCAGGAGCTCGGCCGCCGCCGGGTCGCGCTCGTCCGCGTTGCGCAGCGCCGCCGCGAGCAGCACCGTCCGCTTGCCCTCCCGCAGGTCGTCCCCCGAGGGCTTGCCGGTAGTCACCGGGTCGCCGAACACCCCCAGCAGGTCGTCCCGCAGCTGGAAGGCGATCCCGATGTCGGCCCCGAACGCCCGGTACGCGGCGATCAGCCCGGCGCCCGCGCCGGCGATCGCGGCGCCGAGGTGCAGCGGGCGCTCCACCGTGTACGAGGCGGTCTTGTACCGGTCGACCCGCAGCGCCGTCCCGAGGTCCTCGTCCCCGCCGGCCTCGGCGGCCAGGTCGAGCAGCTGCCCGGCCAGCACCTCGGTCCGCATCGCCGACCAGACCGGGCCCAGCCGCTGCTGCGCGTCGGCCGGCAGCCCGCAGCCGCGGATCATGTCGTCCGCCCAGGCCTGGGCCACGTCCCCGATCAGGATCGCGGCGCCCGTGCCGTACGCCTCCGGGCTGCCGGTCCAGCACCGGGCCCGGTGCTGCCCGGCCAGCCGCACGTGGGTGGCCGGGACGCCGCGGCGGGTGGCCGACCCGTCGATGATGTCGTCGTGGATCAGCGCCGAGGCGTGCAGCAGTTCCAGCGCGGCGCAGGCGCGCCGGACCGCGTCGGCGGTCGGTCCGGCCGGGTCGCCGCCGGCCCCGAGCCAGCCGAGCCAGGCGAAGGTCGGCCGGACGCGCTTGCCGCCGCCGAGCACGTACCGCTCCAGCTCGGCGACCGCCGCCGCGAAGCCGGGACCGATCGCCTCGGCCCCGGCCCGGCGCTCGGCCAGGAACCGCCGGAGCGCGGCCTCGACGGCCTCGGTGCCCGTGTCGACCTCGGGAACGCTCACCGCCACGTCGTCACCTCGCGAAGATCAGCGTGGCCGGGGACGGCGTGCGCTGGAACGAGACGTCCTCGAAGCCGGCCTTGGTCAGCCAGTCGTGGTAGTCGGCCCGCCGCCAGGTCCCGCCCTGCTTGCTCTTGAGCAACATCTCCGAGGCGAAGGTCAGCGCGAACGGCGGGCCGCTCCGGTCGTCGTCGACCACGTAGTCGTTGACGACCAGGGTGCCGCCGGGCTTCAGGGCGCCGCGGAGCTTGGCGAAGATCGCCACGTTGTCCTCGGGCCCCTCCTGGTGGGCGATGTGCGAGTAGACCGCGACGTCGTACCGGGCGGTGCCGAAGTCGGTGGTGTGGAAGTCGCCGTCGATGCAGTCGAACCGGTCGGCCACCCCCTGGTCGGCCAGCAGCTCCCGGGCGATCGCGTTGATCGGCCGCCAGTCGAGCTGGGTCGACCGGGCGGCCGGGTTGAGGCGGAGCCAGATCGCCGAGTAGATGCCCGAGCCGCCGCCCACGTCCAGGATCGAGATCTCCCCGGCCCCGGCCAGCCCCAGCGTCTCGGCCGCGATCGCCGCCACCGGGACCGACTGCGCGGCGATGGCGGTCACGACCCCCTTCCAGTGCGGGTTGTCCTTGACCTCCACCACCACGTCGGAGAGCGGCCCGCCCTTGCGCACCACGTCGGGGAGGTCCGCCATGCCGGCGTGGCCGAGCTTGAGCCGGGCGAAGCTGCTCAGGCTGGCCGGCTTCCCGTCGACCAGGAACGCCGCCGCGTCGGCGGCGTTGGCGTACCGGCCGGCGCGCACCTCGACCAGACCCAGGCTGACCAGCCCGTCCAGGACGGTCTGCGCGCCCCGCTCGGAGATCCCGGCGCGGGCGGCCAGGTCCTCGGCGGTGTCCGCGCCGCACTCGAGGTGGGTGAACACCGAGTGGCTCGCGGCGGCGCCGACGATCCCGGTGGCCCAGTAGCCGTTGATCAGCTGCATGATCCGGTCCGGCGTCGGTCCGTTGCTGGTCACGCTGCCCCCTCCTGGTTCCGGCCCGGGCGGGCGTGGGTCCGCAGCGCCGGCCGCAGGACCTCCACCACCCGCTCGACCTGGTTCGTGCTGAGCTCGGCGTGCATCGGGATGGCCAGGTTGCGGCGGAAGAGGTCCGCCGAGACCGGGCAGGACTGCTTCGACTCGAACACCGGCTGCAGGTGGCTGGCCCAGGTGCCGTGGCCGGCCCCGATCCCCTGGGCGCGCAGCTCGGTGGCCACCGCCGCCCGGTCCACGCCGGGGTCCAGGGTGACCATGTAGGTCTGCCACGCGTGGGTGCGGTCCGCCGGCACCCGCGGCAGCGTGACCAGCTCCTCGTCGGCCAGCAGCTCGGCGTAGCGGGCCGCGACCGCGCTGCGCCGGTCCAGCAGCTCGCCGATCCGCTCCAGCTGCACCAGCAGGATCGCCGCGGCGATGTCGGACAGCTTGTAGTTGAAGCCGATCTCGGTGAACACCGGGATCGGCAGGCCGACGACCTGCGCCTGGTCGAAGATGCTGCCGATGCCGAAGGACGACCGGATCCGGGCGTCGGCGGCCAGCGCCGGGTCGGCGGTGAGCAGCGCGCCGCCCTCCCCGCTGCTGGCCCCCTTGCGGCCGTGGAAGGACAGGCAGGCCACCGGGGCCAGCGACCCCGCCTCCACCCCCCGGTACGTGGCTCCCACCGCGCAGGCGGCGTCCTCGACGAGCCACAGCCCGTACCGGTCGGTGATCGCCTTCAGCTCGGCGTAGTCGGCGGGCAGGCCGACGGTGTCCACCGCGATCACCCCGACCGTGCGCGGGCCGACCAGGTCGGCCACGGCCGCCGGGTCCACCGTGCCGGTCTCCCGCCGTACGTCGGCGAAGACCGGGACCGCGCCGACGTAGCGCACCGCGTGGGCCGGCGCCGGGAAGGAGAAGTCGGCGACGATCACCTCGTCGCCCGGCCGGACGCCGAGCGCGAGCATCGCCAGGTGCAGCGCGGCCCCGCAGTTGCTCAACGCGACCGCGCCGCCCACCCCGTACCGCCGGGCCAGCTCGGTCTCCAGGGCCTTGCCCTTCGGGCCCTGACCGGCCGGCCAGCCCGAGGCGAACACCTCGGCCACCGCCGCCAGCTCCTGCTCGCCCAGGCTGGCGTGCACCAGGGGGATCCTGTCCACCGCGGTCACCTCCCGTTCCCCGCGTCCGTCCGGACCGGTGGTTCGTAGCGCAGCGGCGTGAGCTGGCTGACGTCGTACCGGTCGCGCAGCCGCTGGACGGCGTCGGCGTCCACCGACCGGCCGGACGACCAGATCTCGGCGATCTCCTCGAAGTAGCGCTCGTGGTCCGGCGCCGGGTAGCTCTGGAACAGCATCCGGGCCGGCTCGTCGGTGGAGTTGCGGAAGGCGTGCGGGCACCCGGGCGGGACGAACATGCAGCTGCCCGCGCCGGCGCGGATCACCCGGTCGCCGTCCGGGGACACCCAGTCCTCCCAGTTGTCCCCGCTCCGCGCCACCGGCTCGAACGCCAGCAGGTCCAGCTCGCCCGCCAGGACGTAGAACAGCTCCTGGGAGTGGTGGTGGGTGTGCGCCCCCACGTCGAACCCGGGCGGCACCATCACCTCGAAGCACGACATGATGGCGCCGTCCGCGCCGGTGACCTTGAAGGTCACCTCCTGGGCCCGGGTGACCAGCTTCCGCCCCTGACCGGGCGGGAGGACGAGGCCGCTCATGCGACCTGCGTCCCCGCCACCGGCGCGACGGCCGCGGGCGCGTCGACGCTCCAGGTCCCCAGTGCCATCTCGGCGGTGATGCCGGGACCGAAGCCCGCGACGATGCCGGTGGCACCGGACATCGGCATGTCCTCCTCGAACAGCCGGCGCAGCGCGTCGAGCACGACCGCGCTGGCGATGTTGCCGTACTCGGACAGGGTGGCCCAGCTGTGCCGGAACATCTTGCGGTCGACGTCGAGGAACCTGCTCAGGTCGTCCAGGATCCGCGGGCCGCCGGCGTGGATGATGTAGAAGTCGAGGTTGCGGACGTCCCAGCCGTGGCCGGTGGCCAGCTCCCGCAGCACCGGGGCGAGCGGCTCCATGGTCCCGGGGACCCGGCGGTCGAGCTGGAAGTGGAAGCCGGTGGCCCGGACGGCGTAGGAGATCCACTCCTCGGTGTTCGGGATGAGGTAGGAGGCGTTGCGCTCCAGCGCCATGCCGGTGCCCCCGCTCCCCCGCACCACCGCGGCCGCGACCGCGTCCCCGAACAGCCCGTCGGACAGCAGCGAGCCGACGCCGTCGTCCTCGGGCTGGTAGCACAGCGAGCACAGCTCGCAGGAGACGATCAGGACGTTGCTCCCCGGGTACGCCCTGCAGAAGTCGTGCGCGCGGTTGATCGCCGCGCCGCCGGCCGCGCAACCCAGCTGGGCGATGGGGATCTGCCGGGTGTCGGACCGGAACCCCATGCGGTTGATCAGCCACGCGGTCAGCGACGGCATCAGGAAGCCGGTGCAGGAGACGTAGATGATGACGTCGATGTCGCGGGCGCCCAGGCCGGCGTTCCCCAGGGCCTCCTCGATGACCCCGGGGCACCGCTTCTTCGACTCCAGCTCGTAGATCCGGTTGCGCTCCTCGAAACCCGGGTGGCGGAGCGTCTGCTCGATGGGCTGCACGAGGTGCCGTTTCCGCACCCCGGTGTTCTGGATCAACCGGAGCGCGAGCGGGAGCTGCCGCTTCCCGGCGTGCACCCGCTCGGCGAACTCCAGGGTCTCTTCCATGGTGATGACGTGCTCGGGCACGCTCACCGCAGGCTTGCACAAGGTAGGCAAGGTAGGCATTGTCAGGAATCCACTTTCTCGAGAGTCCGTGCCCCGCTCGGTGTGTCGGTGGACCGGGTCGGGCCGCCCTCAGCGACGACCGTCGAACTCGGCGAGCACGCCGTCCCACAACCGGGTCCGCGCCCGGACCGCCGCGACGCTCACCGCCGCGGCCTCCGCCTCGCGGACCGGGTCGCCGTCGCACATCGACGCCAGCAGGCGCAGCGCCAGCGGGCCGTGCTCGTCGTGGTCCAGCGCGATGTGGCGGTCCAGGTAGTGCCGGAAGACCGGCGCGTTCGCCAGCACCTGGTCCACATTGGCCCGCACCGCGGAGAACACGTCGGGCAGCAGGTTCTCCCGGCCGTGGCAGAACGACGAGGCCACCTCGTGCGGCGCGCCGTTCAGGGCCACCTCGAGGGTGTGGCCGACGAACTCCTGCACGCTGGCCGGGATCCGCGGTTCCTTGAGGGCCGCCATGGGGGCGAGCCCGCTGTCCAGGCCCGCGAGGAACCCGTCGATCGGGCCGGCGTCGGCCCCGATCTCATCCATCGCCCGCCGGTACAGCTCGAAGTGGCTGATGTAGCCGCCGCCGATGTCCTCGTCGGTCTCCTCGGCCAGGACGATCTCCATGATGAACCGGCCGTGGTCGGCGCGCCCGCCGCGGGGCCGCCACGGCAGGGTCACCGTGGTCACCTCGGTCTGCAGCCGCTTGAGCAGCGTGAAGAAGTCCCACACGGCGAAGACGTGGTGCTTCATGAAGACCCGCAGCCGGTCCTCGGTGGTGATCTGCGAGTAGAGGGGGTGGTCGATCAGCTCGGCACGTGCCGTGTCGAACTCAGCGAGCGAGGTCAACTGCTCCTCCTGGGAAGTCGAGAGGACACCGCCGGTCTCCGGGAGCCGGTCATGCGGTCTTCCTCGCGGACAGGACGGCCTGCACGCCGATGACGTCCGGCGGGATGTCGGCGGGATCCTTGAGCGTCGTCCTGGTGACCTCGAAGCCGCACTCCTCCAGCCAGCTCCGGTACGTCGAGACCTTCTGCGGCCCGCCCCGGCCCATCGCCGCGCCGATGAACAGGGCCGGGAAGAAGTCCACGTTGTAGTTGTCGGCGGCCCGGATGTCCTCGGGGTAGACCGGCACCAGGACATGGACCAGCGCGCCGACCTCGAGCGCCCGGTGGACGGCGCGCAGGATCCGCAGGACGTCGCTCCGGTCGAACATCGGCAGGAAGTGCTTGATGAGCACGACGTCGTAGCCCTCGGGGACCCCCTCGAACACATCGCCGCCGATGAAGGTGCACTGCTCGGCCACGCCGTGGGCGGCGAAGGTGCGCAGGCACTCCGCCTCCTTCTCCGGCAGGTCGAAGGTGGTCACCCGCAGGCCCGGCGATCCGGCCAGCCGCAGCGTGTCGATCGCCCCGAGGCCGGTGTTGCCGGCGAGGTCGAGGACCCGCGCGCCGGCGGGGATGTCGATGTTGGCGAAGAACCACGGGTCGATGACCGCGGTGACGTTGTCCATCAACGCGGCCCAGGACCGGCGCAGGTCGTCGTGGTCGGCCAGGGCCTCGTACAGGTTGCCGTCGGCGCCGTAGAGCTCCTTGAGGCCGACCGGCGTGCCGGTGCGCGCGCTCTCGGTGAGGTGGAAGAGCTGCCGGAGCATGGTCGTCTTGATCATGTCCATCTGCAGCAGCGCCCGCCGGAGGTCACCCACGGCCACGCTGTCCAGCGCGTCCAGGCAGTAGCCCCCGGAGCCCGCGTCGTGGCCGACGAAGCGCTCCTTGACCAGCAGGTTGAGCAGCTGCTCCACCGCGTCGGGGGCGACCCCGGCGGCGGCGCCGAGCTCGGTCGCGGTCATCCCCGGGTGCTCCCGGAGCGTGTCGACGAGCCCGAGCTCGAAGCAGGACAGCAGGGTCATGAACCGCGACGGCCCCACCATGTACTCGCGCAGCCGCGCCAGCGTGGCCTCCGGCGGCATCGCCCGGGGCCCCGTCGGGTCGCCGGTCACGTCCGCCTGGCCAGCTGCTCGTGGAGCCGGCGGGACAGCTCGATCCGCTGCACCTTCAGCGTGGCGGTGCGGGGCAGCTCCGCCTGCGGGAGCTGGACCGGGTCGGCGAGCTGGGGGAAGTCGGCGACGGCCGCGCGCCAGCGGTCCCGGTCCAGCGGCCGGTCGGCGTGGGTGCAGACCACCGGCACCGGTTCGGAGTTCGGGCCCGGCACCACGACGAGCTCGGTGAGCTCGGGAAGCCGGCCCAGCAGGAGGTCCTCGACCTCCAGGCTGCTGCGGACCCCGGCGATCATGTCGACCTCGCGGTCGAGCATGTGCAGGCAGCCGAACCTGGTCCGGTAGCCGACGTCGCCGGTCCGCCACCAGAAGCCGTTGCGGTTGGCGTCGTACCGGTCCTGCTCGCCGTAGTAGGTCTTGGCCAGGCCGACCCAGCCGACCTCGATGAAGCCGGGGTTGGTCTCCGACGGCGGCCGGCCGTCCCGGCTCACGACGCGGACCTTCGCCGAGCCCGGCAGCGGGAAGCCGACGCAGCGGCCGTCCGCCTTGTGGGCGGAGTTGCGGAAGTACGGCCGGCCGACGGCCGGGCCGACCTCGCTCTGCCCGTAGATCTGGAAGAACAGCGGCGCCCGGCGCGCGGACGACCTGAGCAGCCGGCTCATCGTCCGGGGGTGGATCGCGTCGAACGTGCTGCTGAAGTACTTCACCGACGCGAACGGCCGCCGCGGGTCGTCGGCGAGCCCCTCCCACTCCATCAGCGAGTTGGGCAGCGCCTCGATGAACCCGGGCCGGTGGTCGAGGAAGAAGTCGGCGACCCGGTCCGGATCGGACTCCCGCATCAGCAGGACCGGGTGCTCCTTCAGCAGCGCCAGGGCCATCGCCGCGAACATCCGCGAGTGCACGAACGAGATGTGGATCGCGACGGTCTCCCGCCGGCGCATCAGCGACAGCAGCCACCACTGCGGGGTGAGCCGGGCGCCCATGCTCCGCGGGGTGTGCACGACGAGCTTGGGCAGCCCGGTGGTGCCGGAGGTGTGGGTGATCATCGCCGGCTCGTCCTGCGGCCGGACCACCGCCCGGACCCGGGGGGATCCGGCCAGCTCGGCCAGCGAGGCCGCGCCCGGCCGGGTCCCGGCGACGACGATCACCCGCCTGGTGAGGTCCGCGACCGGCTCCCCGGCGAGCAGGTCGAGCTTCGCCCCGTCGGTGAGCAGGTGCGGCTGGTCCAGCCGGCCGAGCAGGGCGCCGACGGTCGCGGCGTCCAGGGCGGGCGAGAGCAGCACCGGGACCGCGCCGATCCGCGCGGCCGCGGTGGCGAGCACCCAGACGTCGAAGTTGGCGGCCTTGTAGACCGCGATGCGCTCCCCGGGCCGGACCCCGGCCGCCCACAGCCGGCCGGCCAGGTCGTCCACGTGGTCGGCGAGCTGGGCGACCGTCAGCCGGCGGCCCGCCCCCGGGAGGACGTCCAGGTCGTGGTCAAGAGTGAGCGGGGTCGTAGCGTTCCCGGCCGCGGCGACCTCCGGCACGAGGCCGAAGTGGAGACCGCGCCTCCGGATCGCGTTGTGCGTCATGAAGCCGTTCATGCAGGCAGCCCCTCTTGCGGTGTTCGATGGAGGTCGGGCCGTCACCGGCCCGGCGGCGCGCGAGGACGCGGTCGGGCGGCGCCGACATGCCGTCCGACGGCGGGAGCCCGACCGGCCCGCCGACGCCCCGGCGGCCGTCGGGCGCGCTCGACCCGGGAACCGTCCGGGCGGAGGCCCGCCCGGCGGGCACGGGGCGGCGGACCGGAGCCGGCTCGAGCGGGACGGCCGGGCGGATCGGGTCGGTCTGCGGGCCC
>CADCTP010000257.1:0-12371 GCA_902805565.1 uncultured Mycobacteriales bacterium
CCACCCCGGCGCCCCGCACCACGCCGGCGCCCGCGCCGAGCACGGAGGCCGCGATCCCGCGGTCCGCCTCCGGCAGGCTGGCGGCCGTTCCGGGCGACGTCGCGCCGGCCGGCCCGGGGGCGCCGCTGCGGTACACGCTGAAGATCGAGGCCGGGCTGCCGCTGGACACCGCCGCGGTCGCCCGCCAGGTGCACGGGATCCTCACCGACCGGCGCGGCTGGCAGCCGATCGAGGGCATCGCCTTCGCCCGGACCACCGGCGCGGCCGACTTCGAGCTGATCATCGCCTCGCCGGACCTCACCGACCGGCTCTGCTACCCGCTGGACACCATCGGCCAGCTGTCCTGCCGCAACGGCGACAAGGTGATCCTCAACGCCCGCCGCTGGGCGACCGGGGTGCCGTGGTACCCGGACATGGGCGCCTACCGGACCTACCTGGTCAACCACGAGGTCGGGCACCGGCTCGGGCACGGCCACAAGCCCTGCCCGGCCGCCGGCGCGCCGGCACCGGTGATGGTCCAGCAGAGCAAGTCGCTCTACGGCTGCAAGGCCAACCCCTGGCCCTCGGTGGCGTACTAGGGGCTCCCTGTCAGCCGGCCTAACCCTTCAGGGCGGCCGTCACCACCGCGGTGGCCTCCTCCTGGACCCGGGCCAGGTGCTCGGGGCCGGCGAAGGACTCGGCGTAGACCTTGTAGACGTCCTCGGTGCCGGACGGCCGGGCCGCGAACCACGCCTGCTCGGTGCGGACCACCAGGCCGCCGATCGACGCCCCGTTCCCCGGCGCCTCGGTCAGCTTCTCCGTGATCGGGTCGCCGGCCAGCGAGGTCGCCGACACCTGGTCCGCCGACAGCGTGCCCAGCGCGGCCTTCTCCGCGCGGGTCGCCGCCCGGTCCACCCGCGCGTACGCCGGGTCGCCGAAGCGGGAGACCAGGTCCCGGTAGTGCTCCCCCGGCGTGCGGCCGGTCACCGCGGTGATCTCCGCGGCCAGCAGGGCCAGCAGGATGCCGTCCTTGTCGGTGGTCCAGGTCGAGCCGTCCCGGCGCAGGAACGACGCCCCGGCCGACTCCTCGCCGCCGAACCCGACGGAGCCGTCCCGCAGCCCGGGCACGAACCACTTGAACCCGACCGGCACCTCGATCAGCGTCCGGCCCAGGTCGGCGGCCACCCGGTCGATCATCCGCGAGGACACGATCGTCTTGCCGATCGCGGCCCCGGCCGGCCAGCCGTCCCGGTGCGCGAAGAGGTAGGAGATGGCCACGGCGAGGTAGTGGTTCGGGTTGAGCAGGCCGGCGTCCGGGGTGACGATCCCGTGCCGGTCGGCGTCCGCGTCGTTGCCGGTGGCGATGGCGAACCGGTCCTTGTTCGCGATCAGCGACGCCATCGCGTACGGCGAGGAGCAGTCCATCCGGATCTTGCCGTCCCAGTCCAGCGTCATGAACCGCCAGGTCGGGTCGACCAGCGGGTTCACCACGGTGAGGTCCAGGCCGTACCGCTCGCCGATCTCGCCCCAGTACGGCACGGAGGCGCCGCCGAGCGGGTCGGCGCCGATCGTGACGCCGGCGGACCGGACCGCGTCCAGGTCGAGCACGGAGCCGAGGTCGGCGACGTACGCGTCGACGTAGTCGTAGGTGCCGGTGGTGTCGGCGGCGCGGGCCTTCGCGTACGGCAGCCGGCGGATCCCGGACAGGCCGTCGGCCAGCAGCGCGTTGGCCCGGTCCTGGACCCAGCGGGTCACGTCGGTGTCGGCCGGCCCGCCGTGCGGCGGGTTGTACTTGAAGCCGCCGTCCCGCGGCGGGTTGTGCGACGGCGTCACGACCACGCCGTCGGCCAGCCCGGACGTCCGGCCCCGGTTGTGGGCCAGGATCGCGTGCGACACCGCCGGCGTCGGCGTGTACGTCTCCCGCGAGTCGACCAGGACCCGCACGCCGTTGCCGGCGAAGACCTCCAGGGCGTCCACCCAGGCGGGCTCGGACAGCGCGTGGGTGTCCCGGGCCAGGAACAGCGGCCCGTCGGTGCCGGCCCGCGCGCGGTGGTCGCAGATGGCCTGGCTGGTGGCCACGATGTGGTCGGAGTTGAAGGACAGCGTCAACGACGACCCGCGGTGCCCGGAGGTGCCGAACGCGACCTGCTGGTCGACGACGGCCGGGTCCGGGTGCTCGGCGTAGTACGCGGTGACCAGGTGGGGCACGTCGACGAGGTCGGCGGGCGCGGCCGGCTGGCCGGCACGGTCGGACGGCGGCATCGCGGACCTCCGCGGACGGTGACGAGAAGGCGACCCTACCGAGCCGGTCCGGGCGTACTCTTCCCGGCAGAGGCGTCGCACAACCCCCGGGGAGGCCGTCATGGCCATGGGACTCGTCGACCGGACCGGCACACGGGCGCGGCCGGCCCGTCGGGTTCCGGTCCGCCCGGACGCCGAGCTCGAGCGGCTGCGCACGCTCGACGGCGCCCGGCTGCTGCTGGAGCGGGCCCGCGCGCTGGTCGACGCCGGGTGGGTGCAGGACGCGTTCTACGTCGTCCGCGACCGGCACGGCGAGCTGCGGCCGGTCAGCCCGTTCGGGCTGCTGATGCTGACCCGCGGCGACGTGGTGGGCGCCTGCCTGGTCGGCGCGGTCTCGCACGCCACCGGCACCCTGGACCGGCGCGCCGGACGGCGGGCGCAGGCCGCGGTCGCGGTGGACGCCCTGCACGAGGCGTTGGTGGGTCGGCCGGTCGACACGCCGCACCCGTCGGCCCGTGCGGGCCGGGTCCGGGAGCTGGCCCGGTGGAACGACGAGCCCGACCGCACCCGCGAGGACGTGCTGGCGCTGCTGGACGCCGCCATCTCCCGGACGATCACCGCCGCCGTCCGCTGACGCTCACCGTCCGTCACGGGTGATCCGCTGTACATCACCTGAACGGGGGTGATTTGCCACCCTTGCTACCGGCTCCCCCCTGGCCAGTCGCGATGTACCATGTCACCGCCTGCCTGTGAACATGTGCGCAGAGTGCCTCCCGGCCTGGTTCGTTCGTGATGCCTTGGGAAGGACGGCGGGCAACCGGGACCGGAGGGGAGCAGCCGCGTGGTCACGTCGGGCCGACACCGCAAGAGCGGGGCCGAGGAGGTGCCGTGGTACGAGTCGCGGCGTGAGGTCCGGCGCTTCCCGGCCTGGCTGGGGCCCGCCACCGTGGGCACCGGTGCCGTCCTGCTCGTCGCGGGCGCGGTGCTCGCCGGCAGCACGATGTTCCCCGCGCACCTGGCCGGGCGCTCGGCGTGCGACGGCCCGCAGGCCACGGCGACCGTGGTCGCCGCCCCGGACCACGCCGACGTGCTGAAGCGGGTCGCCGCGGAGTGGTCCCTGGAGCAGCCCCGGGTGGACGGTGCCTGCGCCTCGGTGCAGGTCGTCCCGGCCGACTCGGCCACCGTCGCCTCCCAGCTCGGCACGGACGCCCCGGCGGGCCGGCCGGACGCGTGGGCGCCGGAGTCCGCGGTCTGGGCCGGGCTCGCCGCCGGCCGTCCCGAGGCAGCCGCCGCCCTCCCGCCGAACGGCCTGGGCCTGGCGGCCACCCCGGTGGTCATGGCGGTGCCCCGCGAGCGGGCGAGCGCGCTCGGCTGGCCGCAGCAGAAGCTCAGCTGGCGGGCGGTGCTCGGCGGGCTCAGCGAGGACCCGACCTGGGGCCGGTACGGCCACCCGGACTGGGGCCGGTTCGTGGTCGGCATGGGCGACCCGACGAGGTCCACCGCCGCGCTGCACACCCTGCTCGCCGTCGCCGACGCCGACAAGAACGGCGCCATCGGCCCGGAGGAGGTGCCGAACGAGCTGCGGCTCGAGCGCTCGGTCGGCGTCCACGGCGCCGAGACCGACCTGTTGGCCCGGACCGGCGGCAAGGGCCCGGTCTCGGCGTTCCCGGCCACCGAGCAGATGGTGCTCGACCACAACGCGCGGGCCGAGTCGTCGCAGCTGGTGCCGGTCTACCCGGCCGACGGGGTGGCCGACGCCGACCACCCGTTCCTGCTGCTGCGCGGCGAGTGGGTCACCCCGCAGCGCCGCCAGGTCGCGCAGGCGTTCGCCGACTTCGCGCTGGGCAGCGCCGGCCGGGCCGCGTACGGCCGGGCGGGCTTCCGGGACCGGGACCGCTCGGCGACGGAGATCCCGGTGACCACCGCCGGCGGCGCGGACACCGTCGCCAAGGCGTACCCGACCCGGCCACTGCCGGCGGGCGCGCAGGCCGCGCAGGCGCTGGTGCGCTGGCGGGCGCTGCGCCGGCCGGCGAACGTGCTGGCCGCGATCGACACCTCCGGCTCGATGGCCGAGCAGGCCCCCGGGCTGCCGGTGAGCAAGCTGGCGGTCTTCCAGCAGGCGGCCGCGCAGGCGGTCCGGCTGTTCAACGCGCAGTCCCGGCTGGAGCTGTGGGAGTTCTCCTCCGAGCTGGCCGGGTCGAAGGACTACCGGCGGCTGGTCCCGGGCCGTCCGCTGGGCACCAAGCTGGGTGCGGCCGACCAGCGGGCCGCGGTGATCGGCGCGGTCAACGCGATGCGGCCGGTCGGCGCCACCGGCCTCTACGACACCATCGACGCCGGCTACCGGGAGATCACCCGGCTGTGGCGGGCCGACCAGCAGAACATCCTCGTGGTGATGACCGACGGCAAGAACGAGGACCGCGCCGGGCTGTCGCTGCCGCAGCTGGTGGCCAAGCTGCGGGCGTCCCGCAGCGCCGACAAGCCGGTCACGGTCATCCTCATCGCGTACGGCTCGGACGCCGACGTCGGCTCGCTGAACAAGGCGGCGGCGGCCGTCGGCGCCCGGACGTACGTCGCCCGCAACCCGGCGGACATCGGCAAGGTCTTCCTGGCCGCAATGGTGAACCGCTGACCCCGGCGGTCCGACGCGGTTGTTAGGGTCCGCCCATGACCGATCCGGAGTCGACCGAGCCCGACGGCCCGAAACACCTGGCGCCCGACGACGCCGGGGACCGCCCGCTGATCGACCTCACGCGCGACCCCACCCCGGGCGTGCCGGACCACGCCGCCCCCGACGACGAGTGACGTGCTGACCGAGGTCACCGCCACGCGGTACGTGGTGCCGCTGCGCGAGGGCGGCTCGCTGCCCGGGCTGATGGAGGCCGACGACCTCGGCACGTACGTGGTGAAGTTCCGCGGCGCCGGGCAGGGCCGCAAGACGCTGGTCGCCGAGGTGATCGTCGGCCGGCTGGCCCGCGCGCTGGGCCTGCCGGTGCCGGACCTGGTCACCGTCGAGGTGGACCCGGCCCTGGCCGCCGGCGAGCCGGACCAGGAGGTGCAGGACCTGCTGCGGGCCAGCGGCGGGCGCAACCTCGGGATGGACTACCTGCCCGGCGCGTTCGACCTGGACCCGGCGGCGTTCGCGGTG
Organism: uncultured Mycobacteriales bacterium; assembly: GCA_902805565.1. Classification (GTDB taxonomy): domain Bacteria; phylum Actinomycetota; class Actinomycetes; order Mycobacteriales; family CADCTP01; genus CADCTP01. The sequence goes on from CADCTP010000257.1 coordinate 5,369, forward strand.
GAGCCGGGGCCGGCCGGGCGGGTGCTGTGGTTCGACGCGCTGGTCGGCAACGTCGACCGCAGCTGGCGCAACCCCAACATGCTGCACTGGCACGGCCGGCCGTACCTGATCGACCACGGGGCGACGCTGACCTTCCAGCACAACTGGGCGACCGCGGACTCCTGGGCCGCCCGGCCGTACGACGCCCGCGACCACGTGCTGATCGGCTGCCGGCCGGACGTGACCGCCGCCGACGCGGCGCTGGCCCCGCTGGTCACCCCGGCCGCCGTCGGGTCGGCGGTGGGCGACGTGCCGGACGAGTGGCTGGTCGGCGAGCCGGGGTTCGACTCGCCCGACGCGGTGCGGGCGGCGTACGCGAGCCGGTTGCTGGCCCGGGTCGCGGCCCGGCCGCAGTGGGTGCCGCCGCTGGTCGCGGCGGCCGCGGTCGGCGACGCGGACCGCACCCCGGCGCGGCGCGCCCGCCCCCGCTTCCTGGCCGGCCCATGAACCACGTCTACGAGTACGCGCTGCTGCAGGTCGTCCCGCGGGTCGACCGCGGCGAGTCGATGAACGCCGGCGTGCTGCTCTACTGCCGGCCGCTGGACTACCTCGGCTCCCGGATCTGGCTGGACGACGCCCGGCTGGCCGCGCTGGACCCGGGGGCCGACCCGGCCGTGGTACGCCGGGCGCTGCAGGCCGCGGCGGACATCTGCGGCGGCGAGCCGGCGTCCGGCCCGCCCGCCCGGGAGGACCTCGGTAAGCGGTTCCGCTGGCTGACCGCGCCGCGCAGCACGGTCGTGCAGCCCGGCCCGGTGCACACCGGCCTCACCACCGACCCGGACGCCGACGCCGACCGGCTGCTGCGGCGGCTGGTCCTCCCGGTCGAGTGACCGGACCCGCCGCCGCCGCGCCCGGCCGGACCGCCACCGGGCGGGCCGCGCTGGTCCCGGTCGGGCTGGCCGTGCTCCTCGCCGGGGTGCTGCGGCTGTGGTATCTGCTCTCCCCGGTGGCCCAGTTCAACGCGGACGAGGCCACCACCGGGATCATGGTCCGGGAGATCCTCGCCGGCCGGCCGTACGTCTTCTACGCCGGCCAGGACTACGGCGGCACGCTGGAGCAGTACCTGGAGGCGGCGGCGTACCTGGTGCTGCGGCTGCCGGAGAACCCGGTCACCCTGCGGCTGCCGCTGGTGGCGCTGGCCATGGCGACCTGCGCGCTGACGTACCTGGTCGCCGGCCGGCTGTTCGACGACCCGGTCCGGCCGGTGCTCGCCGCGGTGCTCTACGCGGTGGGACCGTGGTTCAACCTCATCGGGTCGGTGACCTCGCTCGGCTTCTACGCCGCCGGCCAGTTCCTCAGCATCGCCGCGGTGTACTGCGCACTGCGCCGGCAGTGGCTGCTCACCGGCCTGGTCGCCGGCCTGGGCGTCTGGACCTCGCCGACCGCGCTGTACGTGCTGGTCCCGGTGCTCGGCTGGCTGCTGCCCGACCTCGGTCGGGACCGCGGCCGGTGGGGCCGGCTCGCCGCCGGCACCGTCGTCGGTGCGGCTCCCCTGCTGGGCTGGCTGGCGCTGCACCGGACGCTGCCGATCCCGCCCGAGCCGGCCGAGGACAGCACGATCCCGCAGCGGCTGGGCAACCTGGTCGAGCCGATCCTCCGCGAGTACGTCGGGGTCACCTACGCCCACGCCGACGGCGGCCTGTGGCTGCCGCTGCAGGTCCTCGCGGTCGCCGGCCTGGCCGCCGCGTACGCCCTCGCGGTGGTGCGGCGGACCGGGGCCGGCGGTCGGCGGCCGGCCGACCTGCTGCTCGCGGTGCCGCCGGTGGTCGCCGTGCTCTACGCCCTGTCCAACAGCACCTGGTACACGGGCACCCCGCGCTACCTGCTGGTGACGTACCCGCTGCTGGCGATCGGGGTGGCCGCGCTGTTCCGCCGGCTGCTGCCGGCGGTGGCGGTGGTCGTGCTGTCCGCGGTGCTGTGCGCCGGCTTCTTCACCCGGCTGCCGACCTCCCCGACGCTCGCCGAGCGGGACGGGGCGCTGGCCGCGGCGGCCGACGTGCTGGTCGCCGAGGGCCAGCCGTACGTCTACGCCAACTACTGGACGGCCACCCCGCTGCAGTACGTCGCCGGTGACCGGCTGGTCGTCGCCACCGTCGGCGGGGTGGTCCGGTTCCCGCGGGCGCAGCGGGCCGTCGACGCCGCGGCCCGCCCGGTGTACGTCGGCTCCGGGCTGGACGGCTCGACCGAGCGGATCCGGGCCGCGCTGGACCGGCAGCGGATCCCGTACCGGGCCCGGACGTTCGACCACGTCACCGTGTTCGACCAGTTCCCGGGCCGGGTCGACCTCGGCCTGTGACCCGGACCGGCCGGGGAGCCCGGGCCGGCCGGAGCCCGGGGTCGGCCGGGGAGCTGGGGTCGGCCGCACAAGGCCGGCGCGACCGGTCAGGTCAGGTCAGGGAGCCGGGGTCGGCCGGGACGTCGACCGCGTGCTCGCGCAGCGCGGTCAGCGGGACGACCTCCATCGCCCGGGCGTTCGTCGCGGCCAGCACCACCGGCGCCGCCACCCCCGCCCGGTACGCCTGCAGCCAGCGCGCGGCGACCACGCACCAGCGGTCGCCCGGGGTCAGGCCGGCGAAGCCGTACTCCGGGCGCGGGGTGACCAGGTCGTTGCCGACCTGCCGCTGGAACTCCAGGAACTCGGCGGTCACCACCGCGCAGACCGTGTGGTTGCCGAGGTCCTCCGGGCCGGACGTGCAGCAGCCGTCCCGGTAGAAGCCGGTCAGCGGATCCGAGCCGCACTCCTGGAGATCCCCGCCGAGCACGTTCCGTTCGGTCATGGTGTCGAGCTTCGCACCTCGCCGCTCAGCTCATCCGCCGGCCCGGTGCCGCGCCGGCGCGGACGGCGCGGTCCGGTTCCGCCACACCACTGCGGCTCCGGCGCCCAACGCGAGCCCGATCGCCACCCCGAAGATCAACCCGACGATCAGGTCGCCGTTGAACACCAGCAACCCGAACACCACGCCGAGCAGCATCCCGCCGGCCCACGGCCCGTACGCCTTCTCCGTCATGCCGGCTCTGTTCCCGTTCCCGGGCCGGGGCAAAACCGGACAGGTCGGCCGGTCATCCCGCACAGATCCGTGCCGGCAGGCAGGATTGTCAAGATCACGGACGGGTAGCCCCGGGTCATGTCCAACTACTCCGAAGGAACACCAGTCACCCACGTCCGGCGCGCGAACCCCATGGGGGCGTACGTCGCGATGGCGGGGATCGCGCTGTTCACCATCGCGGTGTTCCTCGACTGGCTGTCCGTCGACGTCCCCGCCGCGGGGGTCGACGACCGCTCGATCACCGGCTACGAGGCCGACAGCCTGATCCCGTTCGTCGCCTACCTGGGCCTCGGTCTCGCCGCCGCCCTGCTCTACGCGATGACCCGCGCCCACCGCCGCCAGCACCGCGGCCTGACCCTGACCTCCATGGCCGCCGGCATCGCCGCGACCCTGCTCGCGCTGTCCTACCTCATCGACGCGCCGGGCGTGTCCGAGACCGGTGGCGACCTGTCGCCGCAGCTCGGCGTCTACCTCGCGCTGCTCGGTGGCCTGCTCTGGGCGGCCGGCTCCGGCCTGTTCGCCAAGGAGACCGAGGGCGACGACGCCGACCGCGTCGACGCCCACCACGGCGGCACCGCCCGCGCGTAGTTTTACCGGCGGCCGGGGGCCGTCGCAGGAGGGCCGGACCGACTTCTCGGTCCGGCCCTCCGCCGTTCCCGGTCGGGACTGACCGTCAGAAGGCCGCGACGTTGAGCAGCTTCTCCTGGATGCCGTCCGGGTCCTCCGACGGCCAGGTCCAGTTGGTGGTCCCGGCCGCCTGCAGCGCCGACTTCACCGCCGCCGGGCCCGCCGTCGGGTGGGTGGCCTTGTAGAGCGCAGCCCCACCGGCGACGTGCGGCGACGCCATCGAGGTGCCCGAGATGGAGTTGTAGCCGGCGCCCTTCCAGGTGGAGTAGATGCAGACGCCCGGCGCGATGAGGTCGACGTCGGCGCCGTAGTTGGAGAAGTCGGCGAAGGTGTCGTCGACGTCGGCCCGGCAGGTCGCCGCGGCGCCGCCGCCCGGCTGGCCGTTGAAGTCGGCCAGCGCGCTGACCGTGATCACCTCGTCGTACGCGGCCGGCACGTGCGCGGCGGCGTTGTCGGTCTCGTTGCCCGCTGCCACCGCGTACGTCACGCCCGCGGCCACCGAGCGGCAGATCGCCTGGTGCAGCGTGTCGTTGTTGGTGCGGCCGCAGTTGCCGTCGTCGGTGCCGGTGCCGCCGAGGCTCATGTTGGCGACCTCGATCTCGGCCGCGTGCGCGGTCACGTAGTCGATGCCGCAGATGATGTCCGACCAGGCGCCGGAGCCCTGGTTGTTCAGCACCCGCACCGGCCAGATCCGGGCGCCCGGCGCGACGCCGACCGCGCCGACCGCGTTGTCCAGCGCGCCGACGGTGCCGGCGACGTGGGTGCCGTGCCCGTTGCCGTCGTCCGCGCTGCGGCCGGTCGAGCAGTTCTTCGCGCCGGCGGTGTACACGTTGAGGTCCGGGTGGTCGAGGTCGACGCCGGTGTCGATGACCGCGACATCGACGTTCACCCGCTCGTCCACGCCGTTGATCCGCGCGGTCGGGCTCAGCTCGGCGTCGACCCGGTCGATGCCCGTCGGCAGGGCCTGCGCGGAGATCGAGGCCGTGCCGTCCGGACCGACCGAGGCGACCCGGGGGTCCGCGGCCAGCCGCTTGGCCGCGGCCTCGGTCATGGTCGCCGAGTAGCCCTTGAGGGCGTGCCCGTAGACGTGCGTGACCGCGGCACCGAGCCCGCGGGCCTGGGTGGCGGCCGCCTCGGGGGCGACCCCGTCGGCGAGCACGACGATGTAGCGGCCGGTGGCGCCCGGCGCGGCGCCGGCCGAGCCGGTGGGGACGAGGGCGAGCGCCGTGACGGCGCCCGCGAGGAGCGGTGCGGCGAGAAGTTTGTTCACCAGGACCTACCCGGGATGCGAGGAACGTGCGGGACGCCGATCCGGTCGGAGGCACGGAGATTGCACTGGTCGGCGTCGACGCCGACCGGCCGACGGGAGTAGCCAGTAGCTCAGGTGCGTCACTCGCCGGAAGTAGAACACGCGGTGCTCTGTGATCACAACGTTCCGTCATCGGGTTGTGGGCGCCGGAATCCATCACCGACCGTCGCCGGTCGCACGAATGCCGTCATGACCGGTCGGGTGGGTGGTCGGATCAACAGGAGCACCGCTCCTGCCGGCCGCAGGGCCGGACCGTACGACCCGGACCGAGGAGGCCACGTGCTGAGAAGTCCACGCCGGCGCCGCCGAGGTCCCACAGACCGAACTGCGCGGCTGCGTCTGGGGGCGTAGCCACTCCCGGGGGGGACGAGGCCCCGGCACCGTGACGGGCGGTGCCGGGGCCTCTTAAATCTCCGGACGGGCTCGTCGGCGCCGAATCCGGGCAAGCGTCCTGTACCGCATGTATGGACAGGAAGCCCCACCGACCACCACCATTGACGCCTCAGCACGCAACAGGGAGGCGCGCCGTGACCAAGTGGTCGGAGGAGTCGCACCGACGCATGCTGGCGCAGCACCACGACGCGATGTCGAGGGCCAGGTACCGCGGCTACCACCCGGGCGCCGGGTCCCTCCCCGGTCCGGTCGCCAAGGTCTTCGCCACCGTGATGGCCGTGTTCATGGTGCTGATCTTCTTGCTCGTCTTCGCCGGGATCGGGCTGTTCATCTACCTGTTCGTGACCGTGGGGCTGCCGATGATCCAGTCCGCCACACCGGACGGCGGCTGACGCGAGCCACCGGCTACTGGCCCGGGTGCTCGGCGCGACCGTGCAGCCAGCGGCGGGTACGGACGACGCCGATCGTCAGGAAGACCGCCGCTCCCGCGGTCAGCAGGCCGGCGCGGAGCCACTCCGCATCCCGGATCAGGAACGGCACCTGGGCGGCGAAGAACAGACCCAGGAACAGGTAGGTGATCCAGAAGCGGTAGGTGGTCCGCACCCGACCAGTATGGCCGGCTCAGCAGCGGCGCGGCGTCGGCTGGCAGCTCGGGAACGCGGCACAGCAGGCTCATGCGGTTGGGCTACTCAGGTGGGCGTGGGGTGCCGAGGTGGCCGGGGAGAGACAGCACGCCTGCTCATCGCGGTGACCACGTTGATGGGCTGCGCGGCGATCAGCAGGATCGCGCCGGGCAGCACCGGACCGGTGAAGATCAGGACGGCGCCGGCGACAGTCAGGATCACGGACGCGACCAGCAGGAACCGCCACCACACCGGAAGTCTCCGCATACCCGATTATCACCTAGCAGAGCAGTGAACCGCACAATCCTGGCGAGCTGGTCGATCTTGTGCCGAGGTGGCCGAGTTCCAGCCTGCCGGGCGGTGCACGTCCGGCGCCATGGGCATACTTCGTTCCTGCGGGCACTGCCGCAGGACCAGAGCGCCAGCGGCCGGCATGTCCCGCGGAGGTGCGGTCGGATTACCCGGCCGGGCGCCGGGAGCGCGGGTCCTTGCGCCCGCGTCGGGTCGCATCCGGATGAGCGAGAGTGACGAGCAGGTACCCGACCACCCACACGATCCCGAAGGTCAACATGCTCGGGAACCAGACCAGAGCGATGACCACCATTCCCACCACGTACGCCGCGTAGGCGAGCCACCACCGCAGCGGCAGCAGTCGGGCCGACGTCAGCATGCGGGCGATCACCCGTCCAGCATGACCGACAGCGACGCCAAACACGATCTCGTCCGGCGGGCTCGCGCGGATCACTCGGAGACCTGGCTGGCCGGGGCGCCGCGCCGCAGCACCTTTCGTCGCGCGCGGGGTGAGCCGGCTGCTGGCGGGGGGCGGCATTCCGCGCCGGATGCGGGCGGCGTACCTCGACGACGACCAGGTACGGGACAGGCGTTGGCGCTACGGGCTGCTGGCGCTCGGCGCCCGTGTCCTCCGGGACCCGCCAGCGCGCAATCTTGACGAAGATGCTGACGCT
>CADCTP010000257.1:12381-12764 GCA_902805565.1 uncultured Mycobacteriales bacterium
GTCGCGCGACTGGTCGAGCACTTGGCCGAGTACGTCGGCCCGGACCGGGAGGCGCTCGTGTTCACCGGGCCGCAGGGAAGGGCGCTGCGGCGCAGCAACTTCAACGGCCTGGTCGGCTGGAAGGCCGCGGTGGAGGCGGTCGGTGTGCCGGGACTGACCTTTCACGATCTGCGGCACACTGGCGCCACCCTGGCGGCGCAAACCGGGGCGTCGCTGCGGGACCTCATGCAACGCATCGGGCACGACAGCACGGCGGCGGCGATCCGCTACCAGCACGCGAGCCGGGAGGCGGACGAGGCGATAGCGGCGGCCATGGATAGCGTCATCAGGGCGTCGGGCCAGGACGGGCCATCGGGCACGTAACGGGCACGCGAGAGTTACGG
>CADCTP010000257.1:12774-38317 GCA_902805565.1 uncultured Mycobacteriales bacterium
CGACACGTGTTCGGGAGAGTGCTCGGAATGGTGGCGCGCGTCGCTCACCTGCGGGAAGTTTGGAGAGCGGGTGAAGGGAATCGAACCCTCACTGTCAGCTTGGGAAGCTGATGTTCTGCCATTGAACTACACCCGCGACGCTGCGCCTGGGAGCTTACCAGCGTCGTAGGCTGCCCGGGTGCCGCACCCGAGGATGTACTCCGACGACGATCCGTACCTGGCCGACGTGCGGCGGGTGTGCCTGGGGCTGCCGGACGCGGTGGAGATCGAGTCGTGGGGGCGGCCGACGTTCCGGGCCGGGCCGAAGGGGAAGATCTTCGCGATCTTCTCGGGGGACGACGCCCATCCGTACGGGCTGGTCTTCAAGCCGGAGGAGCTGGAGGAGCGGGAGGCGCTGATGGCGGACGGGCGGTTCTACGTGCCGGCGTACTACGGGCCGTCCGGCTGGCTGGCGCTGGACCTGACCGCGGCCGAGCCGGACTGGGACGAGGTCGGCGAGCTGGTCACCGGGTCCTACCGGCAGGTGGCGTTGAAGCGGCAAGTCAAGGCCCTGGAGGCGATCTAGTGCTGCTGTCGGACCGGGACATCGTGGCGCAGCTGGAGGCGGGGCGGCTGCGGCTGGAGCCGTACGAGCCGAGCCTGCTGCAGCCGTCCAGCATCGACGTGCGGCTGGACCGGTGGTTCCGGGTGTTCAACAACCAGCAGTACACGCACATCGACCCGGCGCGGCAGCAGGACGACCTGACCACGCTGATGGAGCCGAAGGGCGACGACCCGTTCGTGCTGCATCCCGGCGAGTTCGTGCTGGGGTCGACGCTGGAGGTCGTGACGCTGCCCGACGACCTGGCGGGGCGGCTGGAGGGCAAGTCGAGCCTGGGCCGGCTGGGGCTGCTCACCCACAGCACCGCGGGGTTCATCGACCCGGGCTTCACCGGGCACATCACGCTGGAGCTGTCGAACGTGGCGACGCTGCCGATCATCCTGCACCCGGGGATGAAGATCGGGCAGCTGTGCCTGTTCGCGCTGTCCAGCCCGGCCGAGCACCCGTACGGCTCGGAGCGGTACGGCTCCCGCTACCAGGGCCAGCGCGGCCCGACCCCGTCCCGGTCCTGGGTGAACTTCCGCCGCTGGTCCACCGGCTGACCGGGATGAACACCGACGAGTACCCGGACGACCTGCCGGTGTCGGGCCGGCGGCGCACCCTGACCGGCGTGGTGCAGCCGGGGGTGGAGCGCGGCAGCCTGCTGCTCGGTGGCTACCTGCTGGTGGGCGGCCCGCGCGAGCTGCTCGCCGGCGGCCGCGCCGTGCGGGTCACCGGCCGGCCGCAGCCGAACCTGCTGACGACCGCGCAGCAGGGGACGCCGTTCGTGGTGGAGTCCGTCGAGCCGGCCTGACGGCACGGAGCCCGCCCCCCGAGGGGGACGGGCTCCGTGGTGGTGCGGGGTGATCAGGCCGGGGTGACCGACCCGATCCGGACGGCGCCGCGGCCGACGACGGCGCCCTCGTCGGTGACGACGGTCATCTCACCGAACAGCTGCCGGCCGGCGGCCGGGGTCGCCCGGGCCGTGACCGATCCGCTGATCGTGACGGTCGCACCGCTGGCCAGCGTCACGGACGTGTCCGGGACCTCGACCGCGCCGAGCGCCGGGGAGAAGAACACGTCCCGGTAGTCGTACTCGGTGGTGCCCGCCGGCACGTCGAAGCCGATGACCTCGGCGGTGTACGTGCCCGCCGGCGGGTTGGTCAGCGACACCCGCTCCTCGGAGTCGCCGTCGGCGTCACTGCCGACCTCGACGCCGTCCCGGTAGACGACCAGGTCCAGGTCGGCACCCGGGTCGCTGGTGTTGCCGATGGTGACGTCGAGCTGGGTGGCGCCCTCGGGCACCTCCAGCGTGTAGGTGTCCGTCTCACCGGTGGCGATGGACTGCCGGGTGCTGAACGAGCTGCCGAGCGGCCCGCCCCGGCCCTGCACGGTGACCGGCCCGTAGGCGTTGGTCAGCGTCCAGCTGACCGGGGTCGGGACCCCCGCCGTCACGCTGGGCAGCTCGAGGACCGCCGGGCTGACGGTGACGCCCTGGATCCGGGCGGTCAGCTGGAACGGGTTCTCCAGCAGCGGCGAGGTGCGCCGCGACTCCACCTCGAGCTCCCACACGCCGGGCAGCGGGTTCTGGTAGGACCGCGACGTCGGGTTGCAGGCCGCCGGGTCGGAGAAGTTCGCGTAGCACCCGAGGCTGGACGTGCTGTCCACCGGGATGCCCCACGGGTTGAACGCGATGAACCGGGTCTGCGAGTCGGCCGCGAGGCCGGACAGGTTCACCTGCAGCGCCGCCGCGCCCTCCGGCACGGTGACGAAGTAGGACTTGGTGAGGTTCCGGTCGACCGTGCCCTGCCGGGAGACGGCGTACGCCGGCGCCGCGGGGGTGGTCGAGGCGACGACGACGTTCATCGTCTCCGAGTCGACGGTCGGGGTCAGCGGGTCGTCGATCCGCATGATCGCGCTGTGCACGCCGGCCGACGGCCGGGCCAGCACCGGGATGGTGACCGCCTTGTTCAGCGGGAGCAGCACCAGCGGCGTGGTGAGGAACGTGCCGTCGTTGCCGCGCCACTGCACCCGGTGCGCCACGGCGTACGCCGGGCCGCTGGTCCGGGTGACCGTCACCTTGTACGACTTGAGCTGGCCCGGCTTGTGCCCGCCCGCGTCGGCCGCGCACCGGTTGTAGATGCCGGTGCCCTTGCCCGGCGTCGCCAGGAAGTCCGACAGCGGCGTGCAGACCGGGGCGCTGACCGTGTAGTTCTGCAGCTTCACGCCCTTGGCCAGCAGGGACCAGGCCCCCGGCACGTTGAACAGGCCGTTGCCCTGCCCGTGCGCCTCCACGTTGGGGATCCACTTCGCCGAGCTGTAGATCGCCCGGCGCAGCTGCGCCGGGGCGACCGCCCGGTTGGTGGCCTTGGCCGCCGACAGCAGCAGCGCCGCGGCGCCCGCCGACTGCGGGGAGGCCATCGACGTGCCGTTGATCATCTGCAGGCCCGGGGCCAGCGAGTAGCCGGCCTCGGCGACCGGCGAGCCGGCCTGCCACAGCGGGGTGGTGGACAGCGCGGAGCCCGGCGCCGAGATGTTCGGCTTCAGGCCGCCGTCCTCCCGCGGTCCCCGCGAGGAGAAGTTGTGCAGCTGCATCGGCTGGCGGGTGACCGAGCCGTAGTTCGCGAGCCAGGTCTCCTTGCTGATGCTGGAGGCCGACGCGACGGCGTCCGTCGCGACCGCGGGGTCGCCGATCGTGTTCGTCCCCGGGCCGGAGTTGCCGGCCGAGAGGAAGATCTGCACGCCGTAGTCGCGGATGAGCCGGTTGTAGAGCTCGGCCCGGGCGTTGTTGCCGTCGTTCAGCGCCGGCAGGCCGCCGATGGACATGTTGACCACGTTCACGCCGCGGTTCACGACCAGGTCGACCATGCCGTCGGTGGTGGCGGCCGTGGTGCAGCCGCCGCCCCACACGCAGGCGCGGGAGGACACGAGCTTCGCGCCCGGCGCCGCGCCGTCGAAGACCGGGTTGCCCAGCATGTCGTTGGCGGCGCTGATGCCGGCGACGTGCGAGCCGTGCGCGTCCTCGATGATGCCGATGTTGACGTAGTCGACGAGGCCGGGGCCGCCGATCGGGGTGGTGTCGACGTCCTCGCGGAACTCGACGGTGAACGGCATCTGGTCCCGCACCGCGGTCGCCGGGTTGTCGGTGCCGAAGTGGCCGACGTCGAAGCGCTCCCGGTACGGCCGCATCACGGCGTCGTCGGTGAAGTCGCGGTTCTGGTTGACGTCCACCCGGATGTCGTGGCTGGCCGGGTCGTACAGGACGCCGAAGAGGTCGGTGGTGTCGCCGTCCCGGTTGACGTCGCCGCCCGGCTCGCTGGCCGCGGTGATCGCCTCGTTGAAGCGGTTGACCCGCCAGGTGCCGGCCGGCGCGGTCCAGGTGCCGCCCGCGTACGTGAAGGTCGGGCCGGTGACCGCGGTGAGCATGGGCCGCCAGGTCGCGTCCCCGTCGAGGACCGGGTCGGTGGCGGTCACCCAGTCGACGATCTTGCGCTCGCCGGTGCTGGTGGTCTGCAGCGCCGGGTTGTCCAGGTCGACGCCCGAGTCGAGGATGCCGATGGTCACCCCCCGGCCGTCCCAGTCGGGGTTCTGCTGCTTGAACGCGACCGCGCCGGTCTCGTTCGTCGGCATGTACGGGTTGGCGGCCGGGGTGTCGGCCCCCGGCCCCGGCAGCAGGGCGGCCTGCGGTGCGGCGGCCGCCGCCCGGGAGCCCGAGGTCAGGTCCGGGTCCGGCCGGCGGATCGACTCGTTGAGGTCGACCGCGGCGATGCCGGGCACGGACGCGGCGCGCAGCACCGAGGCGGTGGGCACGCTGGCCCGGACGTAGCCGACCTCGTCGACGCGGTTGCCGACGGTGGCGCCGAGCTTCGCCAGGGCCGCGCCGACGGCGGCGGCCTGGCCCTTCTGGGTGGCCACCAGGATGGTGACCCGCTTCTGGCCCTTGGCCTCGGCCTGGGCGAGGAGCTCACGGTCGTGGGCGCCGAGGATGTCCTTGCCGGAGACCTTGGGTGGTCCGGTCTCGGCCGGCGGTGCGGCGCCGGCTGGTGTGGCACCGCCGACAGCCAGCGCGCCGACGGCGAGGCCGGTCGCGGCGGCAGCGGCCAGGGCCTGCTTGGCCCTGCGGGGGAATTGGGTCACGTACGGGTACCTCCGTGACGGGGGAAGGCGTCCTTGCGACAGGGCGCCGGATGCCATTCATCTTTCACAATCGGTGGGTCGCTGTCACAGGTTCCGCAGAAAACGGCACACCTGTCCGTATCGATTCGGCATCGGTCGCCCGGCCCGGAGGCCCGCACACGGCAGCGGGGGCCCGGTCCCGAAGGACCGGACCCCCGCCGTCAGGGCCGTGGAGGGACTAGCCCCGCACGGTCACGGCCTGCGCGTCGGTCCGCGCCGCGTCGCCGTAGAGGAACAGCATCCCGGTCTGGGTGGAGGTCACGCCGGCGTTCTGCGTGACGGTGACCCGGATCCGGCCGTTGGCCGGGACGACCAGGCTGTCCGCGTTGCCGGACAGGGCGTACTTCGCCGACCCGACGGTCCAGGTCTGACCCTCGATCACGTCGGTGACCCGGCCGGAGAAGTAGTTGTCGAACGCCAGCACCGAGAAGTCGAACGTCTCGCCGCGGCTCAGGCCCAGCGCCGACAGCGGCGCGGAGAGGACCTGGGTCGAGGAGTCGAAGTCGGCGATGGTGTAGAAGAACGCCGAGCTCTCGCCGGTGGCGACGTTCAGGACGTACACCAGGCTCTCACCGGACGAGCCGGTGCCGATCGCCTCCTGCTGGAACACCGCGTAGTCCACGGTGCCGTCGCGGTCGGTGTCGACGTCGATCTCGTAGCCCGCCGGGTACAGCGGGGTGGTCTGCCGCTGCTGACCCACCACCGCGAACTGGACGAGGTCGGTGGCGACGTCGTCCCGGACGCCCGCGGCCGCGAGGTCGATGACCGCGGCGTTGGAGCCCGGCGAACCCGGCGAGCCCGGGGTCGCCTTCGGCAGCCTCGGGCTGGTGCCGGTCAGGCCGAACACGTCGACCGAACCGTCCAGGACCCGCGACCGGTTGGTCAGGGTGATCTGCTGACCCGGCCGGACCGTGCGGTCGGCCGTCACGTCGGCGGAGCGGTGCGGCAGCACCGTCCAGCCGAGGTGGAGCGTCTCGTCGGTGGAGATCGCCTTCAGGTAGCCGTCGAACTCCGGCGCGTTCAGTTCGGCACCGCCGCCGGTGAAGCCGGCGGAGCGGGTGAACGGCCACTGCGGCAGCTTGGCCGGGTTGATCGTGAAGGTGATCGTGACGTCCCGGCGGTCCCGGGCACCGACCCGCACCGACGCCGGCGCCCGCACCGTGACCGCGCCGGTGGCCCTGTCGGCCGGGTCGCGGAACTCGGGCGACAGCAGGTAGGTCTTGGCCGACGTCCCGGTGTTGCGGATCGTCACCGTCTGCCGGTACGTCGTCGTCCTGGTCAGGTGGGGCAGGCCCAGGCCGATGTTGCCGGCGCCCGGCTGCCGGTTGATCAGCACGCCGGTGTTGTTCAGGGCCGGGGCGATGCGCACCTCGCCCGCGCCGACCCGGGAGATCGGGCTGGCGTAGAGGTTCGCCTCGGCGTCCGGGGTCCGGTTGCCGGTGCTCGCGGCGTTGAGCAGCCGCGACTTCACCAGCGCCGGGGACAGCCGCGGGAACTTGTCCAGCAGCAGCGCGGCTGCGCCGGACACGACCGGGGCCGCGCCCGAGGTGCCGCCGAAGTTGGTCTGCCCGTTGCCGGTGCCGACCTCGGCCGACAGCCAGGCGCCCGGGGCACCGATGTCCGGCTTGACCCGCAGGCCGGAGATGGCCAGGCCCCGGCTGGAGGTGCCCACCACGGTGTTGGTCAGCGAGGTGGTCGCCGCCGGGTCGATCGTCCCGGTGACCGGGCCGGCCGCCACCGCCGCGGAGGCCGCGGTGCCGTTGGCGAAGGAGATGGTCAGGGTCGGGATGGTGACCTCGGGGCCGCCGCCGAAGGAGAAGTCCGGCGGGTCACCCGGGACGTTGTTCCAGATGATCACCGAGACGGCACCGGCGGCCTGGGCGTTCTGCGCCTTCTGCGAGGCGTTGCAGGCGCCCCGCTTGACCAGCGCGTGCGCGCCGGCCGGGAAGTTCGCGAAGTCCGCCGGGTTGCAGCCCTCGAGCGTGCCGCCCGGCTGCGCGATCGGGGCGGTGATCACCGAGGTCGGGGCCGGCGACCAGGACTGCAGCTTGGAGTTGCGGATCGTCAGACCCTTGTCGGTCGCGATCGTGTAGAGCTTGTCGTCCGGCAGTGCGGTCTGCGCCACGCTGATCGCCCGGGCGGCGGTGGACGGGGAGCCGACGATGAACGGCCGGTCGGCGTTGTTGCCCGCGGAGGTGACGGCGACGACACCGGCGCGCACCGCGTTGTCCACGGCGACGGTCAGGTCGTCCTGCTCCTGGCCGAATGCGCTGCCCAGGGACAGGTTCATGATGTCGAGGGCGTCGGAGATGTCGCCGTCGCCGTTCGGGTCGAGCACGTAGTCGACGGCCTGGATCAGCGCGATGCCGGAGCACGAGCTGGAGACCGCGGAGCAGACCTTCACCGCGTACAGGTCGACGCCCGGGGCGATGCCCTTGTGGGTGCCGTCGGCGCTGCGGCCGCCGATGATGTCGGCGACGTGGGTGCCGTGGCCCTCGAAGTCGATCGGGTTCGGGTCCGGGGCCTCGGGAGTGTTCGGCCAGGTCTCACCGACGAAGTCGAAGCCGCCCTTGACCTTGGGGGCGGTCGGGCCGAACAGCGCCGCGCACTCGCCGGCGACGGCGGCGTCGCGGCCCGCGTAGCAGGCCTCGTAGGCCGCGACCGTGCCCGGGCCGCCGAGGTACTCGTGGGTGAAGTCGATGCCCGAGTCCAGCACCGCGACGGAGATGCCGGTGCCGTCGTAGCCCTGCGCGTACGCGCCGGTGGCCTGCAGGTACTCGGCGGCCTGGGCCAGGCTGCCGGAGCCGCCCGGGTCGGCCTGGGTCTCGTACTTGCCGACCGGCTTCACCGACACGACGCCGGGGATCCTGCTCAGCGCGGGGAGCTGGGTGGCGGGGATGGACAGCGCGACCACGTTGGCGGCCTTGCTGGCCCGGCCGAGCGCCTTGGCGCCGAGCTGCCGGGCCTTGCCGATGACCTGGTTCTGCTGGGTCTTGACCGCGCTGGTCCGGGACTGCTGCGTGGCCTTCGTCGGCAGTGCGCCGGTGCGCAGCGAGTCCTCGGTGACCGTGGCCGCGACGGGCTTGGTGGACAGGGCCACGGAGACGGTCACCGTGCCCTTGGCACCCTTGAGGGCGGGGGCGAGGGAGCCGGCCTTGTCGAGGCCGGCGGCCTTGTAGTCGGCCGGGACTGGTACGGGTCGCGCGCCGGTGGGCGACCCGGGTGCGGCGGAGGCGCCGCCGGCGGTCACGAGGACCAGACCGGGCAGCACCACCACGCCGGCGGCGAGGCCCAGCAGCCTCGCCTTCGGAGTGCGTGAGGGCATGAACGCTCCTTGACGGGGTGAGCGGAGTGCCGTCACCCTCGCATCCGGCATTGCATGCCGCAAGCGTCAATCCGACTGTGACCTGCTAAGACACGTCGACGACGGCCACCGCGACCCGTTCCCATCCCGATCCGGTCCGCCGGAACAGCGCGATCTCGTGGGTGCCCTCGGCGGTGGGGCCGTCGACGACGGTCTGCTTCGTACGACAGCCGGTCAGCGCGGTGGGCCCGGCCAGCACGCGGCCGGCGGTGGTCACCGGCCCCTGCGCCGGTCCGGTCACCTCGGCGGCGTCCAGCGTCACCACGTACGGGCCGGTCTCGGGACCGGCGGCCTGCCAGGCGAAGTCGCCGCCCGGGTCGATGCGGCTGGGGCCGGCCGCGACCCCCGGCCGGGCGCAGTCCACCCGTACCAGCTGGCCGTCGCCGTCGGCGAGCAGCAGCGGCAGCCCCCCGAGCACGAGGAACGCGCCGAGCGCGATCGCGGAGCCGATGGTCAGCTTGTTCCGCCGGCGCCGCGGCTCGTGCGCCCAGGCCAGCCCCGCCTCGTCCCCGACGTCCCGGGCGAAGCGGGCCCGCTCCCGTTGCTGGGCCGTCCCCTTCGGCTCGGGGGACGGCATCATCACCATGTGCTCAGTCTGCCACCGGCTGCGGGGCCGGGGTGGCCAGCGAGCGGCGCAGGATCTGCGCCACGTCCAGCACCTCGACGTCCTCGCGGGCCGCGCCGGACTGCTTCTTCTCGTTCACCGCGTCGGACAGCATGACCATGCAGTACGGGCAGGCGGTCGAGACCACGTCCGGGTCCAGGGCCAGCGCCTCGTCCACCCGCTCGACGTTGATCCGCTTGCCGATCTTCTCCTCCATCCACATCCGGGCACCGCCGGCGCCGCAGCAGAAGCCGCGCTCCTTGCACCGGTGCATCTCCTGCTGGCGCAGGCCGGGGACGGAGGACAGGACCTCGCGGGGCGGCGTGTAGACCTTGTTGTGCCGGCCCAGGTAGCACGGGTCGTGGTAGGTCACGAGCTGGTCGATCGGCTTGACCGGGGTGAGCCGGCCCTCCTCGACCAGCCGGCCGAGCAGCTGGGTGTGGTGCACGACCTCGTAGTTCCCGCCGTTCTGCGGGTACTCGTTGGCCAGCGTGTTGAAGCAGTGCGGGCAGGTGGCGACGATCTTCTTGGCGCCGATCGAGTTCAGCGTCTCGACGTTCTGCTGGGCCTGCATCTGGAACAGGAACTCGTTGCCCAGCCGGCGGGCCGGGTCGCCGGTGCAGCTCTCCCCCTGGCCCAGGATCGCGAACTCCACCCCGGCGGTGTGCAGCAGCTCCGCGAACGCCTTGGTGACCTTCTTCGACCGGTCCTCCAGGGCGCCGGCGCAGCCGACCCAGAAGAGGTATTCCACCTCGTCCGGGATCGGCTCCCCCGCCTCGACCCGGCGGACCTCGAAGTCGAGCCCGTCGGTCCACTCCTCGCGGGCCCGCTCGGACAGCCCCCAGGGGTTGCCCTTGTTCTCGATGTTGCGCAGCATCACGCCGGCCTCGGACGGGAACGAGGACTCCACCAGCACCTGGTAGCGGCGCATGTCCACGATGTGGTCGACGTGCTCGATGTCGACCGGGCACTGCTCGACGCAGGCGCCGCACATCGTGCAGGACCACAGCACGTCCGGGTCGATGACGCCGAGCTCCTCGGCCGTGCCGACCAGCGGGCGCTCGTTCTGCGCCGGGCCGGACCCGGGCACCCGGCCGAACCCGGACTCCGGGACGTGTCCGTGCGCGTGGTCCTTGCCGGCCCGGTCGGTGCTCTCGTCGCCGGCCTCCTCGATGCCGGTGAGCGCCTTGGTGTCCGCGCTCGCGCCGTCACCGCCCTGGGCCAGGATGTACGGCGCCTTGGCGAACAGGTGGTCCCGCAGGTCCATGATCACGAGCTTCGGCGACAGCGGCTTGCCGGTGTTCCAGGCCGGGCACTGCGACTGGCAGCGACCGCACTCGGTGCAGGTCGCGAAGTCGAGCATGCCCTTCCAGGTGAAGTCCTCGATCTTGCCGCGGCCGAAGGCCTGGTCCTCGTCGAGGTTCTCCGGGTCGGAGAAGTCCACCGGGACGCCCTTGGCGTCGGTGACCGGGAGCAGCGCGCCGAGGCCGTCCGGCACCCGCTTGGCGCCGACGTTGATCGGGGCCAGCGCGATGTGCAGGTGCTTGGAGTAGACGACCAGGACGAGGAACCCGAGGATCACCGCCACGTTCCCGAGCAGGAAGACGTGCTCGATGATCTCGTTGGCGTCCTCGCCCAGCGGGTGCAGCAGCTTGGCGAGCCCCCAGGACGCGAACGCCCACTTCGACTCCCCGAACGGGAAGACGCCGGTGTTGACCTGCGCGGCCCGGTAGAGCAGCAGGGTGATGACGACCAGGGAGATCATCCCGAGGATCACCCAGGCGGCCCGGGTGTGCGAGCCGTAGAAGCGGGACTTGCGGTCCAGCCGGGCCGGGGCGTTGCGCAGCCGGATCAGCGCGAAGGCGGCCAGGCCGGCCAGCACCGCGACGGCGAAGAAGTCCTCCAGGAACCCGACGGCCCGCCAGCGGCCGATCAGCGGGATGTGGAAGTCCTTGTCGAACAGCCCGCCCCAGGCTTCGACGATCGTCAGCCCCAGGATGATGAAGCCCCAGAACGTGAGGAAGTGCGCGACCCCGGGGACCGACCACTTCAACAGCTTGCGCTGACCGAGGACCTCGCTCAGCTCGGCCTTCAGGCGCGCCGGGGCGCCGTCCAGTCGACCCGGCGCGGGTTGGCCGGCGCGGATGAGCTTGCTCAGCCACAGCACGCGCCGACCGGCCACCGCGAACGCGACGACCGTGAGCAGCAGGCCGATCGCCAGGCGCACGAGCACGGGTCCTCCTCGGGTACGGCACCGGACCGCACGGAGTCTACTCGCCGGTAACTACAGGCGCGTCCCGGCCGGTGACGCCACCAGCCTGCCACGGCCGGCCGTGCGCCCATGCGTCCGCCGGCGCGGCGCTGAACGGGCGCCACGTCCCACGGCCGCGGGTCGCCGGGGACGTCAGGCCGAGGGCGGCGGGGAGATCGCGCACAGGTCCGCAGCCCGCCGGCGCGCGGACCGGGCACAGGCCCGCCGCGCGCCGGCGGGCGCCGGGACGGTCAGCGGCCGCCGAGGAACTGGCCGAGCATGCCGCCGGGGCCCTGCTCGCTCTGCTGGGCGCCGGCCTGCTGGGCACCGATGCCGCCCATGTTCTCCGAGGGCTGGACCACGACGAAGCCCGGGCCGGCGAAGTTCATCTGGTACTGCTCGCCGGAGGCCCGGCCGAACAGCGCGCCCATCCCCTCGGACTGGACCAGTTGCACGCTGAGGTTCGCCGACCAGCAGATCGCCGCGTTCGGGTCCACGAAGGTGGGCTGGTTGGTCTGCAGCACCACCGGCGTGCCGCGCGAGGTGATCGCCACCCGGCCGGTGCCGTGCAGGACCGTGTTGAACAGGCCGGCGCCGGCCAGCGCCCCGGCGTTGCCGACCATCTTGATGTCGTAGCCGAGGGTCGACTCGAAGGCCAGCACGTTGCGCCCGTTGATCGACAGGGCGTCCGACCCGTCCAGGTCGATGATGAACACGTCCGAGGCGTCGTCGGCCAGGAAGACCTCGCCCTGGCCGCTGACCCGCATCAGCGGCACGCCCTCGCCGGTGAGGGCGCTCTTCGCCGCCCGCATGAGCTTGTCCTTCATCGAGCCGGAGCCGCTGGTCGCGCCCTGGTACTCGAACCGGACGTTGCCCTGGTACGCCACCATCCCGCCGCGGCGGGCGAAGAACTCGCCGTTCACGGTGGCCTTGAGCATCTTCGAGTTCTGCAGGACGAAGCCCGGGGCGGCGACCTGCTGCTCGGCATTGGAGAAAATCTCGCTGCGCATGCCCAGAAGACGGAAGGCGCTCGTGGGATTCTCCCGCGTCGCCTGTGATGAAGGTCACATGGTGTCGTCCTCGGGCGGGGGCCGAGTGCGGCCGCGGCGCCGGACCCCGATCCTCCCTCCCGCGTGGGTCAGCCGCGGGAGAAGGGGAGTTCGGCGGTGAGCCAGGAGATGAGGGCGCGGGGGTTGCGGGCCTGGATCATGACGCGGCCGGGGCCGGCGAAGTCGAAGACGAAGCCCTCGCCGGACTTCATCGACTGCAGCGAGCGGCCCTCCACGGCCCGGCGCAGCCGGGACTGCACGGACGCGTCGTACGCGACGACGTGGCCGGAGTCGACCGTGACCGCCTCGCCGGGGGCCAGCTCCAGGGTGTCCACCGCGCCGTACGCGCCGAGGACCACGTCGCCCTCACCGCTGGCCTGGATGACGAAGCCGCCCTCGCCGCCGAACAGGTTCTGCGCGCCGGCGAAGCGGGTCTCGATCTCCACCCCGTGCGAGTTGGCGATCCAGCAGCCGCGGGTGATGAAGAACGGCGCCTGCGGGGTGATCCCCACCGTGACGATGTCCCCGGGCAGGTTGGCCGCCACGTCGACCCAGCCGCCGCCCTGCGGCGCCGTGTACGTGGTGACGAACAGCGACTCGCCCCCCAGTGCCGCCCGCTTCAGCCCCTTGAGCAGGCCGCCCTGCACGGACGCCTCGATCTGCACGCCCCAGGACGTGGCGAGCATCGCGCCGGACTCGACCCGCAGCGGCTCCCCGGGCGCCAGCAGGCAGCGGGCGACGGCGAACGACGGCTGATGGCGTACCTGGACCTGCACTGGGTCCTCCCGGATGGTCGGCGACGGCTCCGCCGCCATCCTCCCGGAGCGACGACCCCCGGCGCGCGCCGCCCGGGCGGCCGACGACCGCACCGACGCACCGGTCGGGACGGGATTCGTGTTGCCGCTCCCGACCGGGAACATCGCCGGTGGACCCCCCGTTGGAGGTGTCAGAAGTCTTGAGTCGGTTAGACTCAGACTTGCTGATCCACCCGCACGTATCTCGGAAGGGACCCAATAATGGCACGAGCGGTCGGCATCGACCTCGGCACGACCAACTCGGTGGTGGCCGTCCTGGAGGGCGGCGAGCCCACGGTCATCGCCAACGCGGAGGGCTCGCGGACCACTCCGTCCGTGGTCGCCTTCGCCAAGAACGGCGAGGTCCTCGTCGGTGAGGTCGCCAAGCGGCAGGCGGTGACGAACGTCGACCGGACCGTCCGGTCGGTCAAGCGGCACGTCGGCACGGACTGGAAGACCGAGATCGACGGCAAGAACTACACCCCGCAGGAGATCAGCGCCCGCGTGCTGCAGAAGCTCAAGCGGGACGCGGAGGCGTACCTGGGCGAGGAGGTCACCGACGCGGTGATCACCGTCCCGGCGTACTTCGAGGACGCGCAGCGGCAGGCCACCAAGGAGGCCGGCGCGATCGCGGGCCTCAACGTGCTGCGCATCATCAACGAGCCGACCGCGGCCGCCCTGGCGTACGGGCTGGACAAGGGGGCCAAGGAGCAGACCATCCTGGTCTTCGACCTCGGCGGCGGCACCTTCGACGTCTCCCTGCTGGAGATCGAGGAGGGCCTGATCCAGGTCCGCGCGACCGCCGGTGACAACCACCTCGGCGGCGACGACTGGGACCAGGCGATCGTGGCCCACCTGGTGCGCACCTTCAACGCCCAGAACGGCATCGACCTGTCCAAGGACAAGATGGCGATGCAGCGGCTGCAGGAGGCCGCGGAGAAGGCGAAGATCGAGCTGTCCGGCGCGCAGTCGACCTCGATCAACCTGCCGTACATCACCGCCGGCGCGGACGGTCCGCTGCACCTGGACCTGACCCTGACCCGGGCGGAGTTCCAGCGGCTGACCCAGAGCCTGCTCGACCGGGTCAAGGGCCCGTTCCAGCAGGTGGTCCGGGACGCCAAGATGGACGTCTCCAAGATCGACCACGTCGTGCTGGTCGGCGGCTCCACCCGGATGCCGGCGGTCACCGACGTCGTCCGCGAGCTGACCGGCGGCCGGGAGCCCAACAAGGGCGTCAACCCGGACGAGGTCGTGGCCGTGGGCGCCGCCCTGCAGGCCGGCGTGCTCAAGGGCGAGGTCAAGGACGTCCTGCTGCTCGACGTCACCCCGCTGTCCCTGGGCATCGAGACCAAGGGCGGCGTGATGACCAAGCTGGTCGAGCGCAACACCACCATCCCGACCAAGCGGTCGGAGGTCTTCACCACGGCGGACGACAACCAGCCGTCGGTGCAGATCCAGGTGTACCAGGGCGAGCGCGAGATGGCGGCGTACAACAAGAAGCTCGGCATGTTCGAGCTGACCGGGCTGCCGCCGGCGCCGCGTGGCGTGCCGCAGATCGAGGTCACCTTCGACATCGACGCCAACGGCATCGTGCACGTCTCGGCCAAGGACACCGCGACCGGCAAGCAGCAGGCGATGACGATCACCGGCGGCTCCGCGCTGCCGAAGGACGACATCGAGCGGATGATGCGCGACGCCGAGGAGCACGCCGAGGAGGACAAGCGCCGCCGCGAGGAGGCCGAGACCCGCAACACCTCGGAGTCCCTGCAGTACCAGACCGAGAAGTTCCTCGCCGAGAACGGCGACAAGCTGCCCGAGGACAAGCGCACCGAGCTGACCGAGGCGCTGGGCGACCTGCGCTCGGCCCTGGGCGGCAGCGACCTCAACGCGATCAAGGCCGCGCAGGAGAAGGTCTCCCGCCTCTCGCAGGAGGCCGGCGGCGCGATGTACGCACAGCAGCAGGCGGGCGCCCCGGCCGGTGACCAGCAGTTCACCGACCCGACCGGCGACACCACCGGTGCGCGGCAGGCCGCGGGCGACGACACCGACGACGTCGTCGACGCCGAGATCGTCGACGAGCCGGGTGAGGAGCGGAAGTGACCGAGCGGTCCGGTGAGGAGCAGCCGCGGGTCGTGGTGAACGACCGGCGCCGCATCGACCCGGACACCGGCGCGGTCCGCGCGCAGGCCACCCCGGGGGCGGGCAGCACGCCCGCCCCCGGGGCGCCGGCCGGACCGGCCGGTGCCGGGGTCGCCGAGGGACCGACGCCGGCAGCAGGTGGGGCGTCGGCGGAGGAGGTCGAGGTGGCCAAGCGTGAGCTCGAGGAGCGCACGGCGGACCTGCAGCGGGTGACCGCGGAGTACGCGAACTACCGCAAGCGGGTCGACCGGGACCGGGCGGCGATGGTCGAGACGGCGACCGGGGCCGTGCTGGCCGCGCTGCTGCCGGTGCTCGACGACGTCGACCGGGCCCGCCAGCACGGCGACCTGACCGGCGCGTTCAAGGCCGTGGCCGACCAGCTGGAGACCACGCTGGAGAAGCTGGGCCTCCAGCCGTACGGGGAGGCGGGCGAGCGGTTCGACCCGACCCTGCACGAGGCGGTGGCCCACCAGACCAGCCCGGACGTCACCGAGCCGACCTGCGTGGCGGTGCTGCGCCGGGGCTACCGGCTCGGCGACCGGTTGCTGCGGGTGCCGCTGGTCGCGGTGGCCGAGCCCTCCGGCGACGCGCCCCCCGCCGGGCCGCCGGCCGAGTGGTTCGGCGATGACGACACGAAGTCCGAGTAGGAGAGGGGGCGCCCGGTGAGCACGAAGGACTTCCTGGAGAAGGACTACTACAAGGCCCTGGGCGTCGCCAAGGACGCCTCCTCGGCCGACATCAAGAAGGCGTACCGCAAGCTCGCCCGCGAGCTGCACCCGGACACCAACCCCGGGGACGCCAGGGCCGAGGCGCGCTTCAAGGAGGTCTCCGAGGCGTACGGCGTGCTGTCGGACGAGTCCCGCCGGCGCGAGTACGACGAGGCCCGGTCGCTGTTCGGGGCGGGCGGGATGCCGGGCGGCGGGTTCCGCCCGGGTCCCGGCGGCGGCACGACGTTCGACCTGAACGACCTGTTCGGCCAGGCCGGCGCCCGGGCCAACCCGGGCGCGGCCGGCGGGCTGGGTGACCTGTTCGGCGGCCTGTTCGGCGCCGGTGGCCGCGGCGGGCCGGCCCGGCCCGGCCGCGGCGGCACCCAGGCGGCCGGCCGGGGCGCGGACGTGGAGACCGAGGTGACCCTCGAGTTCCCGGAGTCCGTGCAGGGCGTGACGGTGCCGTTGCAGCTGGCCAGCCCGGCCAGCTGCACGACCTGCGGCGGTGACGGGGCCCGGCCGGGCACCGCGCCGCGGCAGTGCCCGATCTGTCTCGGGGTCGGCCTGGTCAACCGCAACCAGGGCGCGTTCGGGTTCAGCGAGCCGTGCCGGGAGTGCCGCGGGACGGGCTCGGTCATCGACGACCCGTGCCCGGACTGCCGCGGCACCGGGGTGACCACCCAGACCCGGACCATCACGGTGAAGATCCCGGCCGGGGTGTCGGACGGGCAGCGGATCCGGCTCGCCGGCAAGGGCGTGCCGGGACAGCGGGGCGGCCCGCCCGGCGACCTGTTCGTCCGGGTGCACGTCCGCCAGCACGACATCTTCGGCCGCAAGGGCGACGACCTCACGCTGACCCTGCCGGTCACCTTCCCGGAGGCCGCGCTCGGCACGACCGTGCGGGTGCCGACGATGGACGGCGCGGTCACGCTGAAGATCCCGGCCGGGACGTCGTCCGGGCGGACCTTCCGGGTCCGCGGCCGGGGGGTGCCCCGGCGGACCGGCGGTGCCGGCGACCTGCTCGTCACGACCGAGGTCGCGGTGCCGAAGAACCTGCCGGCGGACGCCCGGGAGGCGCTGGAGAAGTACGCCGCCGCCCAGCCCGACGACCCGCGGCCGCACATCACCGCGGTGGTGGACGGCCGTGCGTGAGCACCCGTTCCCCGAGGACGCGCCGGTCTTCGTGATCTCGGTGGCGGCGCAGCTGGCCGGGATGCACGCGCAGACGCTCCGGCAGTACGACCGGCTCGGGTTGGTCAACCCGAGCCGGACCCCCGGCGGGGGTCGGCGCTACTCGGCCCGGGACGTGGCGATGCTCCGCGAGGTGCAGCGGCTGTCCCAGGAGGAGGGCGTCAACCTCGCCGGGATCAAGCGGATCATCGCGCTGGAGCAGGAGGTCGGCCTGCTCCAGAAGCAGGTCGACGCGCTGATGACCGAGCTGGAGCAGGCCCGCGGGCCCTCCACGGCGCTCGTGGTGTGGAAGCCGGCCCGCCGTCGCCAGAGTTGAGCGGAACAGACTCAACTTCACCCTGGTTGGAACCCGTAGCGCACGAACACGGGAGCAGGAGTAGATGGAAGCGAACAAGCTCACCACCAAGAGCCAGGAGGCGCTGTCGGCCGCCGTCCGGCAGTCCGTCGACCGGGGCAACCCCTCGACCGAGCCGACGCACCTGCTGTCGGCCCTGCTGGAGCAGGCCGACGGCACCGCGGCCCCGCTGCTGCGCGCGGTGGGCGCGGACCTCACCGACCTCGCGGCCGAGAACCGCGCGCTGACCGCCCGGCTGCCGAGCGCGTCCGGCGCGACCCTGTCCGCGCCGCAGTTCGGCCGGGACCTGCACCGCGTGGTGACCGCCGCGGCCAAGCAGGCCGAGGGCCTCGGCGACGAGTACCTCTCCACCGAGCACCTGCTGGTCGGGCTGGCCTCCGACGGCGGCCCGGTCGCCGGCCTGCTGGCCCGGCACGGCGCCACCCCGGACGCCCTGCTCGGCGCGTTCTCGCAGGTCCGCGGATCGGCCCGGGTGACCTCGGCCGACCCGGAGGGGACGTACCAGGCGCTGGAGAAGTACGGCGTCGACCTCACCGCCGCCGCCCGCGACGGCAAGCTCGACCCGGTCATCGGCCGGGACACCGAGATCCGGCGGGTCGTGCAGGTGCTGAGCCGGCGTACGAAGAACAACCCGGTGCTCATCGGCGAGCCGGGGGTCGGCAAGACGGCGGTCGTCGAGGGCCTGGCCCAGCGGATCGTGGCCGGCGACGTGCCGGAGTCGCTGCGGGACAAGCGGCTGGTGGCGCTGGACCTGGGCGCGATGGTGGCCGGCGCGAAGTACCGCGGCGAGTTCGAGGAGCGGCTCAAGGCCGTCCTCAACGACATCAAGGAGTCGAACGGGCAGGTCGTCACGTTCATCGACGAGCTGCACACCGTCGTCGGCGCCGGTGCCGCCGAGGGGTCGATGGACGCCGGCAACATGCTCAAGCCGATGCTGGCCCGCGGCGAGCTGCGGATGGTCGGCGCGACCACGCTGGACGAGTACCGCCGGCGCATCGAGAAGGACCCGGCGCTGGAGCGCCGCTTCCAGCAGGTGCTGGTCGGCGAGCCGAGCGTCGAGGACACCATCGGCATCCTGCGCGGCCTGAAGGGCCGGTACGAGGCGCACCACCAGGTGCAGATCGCCGACTCCGCGCTGGTCGCCGCGGCGACGCTGTCCGACCGCTACATCACCGCCCGGTTCCTGCCGGACAAGGCGATCGACCTCGTCGACGAGGCCGCGTCCCGGCTCCGGATGGAGATCGACTCCCGGCCGGTGGAGATCGACGAGCTGCAGCGCTCGGTGGACCGGCTCCGGATGGAGGAGCTGGCGCTGCAGGGCGAGTCCGACGAGGCCAGCAAGGAGCGGCTGGAGCGGCTGCGCCGCGACCTGGCCGACCGGCAGGAGCAGCTGTCCGCGCTGACCGCCCGGTGGGAGCGGGAGAAGTCCGGCCTCAACCGGGTCGGCGAGCTGAAGAAGCAGCTCGACGACCTGCGCGGCCAGGTCGAGCGGGCGCAGCGGGAGGGCGACCTCACCACCGCCTCCCAGCTGCTCTACGGCCAGATCCCGGCCGTGGAGAAGGACCTCGCCGCCGCGTCCGACGCCGCCGAGGCGGAGACCTCGGCCATGGTCAAGGAGCAGGTCGGCCCGGACGACGTGGCCGACGTGGTCGCGGCCTGGACCGGGATCCCGGCCGGCCGGCTGCTGGAGGGCGAGACCGCCAAGCTGCTGCGGATGGAGGACGAGCTCGCCGCCCGGGTGGTCGGGCAGCGGACCGCGGTGGTCGCGGTGTCCGACGCGGTGCGCCGGGCCCGCGCCGGCGTGTCCGACCCGGACCGGCCCACCGGCTCGTTCCTGTTCCTCGGCCCGACCGGCGTCGGCAAGACCGAGCTGGCCAAGGCGCTGGCCGACTTCCTGTTCGACGACGAGCGGGCGATCGTCCGCATCGACATGAGCGAGTACGGCGAGAAGCACTCCGTCGCCCGCCTGGTCGGTGCCCCGCCCGGGTACGTCGGCTACGAGCAGGGCGGCCAGCTCACCGAGGCGGTGCGGCGCCGGCCGTACAGCGTGGTGCTGCTGGACGAGGTGGAGAAGGCCCACCAGGACGTCTTCGACGTGCTGCTGCAGGTGCTGGACGACGGCCGGCTGACCGACGGCCAGGGCCGGACCGTGGACTTCCGGAACGCGATCCTGGTCCTCACCTCCAACCTGGGCTCGCAGCTCATCGCGGACCCGACGCTGCCGGAGGGGTCGAAGCGGGACGCGGTGCTGTCGGTGGTCCGCCAGCACTTCAAGCCGGAGTTCCTCAACCGGCTGGACGACATCGTCGTGTTCGACGCGCTGAGCACCGACGAGCTGTCCCGGATCGTCGGGATCCAGGTCCGGGCGCTGGCCCGGCGGCTCGCGGCGCGCCGGCTGACCCTGGAGGTCACCGACGGGGCGCAGGAGTGGCTGGCGCTGACCGGGTTCGACCCGGTGTTCGGGGCCCGGCCGCTGCGCCGGCTGGTGCAGTCGGCGATCGGCGACCGGCTGGCCAAGGCGCTGCTGTCCGGGGAGATCCGGGACGGCGACACGGTGGTGGTCGACGTCCTGGACGACCGCAGCGGGCTGTCGGTCCGCCCGGCGGCGGCCGTCGCGGCCTGACCGTCCCCACCGTTCGACGGCCCCCACCCGTCCGGGTGGGGGCTTTCGGCTGCCGCGTCGGGCCCCGGCCGCGCCCCGCGGTGTCCGGGCGACCGATGTCCAGTTCTGTCCTGGTTCGGGTAGAGTGTTCCTTCGCAACGGTGTCCCGACTGGGGACAGAGTGCGCAAGGGGGGACATGACGACGACCGGCCCGTACGGCATCGAGGAGCGGGAGCGGCCGACGGAGGTCACCTGGGCCTGGGCGGCGATGGTGGCCCAGGTCGCCCTGGCGGTCCTCGGCTCCGTCGCCGCGCTGTTCATGGGCGACACGCTGCGCGACTACTTCCGCGAGATACGGCCGCGGGCGACCGCGGCCGAGATCGACCAGGCGGTGGACAGCGCGTTCCTCTCCGCCGTCTTCTTCGGGGTGCTCTTCGCCGTCGGCTGGCTGTGGCTGGCGGCCCGGGTGCGCCGGGGCACGCCCTGGGCCCGGACCGTCACGCTGGTCTTCGCCGGCATCGGCATCCTCTTCGGGCTGCTGCGGCTGGCGACCGACCAGCCGGCGCTCGTCCGGGTGTCCGACGTCGCCGGCCTGCTGCTCGACGTGGCGATCGTGGTGCTGCTGTTCCGGCTGCGCGCACAGGCGTTCTTCCGCCGGGACACCCGCTACCGCGCGCCGTCCCGCCGGCGGCCGGTGTCCTGACCGGCCGCCCGGTCAGCCGGGGGTCATGCCGTCCAGCAGCCAGCGCAGGCTCCGGGTGAAGCTGTGCGCGGTCGCGCCGGCCGGGAGGACGTCGCCGGCGTCGAACGCGGCGAAGCCGATGGCGTGGATGATGAGCACCCGGCGCGCCGCCGGGACGTCCGGGACGCCGACCGCGGCGAGCCCGGCGTCCAGCACCTCACCGAGCCGTACGGCGTTCGGGCCGCGGGCGCCCTGCCGGGCCAGGAAGAGCCCGACCAGCTCCGGATGGCCGACCAGGGTCTCGTACGTGCTGGTCATCAGGGCCTCGACGGCGCCCCGGGGGTCGCCGCCGGTGGGGATGGCGACGGTGCCGAGCAGGTCGTCCAGCAACTGGTCGAGCAGGTCGGTCTTGTCGGCGACGTGCGAGTAGAGCGCGTTGGGGGCCACCTCCAGCCGGCGGGCCAGGGCGCGCATCGACAGCGCGTCGGCGCCGCCCTCGGCGACCACGGCGCGGGCGGCGGCGAGCACGGCCGGGCGGGTCAGGCCGGCCCGCTGTCCAGGACTTCTCACCTCGACAACTGTACGCTGTCCAGCTAAGCTGGACAGCGTACAGTTAGTCGTCCCGAGGAGGGGTCATGGAAACCGGAGTCGCCGCCGGCGTCCCGTACGTCGTGCTGCCGCCGCGCACCCCGCGGCCGGCCGCGCCGGTCGTCGTCGGCTGGCACCTGATGGACCCGCCGCGGACCGAGACCGCGCTGGCCGCCGCCCTGCCCCTGGACGGGCTGGACGCCTGGCGGGTCTACCTCGGCCTGCCGCTGACCGGCGCCCGGGCCCCGGCGGGCGGCCCGGAGGCCCTCGGGTACGCCGACGCGGTGCTGGCGATGTTCGGCCCGGCCGTGTTCGGCGCCGCCGACGAGTTCCCGGCGGCGCTGGCCGCGCTGCGCCCGACGGTCGGCGACGGCCCGCTGGCGGTGTTCGGCGGCTCCATCGGGTCGCTGGTCGCCCAGGAGGTGGCGACCCGGCTCCCGGTCGCCGCGATCGGGCTGGTCAGCCCGGTCACCCAGCTGCGGCCGGTGGTCGCCGCCAACGGCCGCCGGTACGGCGTGACGTACGACTGGAGCCCGGCCTCCGACGAGGTCGCCGCGCGGCTGGACTTCGTCGCCCGGGCCGCGGAGCTGGCCGCGCCGACGCTGCTGGTGGTCGGCGAGCACGACTCGCCGGACGGGATCCTGGAGCCGGCCGCCCGGCTGCACGCGGCGCTGCCCGGCTCGACCCTGGTCACCGTGCCGGGGATGGAGCACGCGCTGGCCGACGAGCCGGGCGTCGACCCGGCCCCGCAGACCCCGCACGCGGCCGCGGTGGACCGGCTGCTGGTCGACTTCCTCCGGACCGCGCTGGCCGGCTGAGCCGGCGTCACAGGCCGGCGCGGATGCACTCCCGGATCTCGGCGCGGTCCGGGCGGTGGCCGAGGCGGTCCTCGCAGTCGCGGATCGTCCGGAGGCCCTGCCAGCCGAGCGAGGCGGCGATGGCCACCGCGACCAGGCCGGCGACCAGCCCGAACCCGGCCCGGCCCCGGCCGAACGCCCGGCCGCCGCGGGTGGCCACCAGGCCGGCCAGCCCGCAGCCGATCGCCACCACGCCGAGCACCAGGCCGGGATAGACCAGCAGGCCGAGCGGGAGGGCCACGACCCCGGTCACCAGCGCCGCGGTCGCGACCCGGCTCTGCCGCGGCCAGCCGGCGTCCGGCGCGGCCCGCGTCGGGTCAGGGGCGATCGACACGGCCACAGTGTGCACTCCTGACCCTTCGGGCCCGGCTCGCCCCGGCGGCGTGTCCCGTCCGGCGAGGAACTGATGTCCCAGGTCATGCGGGAGCGGTACGGTGCCGGCCCGGCAGGGCAGACCCTCTCGGGAGCCGACAGACAGCGCAGTGGGAACACGAGCGACCCAGGAGGGGCGATGAGCACGCCGTACGATCCGGGCCGACCCGAGGACAGGCCGGGCGATCAGCCCGGGTTCCCGGCCGCCCCGCCACCACAGGACTACGGCCAGCAGTACCCGCAGAACCAGGACTACGGGCAGCAGTACCCGCAGAACTACGGCCAGCAGTACCCGCAGGGCGGGCAGCCCGGGCAGAGCCACCAGGGCTTCCCGGCCGCCCCGGAGTACGGGCAGCAGCAGCCGTACGCGGGCGGGCCCAACTACGGCAACATGCCGGGCTTCGGGCAGCCGCCGGGCCAGCCGGCCCCGACCGCCCCGCTCGACGTGATCCGCGCCGTGCAGCTGATGTTCGCCCGGGTGGCCGTCAGCATCCTCGGCACGATCCTCGCCTTCACCTCGGGCGACTCGCTCCGCGAGTCGATCCGGGAGTCCAGCCCGGAGCTGACCCCGGCGGAGGTCGACACCGCGTACAACGTCGGCCTCGGGGTCGCCCTGGTCCTCGGCCTGGTGTTCGCGGTGCTCTACATCCTGCTCGCCATCCAGGTGCGCAAGGGCAAGAACTGGGCCCGCATCGTCACCCTGGTGCTCGCCACCCTCGGGGTGCTCGGCGGCCTGGCCGGGCTGCTCGGCAACGGCACCGGGCTGTCCCGGGGCCTGAGCGTGATCCAGCTGCTCATCGACGTGGCGATCATCGTGTTCCTGCTGCGGAAGCCGGCGAAGGAGTACTTCGCCCGGATGAAGGGCCCGCGCTACTAGGTCCGTCCGTCAGGAGGTCCGCAGCGGGCCGGGTGCCGGCCGGCACCCGGCCCGCCGCGGTGTGCGGGTGCTGCCGCCGTCCGCTGAGGCGGCGCCGCGCCGGGTGGCCGGAGGCGTGGTAGGCAGGCCCGGTGACCCACGACATCGCCCTGCACGGGGCCAGCGGATTCGTCGGCGCGCTGACCGCGCGGCACCTGGCCGAGCACGCCGGCGGCGCCCGGATCGCGCTGTCCGGCCGGTCCCGGCAGCGGCTGGAGAAGGTCGCGGCCGAGCTGGGGGTGGACTGGCCGCTGCTGGTGACCGACTCCGCCGACCGGGACTCCGTCGCCGCCCTGGCCGGCTCGGCCCGGGTGGTGGCCAGCGCGGTCGGCCCGTACGCCGCCCGCGGGCTGCCGCTGGTCGAGGCGTGCGCCGCCGCCGGCACGTCCTACTGCGACCTGACCGGGGAGACGCTGTTCGCCCGGGAGAGCATCCGGGTCGCCGACGGGCCGGCCCGGCGCAGCGGCGCCCGGATCGTGCACTCCGTCGGCTTCGACTCGGTGCCCTCCGACCTGGGCGTGCTGCTGCTGCACCAGCGGGCCGCAGCGGACGGCGAGGGTGAGCCGGCCGAGACCGTGCTGGCCGTGGTGGACGCCCGCGGCGGGTTCAGCGGCGGCACGATCGACTCGCTGCGCGGCGAGATCGACGACACGGCGGGGCATCCGGAGCTGCGGGCCGCCGCCCGGGACCCGTACGCGCTGAGCAGCTGGACGGGCGAGGACACCGACCCGATGCGGCCGTACCGGGACCCGCTGGTCGGGGCGTGGGTGGCGCCGAACCCGCTGGGGCCGTACAACGCCCGGGTGGTGCGGCGCAGCGCC
This sequence comes from uncultured Mycobacteriales bacterium, assembly GCA_902805565.1. Lineage (GTDB taxonomy): Bacteria > Actinomycetota > Actinomycetes > Mycobacteriales > CADCTP01 > CADCTP01. The sequence continues at coordinate 36,824 of CADCTP010000257.1, forward strand.
GCGCTGCGCGGGCAGGACCGGCGGTTCCGCTACCGCGAGGTGATCCGGACCGGCACCGGCCGGACCGCCCCGCTGGTCGCGGCGGCGGTGTCGCTCGGGGTCGGCGCGCTGCCGGTCGGGCTGCGGTTCCGGCCGACCCGGCTGGTGCTGGACCGGTTGCTGCCGGCCCCGGGCACCGGCCCGTCGGAGAAGCTGCAGCGGGAGGGCTTCTTCCGGATCGAGATCAGCACCCGGACCACCACCGGCGCCCGCTACGTCTGCACGGTCGGCGCCGAGGGCGACCCCGGGTACGGCGCGACCGCGGTGATGTTCGGCCAGAGCGCGCTGTGCCTGGCCCTGGACGAGCTGGACAGCCCGGCCGGGGTGAGCACGCCCGCGGTCGCGCTCGGCGACGCGCTGGTCCACCGGCTGCGGGAGCGCGGCTTCCGGCTGGACGTCACCCGGACGGGCTGAACGGGCGGGGCCGTACGGTGTCCGGATGCCTCTCACCGCCCTCGTGACCGGCGCGACCGCCGGCATCGGAGCCGCCTTCGCCCGCCAGCTCGCCGCCGAGGGCAGCGGCCTGGTCCTCGTCGCCCGGGACACCGCCCGGCTGGAGTCCGTCGCCGCCGAGCTGCGCGCCGCCCACGGCGTGCCGGTCGAGGTGCTGCCCGCCGACCTCACCGACGCCGAGGCGACCCGGCCCGTGCTGGACCGGCTCGCCGAGCGGGACCGGCCGGTCGACCTGCTGGTCAACAACGCCGGGATGGGGCTGAAGGGGAGGTTCTGGCAGACCCCGCTGGCCGACCAGGAGCGGATGCTCGCGCTGAACTGCACGTCCGTGCTCCGGCTCAGCCACGCCGCGCTCGGCGCGATGGTGCCGCGCGGCCGCGGCGACATCATCGTGGTGTCCTCGATGGCCGGCTTCGCGCCCGGCTCCCGCGGCTCCTACGGCGCCAGCAAGGCCTGGGCGACCGCGTTCGCCGAGTCGCTGGCCGGCCAGCTGACCGGCACCGGCGTGCACGTGTCGGCGGTGGCGCCCGGGTTCGTGCACACCGAGTTCCACCAGCGGGCCGGGCTGGACATGTCCAAGCTGCCGGACCTGATGTGGCTGGACGCCCCGGCCGTGGCCGCGACGGCGCTGCGCGACCACCGGGCCGGCAAGGTGGTCAGCGTGCCGGGCGCGCAGTACAAGGCGCTGGCCGTGGCGGCCCGGCTGGTCCCGCGCAACGCCGCCCGCACGATCACCGAGGCGTTCCGGCGGCGGGCCCTGTGACCGGCCCGGCCGCGGTCCAGGCGTAGAGGGCGACCGCCACCGAGGTCGCCAGGTTGTACGAGGAGACCCGTTCCCGCATCGGGATCGCGACCAGCCGCTCGGCCCGGTCCCGGACCGCCGCGGACAGCCCGTGCCGCTCGGAGCCGAAGGCCAGCACCGCGCCGTCCGGCACCCGTACGCCCCGCAGGTCCTCGCCCGCCGGGTCGAAGGCGATCACCGGGCCCGGCACCTCGGCCGGC
>CADCTP010000258.1 GCA_902805565.1 uncultured Mycobacteriales bacterium
CGGTCGCGGTCAGCCCGGCGGCGGGCGCGGCGGCGGTGCCGCCGGGGGAGCCGGTCACGGTGCGGGCCGACGGCGGCACGCTGTCCCGGGTCGCGGTGTCCGGCGGGGTCCGGGGCACCATGGACGCGGCCAGGATGACCTGGACGTCCACCGACGAGCTGAAGTTCGGCACCCGCTACACGGTGACCGCGGAGGCGACCGACGCCGGCGGGCGGACCGCCACTGCGACCAGCGCGTTCACCACGGCGACGGCGGCGCGGACGGTGTTCCCGGCGGTGTCCCCGCTGACCGGCACCACCGTCGGTGTCGGCATGCCGATCCGGGTGTTCTTCGACAACCCGGTGACCGACCGGGCGACCGCGCTGGCGCGGATGAAGGTCAGCACGTCGGTGCCGACCGAGGGCGCGTGGCGCTGGTTCTCCGACCGCCAGGTGCACTGGCGCCCGAAGGAGTACTGGACGGCGGGCACGAAGGTCGCCCTGGACACCGACCTGCGCGGCATCCGCCTCGCCCCGGGGTCGTACGGGAGCGACAACGCCGACCGGCGCATCGAGTTCACCATCGGGCGCTCGCACGTGAGCGTGGCTGACGCCCGCACACACACGATGAAGGTCTACGTCGACGGCAAGCTGGCCAAGACCTTCCCGGCCAGCCTGGGCAAGATGGTCAAGGGCCGCTACACCCGCTCCGGCGTGCACGTCGTCACCGAGAAGCGCCGGCGGATGACGATGGACTCCACGACGTACGGGCTGGCGCTGGACGCGGGCGGCTACCGGACGCCGGTGGAGTACGCCACCCGCATCTCCAACTCGGGCGAGTTCGTGCACGCGGCGCCGTGGTCGGTCCGCCAGCAGGGCCGGGAGAACGTCTCGCACGGCTGCATCAACCTGTCGCCGGCCAACGCGGCCTGGTTCTTCCGCATCGCGCAGCCGGGCGACGTGGTCGACGTGGTCGGCACGCCGGTGAAGCTGACCGCGAAGGAGACGGACGTCCCGGACTGGACCATCCCGTGGAGCCAGTGGGAGAACTGACCGGCCGGGCTACCGGCGGGCCGCGGTGGGGCCGACGGGGCCGGACGGGCCACGACGCCGACGCGCCCACGCACGGAAGGGATGGGGTGAGTGACGGGGCTCGAACCCGCGACACCTGGGATCACAACCCAGTGCTCTACCAGCTGAGCTACACCCACCATCGAACGAACTCCGCAATAGTAGCGGGTCAGCCCGGGTCGGTGGCGACCACCTCCGCCGCCGCCTTCTGCGCCTGCTCGCTGGACGGGCCGGGCAGCGGGACGAACACGGTCTCCCGGTAGTACCGCAGCTCCCGGATGCTCTCCTTGATGTCCGCGAGCGCGCGGTGGGCCAGGCCCTTCTGCGGCTGGGAGAAGTAGACCCGCGGATACCACCGGCGGCACAGCTCCTTGATCGAGGAGACGTCCACCATCCGGTAGTGCAGGAACCCGTCCAGCTCCGGCATGTCCCGGGCCAGGAACGCCCGGTCGGTCGCGATCGAGTTGCCGCACAGCGGGACCGTACGGGCGTCCGGCACGTGCGTGCGGAGGTGCTCGAGCACCAGCTGCTCGGCCTGGGCGACGGTCGTCGTGGAGACGCGCACCGCGTCGGTGAGCCCGGAGTGCGCGTGCATGTCCTGCACCACCGGCTGCATGGTGTCCAGCAGCTCGCCCGGCGCGGTGATCACCAGGTCGATGCCCTCGTCGAGGATCCGCAGCTCGGAGTCCGTCACCAGGGCCGCGATCTCGATCAGCGCGTCCCGGCCCAGATCGAGGCCCGTCATCTCGCAGTCCACCCACACCAGCCGGTCGAGCCCCTTGTCCGCCACCCCTCGACCCTATCCACGCCGGTCCCGGCCGGCCTGGCGGCCCGGCCGGCGGGCGCCCGGTCGCACCGGGCCGCCGCCGGGTGCGGCCTGCGCAGGACCATGGGGGAGACCGGCCGCCAGGGTCGTCAGGCCCGGTGCCGGGAGGGGGTCGGGGACGCGGAGCGGTGCACCGGGCCGCCGGTACGGGCCAGCTCCTCCAGCAGCGCGACCGCCCGGGCCGGCGCGTCCGCGGACGGGGCGCGGGCGGCCAGCTCGGCCGAGCGGCGGGCCAGCACCGGGGACGCCAGCACCTGGCGGGCCGCGGCGGCCAGCATGCCCGGCGTCGGCCGCTGGGTGCGCAGGTCCAGGCCGACCCCGGACCAGGCCACCCGGGCCGCGACCTCGGCCTTGTCCTCGGTCCGGCCGGCGACGACGAGCGGCAGCCCGGCCGCGACCGCCAGCTGCACCCCGCCGAACCCGCCGTTGGTGACCATCATCGCCGCCGACCGCAGCAGCGGCCCGTACGGCGCGTACGCCGCGGCCCGGGCGTTGGGCGGCAGCGGCCCGAGGCTGGCCGGGTCGGCCCCGCCGGTGAGCGCCACCACCAGGACGTCCAGCCCGGCCAGCCCGTCCAGCGCCGGCCGCAGCAGCAGCGCCGGGTCGGTGGCGACGGTGCCCTGGGTGACCACGACGACCCGGCGGCCGGCGAGGTCGCGCCACCACGGCGGCGGCGTCCAGCCCGGCGGCACCGGCGGCTCCGGCATCCCGATCTCGTGCACCACCGTGGGCAGGTCCGAGCGCGGGTAGTCGAAGCCGGGCGGGGACAGCTGCAGGTAGAGCCCGGTCCGGTCGTTCCAGTCCAGGACGGTGGCGCGGCCGGGCGGCAGGCCGACCACGGTCCGCTGCCGGTTCAGCTCGGCGACCGACGGGCCGGAGACGTACCGGCGCAGGGCGGCGCCGAGGACCCGGTTGCGCACCCGCCCTGGCAGGTCGGCCCGGGGCGGCAGCGCGGAGCCGAACGGGGCCACGTCCCGGGACGCGTACGGGAAGACGGAGATGCCGTAGACCCCGAACGGGACGCCGGCGGCCTCGGCGACCAGGCCGCCGCCGACGAAGCCGGTGTCGGCGACCACGGCGTCCGGCCGGAACCCCGGCAGCAGGGACAGCAGGTGCGCCGCCTGCGCCCCGGCCGGCGCCGTGAAGAAGGTGCGCAGGTCGAAGCGGAACTGCCGGGCCCCGGTCAGCCGGGCCCGCTCCGGGAACAGGGTGTCCAGCTCGGCCGCGTCGATCCAGGTCCCGGCGGGCATCGGGACGAACCGGGCGCCGGCCGCGGTCACCGCCGCCTCGAACGCCGGCCCGGTGCTGACCAGCACGTCGTGCCCGGCGGCCGTCAGGGCGCGCACGATGGGCAGGCCCGGGTTGACGTGCCCGGCGGCGGGGGTCGCGGCGACGAGGAAGCGGCTCACCCCAGGAAGAGCCCGTACGGCCGGCCGCGATACACCGGACGGCGTACGGATGCCGACCCTAGGGCAGGTGGGCCCGGATCAGGTCCCGGTACCACCCGTAGGACTGCTTGGGGGTGCGGGCCAGGGTGTCGAAGTCGACGTGCACCAGGCCGAACCGCTTCGAGTAGCCCTCGGCCCACTCGAAGTTGTCCAGCAGCGACCAGAGGTAGTAGCCGCGGACGTCCACCCCGGCGTCCATCGCCGCGCGGACCGCCCGGAGGTGACCGTCGAGGTAGGCCACCCGGTCCGGGTCGGGCACGCTGCCGTCGGCCGCGACGGCGTCCGGGTACGCCGCGCCGTTCTCGGTGATGTGGATCGGCGGCAGGGCGTTGCCGTACCGCTCCCGCAGGCCGGTCAGCGTGGTGGTGAAGCCCGCCGGCACCACCGGCCAGCCGAAGTCGGTCCGCGGCGCGTCCGGCCACTCCACCCCGGAGCTGCCCAGCGGGTCGGCCGGGTCGGCCCGGACCATCTCCGGGAAGTAGTAGTTGACCCCGAGGAAGTCGATCGGGACCGAGATGGCGGCCAGGTCACCCTCGGTGCCCTCGGCCAGGTGGGCCAGCGCGGCCGGGTAGCGGCCGAGCAGCACCGGATCGGTGAACAGCAGGTTGTGCACCGCGTCCCGGAAGGCGGCCGCCTCGACGTCGGCCGGCGCGTCCGTGGCCGGCAGCACCGGGCCGTAGTTGTTGGTGATGCCGACCGGCACCCCGGGGGAGGCCGCCCGCAGCGCGGCGACGGCCAGGCCGTGCCCGAGCAGCTGGTGGTGGGCGACCGGGAACGCTCCCAGACCGAGCCGCAGGCCGGGGGCGTGGGTGCCCTCGACGTGCCCGTTGGCCAGGACGACGACCGGCTCGTTGAGGGTGATCCAGCGGCCGACCCGGTCACCGAGCGCCTCGCCGACGACCGTCGCGTAGTCGGCGAACCGGGCCGCGGTGTCCCGGGACATCCAGCCGCCGGTGTCCTGCAGCGCCTGCGGGGTGTCCCAGTGGAACAGCGTGGGCGCCGGCTCGATGCCGGCGTCCCGCAGCCGGTCGACCAGCCCGCGGTAGTAGTCCAGCCCGGCCTGGTTGACCCGGCCGGCGCCGGTGGGCAGCACCCGGGACCAGGAGATGGAGAACCGGTACGCCGAGACCCCCAGCCCGCGCAGCAGCGCCACGTCCTCGTCCGGGCGGTGGTAGGAGTCGCAGGCCACGTCGCCGGTGTCGCCGTCGCGTACCGTGCCGGAGGTGTGGCTGAAGGTGTCCCACACCGACGGCCCGCGGCCGTCTTCGGCGGCCGCACCCTCGATCTGGTATGCGGCGGTGGCGGTCCCGAACGTGAAGCCGGGCGGGAAGCGGAGTCCGTCGTCGATCACCCGGCCACGGTAGCCGCTCGACGATGTCCGAATGGCTGTGCGGAGTTGGCGAAACGGTCCGAGTGGTTAGGATTCTGTCTGTGACGTCGGTGACCGGACGATGTCGTACGGATGACCGGCCCTCGTGGTCGCCGGTGCTGGCCGCCGTGTCCTCCGCCGTCGGCCTGATCGCGATCGTCCGGCTGCTCGCCGTGGTGATGATCGCCCCGGTCGAGCTGGCCGACAAGGCGCTCGGCCCGGCGCTGGCCACCCTCGGGCTGACCGCGCTGCCGGCCGCGGCCGAGTACCTGACCCGGGACGCGCTCGCCGCCGACCTGCGGCTGGCGACCCTCGCGCTGCTGGCCGACCTGGGTGTCGTGGTGCTGGTCGCGGCCCGGATCGGCTCCGGGCCGGCGGCCGACTACCACTCGCTGGGGGTCGCGGCGCTGGCGGCCGCCCTGTTCGGGGTGCGCGGGGTGCTGCTCGGCCTGGGCCTCGGGCTCGGGGTCGCGGTGCTCGCGGCCTGGCAGCCGATCCCGGTCGACTCCGCCGCCGAGCTGCCCGCGCGGTACGCGCTGGTCGGCATCCTGGTCGCCACCGTGCGGCACCTGTTCACCCAGGAGGTCGGCCTGCGCGAGCGGCTGCGCGCGGCGTCGGAGCAGGTGGCCCGGGCCGAGGAGCGGGACCGGCTGGCCCGCGACCTGCACGACTCGGCCACCGCCACGCTGACCGGGATGCGGCTGTCGCTGGCCGGGCTGCGGGCGATGCTCGCCGCCGAGGCCGCGGCGC
>CADCTP010000259.1 GCA_902805565.1 uncultured Mycobacteriales bacterium
CCGCGTCGGCCGCGTCGGCCGCGGCCGGCCCGGACCTCACCGCCCGAGGCCGGGCCGCCGACGCGTTCGCGCTTGCCCGCGGCGGCCGTACCGGGATCGTCGTGCGGGACCGGACGACCGGCGAGACCTGGCGCAACGCCGAGGCCGGCAGCGCCTTCCGGGCCGCCTCGACGGTCAAGCTGGCCATCGCCGTGGACGTGCTGGTCCGCGCCCGGGCCGCCGGCCGCCCGCCGGACCGGGCCGACCTGGCCGCGGTGCGGTCGATGATCGTGTCCTCCGACAACGCCGCCGCCGGCCGGCTGTGGTCGGCCGGCACGGCGGCCAGGCTGGCCGGCTACGGCCTGCGGGACGCCACCGGCACCGGCGCGTGGGGGACGGTCCGCTGCACCCCGGAGGACCTCGAGCGGCTGGTCACGTACGTGCTGGAGCGCACTCACCCGGCCGACCGTGACCTGCTGGTCGGGCTGCTGCGCGCGGTCGTGCCGGAGCAGCGCTGGGGGGTCCTCGGGGCCGTCGCCGGCGCCCGGCCGGGCGGCAAGAACGGCTGGGTCCCCGGCCCGGCCGGCTGGTCGGTCGCCACCGTGGGCTTCCTCGGGCCGGCGGAGCGGTACACGGTGGCGGTGATGACCGCCGGGCCGGCCGGCACCGACTTCCTGGCCGGCGTGCGCACGGTGACCGGCACGGTCACCACCCTGGTCCTGGGGCTGTCCTGACCCGCCGGCCTCAGCCGGCCCGGGAGTCCGGCGGCACGCCCAGCCAGCGGAGCATCGCCTCGGTCCGGCCGCGGACCCCGATCTTCGCGTAGATGGCGCTGATCTGGTTGCGGACCGTCTTCTCCGACAGGAACAGCGCCGCGGCGATCTCGGCGTTGGACCGGCCGGTGGCCAGCAGGTCCATGATCTGTCGCTGCCGCGCCGACAGCACCCGGGTGTCGACCGTGCTGGCCGCCGGCATCCCGCGCCGCGAGGTGTGGGCGACCAGGGCGCCGGTCGCCGCCTCGGACAGGTGGTGCTGGCCGGCGAGCGTGCCGACGACCGCGCCGACCAGGTCGGCCCGGGTGAACTGGCCGTCCACCAGGTAGCCGGCGGCGCCGGCCCGGATCGACTCCACCACCTCGTACGGAGCGGTGGCGGCGGTGACGACGAGCACCGCGCGCGGTGGCCCGGGGACCCGGGCGAGCAGCCCGACGTCCCGGCTGGGCGTCGGCGAGCACACCACGACCAGGTCGGCGCGGATCCGGAGCAGGTCCTCGACCCCGGCCACCAGCCGCAGCGGGCGGACGTTCGGCAGCGGCCCCACCAGCCCGACGATCCGACCCCCGTCGGGTCCCAGGACGACCACCTCGGCCGGACGCCGGCTGTGCGGGTGCTGCTCGAGGTCGAGCGTCGCGCTGGTCATCCCGTCCTCCTCGGGCGAGTCTGATCGCAGGACGGAGACAAACACGTAAATCGAAAGACGGCAACTCTTGCGTTTAATGTCGAAGGACGGAACCGTCCGGGAGGTGGGCGTGAGGGACCGGGGTCTGCCGGTGGACGAGCGGCGGGCGTGGCTGCTCGACCACCTCGGCGCGCACGGCAGTGCCAGCGTCGCCGAGCTGAGCGAGCTGTTCGGGGTCTCGACGGTGACCGTGCGGACCGACCTCCAGGCGCTCGCCGAGTCCAGGCTGGTCCGCCGCACCCACGGCGGGGCGGTGCTGCTGCCCACCGGGAGCCGGGCCGAGGCCGGCGCCGACCCGGACCGGCCCGGCCGGCCGGACCCGGCGGTCGTCACCGAGCGTCCGACCCCGGGTCCCCGGGACGCCCGGGAGGCCCGCGCGATCGCCGCGGCCGCCGCCGAGCTGGTGTCCTCCGGTGACACGCTGCTGCTGGACGGGGGGCTGACCGCGCTCTGGCTGGCCCGGGCGCTGCTGCGGCGGCGCGACCTGCGGTCGCTGACGATCTGCACCAACGACCTGGACCTCGCCGTCGAGCTGCGGCCGGCGGTGCCCCGGTTCACCGTGGTCCTGGCCGGCGGCAGCGTGTCCGCCGGCGGCACGCTGGTCGAGCCGCTGGTGGGGCCGGCCCTGGAGCGGATCCGCGGCGACCTGTGCTTCCTCGGCTGCGCCGGCGTGGACGCCGCCGGCGGCGTCACCGGGACGGACCTGGGTCACGCCGCGGTGTGGCAGCGCTACCGCACCGGCGCCGGCCGGGCCGTGCTGCTCGCGCCGGGCAGCGCGGTCGGGCACCGGGACCGGGTGCTGCTGGCCGGCGTGGAGGACCTGGACCTGCTGGTCACCGCCCGGTCGGCCGGCCCGGCCCTGGACGGCCTGCGGAACGCAGGCCTGCAGGTGGTCGTCGTCGACTGAGGGCGGTCCGGTCCGGTCACCGCCGCCCGCGGGTGTGTCCGCCCCGGGCTGGGTTATCGTGCTGCCGCTGTCCGCATCCGGAAGGCGGAGCCGAGTGGAGCAGCCCGAGGAAGCGCTGCCGTCCGACCCGATGGCGCCGACGTACGAGCTGGTGGTCTTCCTGGCGCTGTCCGGCCAGGCGGACCGGGCGGTCCTGCTCGGCCGGCAGGCGCTGGCCGCCGCCCCGCCGCTGCCCGCCGCCCCCGAGCAGCTGCCGATGCGGCACGCGGTCGGGCTGGCGCTGAGCCAGCTCCGGCAGTACGACGCCGCCCTGGAGGTGCTGACCGAGGCGGCGGTGCTGGCCGAGCGGGCGGGCTCGGTCGACCTGCTCGCGGTGGTGTGGGCCACCGCGGCCTGGACCGAGGTGCGCGCCGGCCGCCCGGAGGCCGGCCTGGCCACGCTGGCCCGGTCGCACCGGGTCCTCGAGCGGGAGGAGCCGGGCCGGGGGACCGCGGTCGCGGCCACCAACCTCGGCCTGTCGGCGACCCAGCTCGGCCTGCTCGACCTGGGCGAGCGCTGGTTCCGGTACGCCGACGAGCACTTCCACCTCGTCCCCGGGCTGACCCGGCAGTGCGCCCACCACGGCAACTTCTCGATCCTGGAGTTCGAGTGGGGGCTGGCGCACGAGCACGCCGGCCGCTCGGCCGAGGCCCTGGACCGGTACGAGCGGTGCCGCCGGCAGGGCGAGCTGGTGGGGGAGTACGCGGCCGGCGACCCGGTCGAGGGCGAGCCGTGGCGGATCGTGTCCGAGGTCAGCCTGGGCGCCTGCGAGGCCAAGCTGGGCCGGCCGGAGGAGGCGCTGCGCCGGTTCGACGCGGTGCTGGACGCGGTGGACACCCAGACCGTGCTGATCACCCGGTGCGCCGCCCACCTCGGCCGGGCCTGGGCGGCGCTGGGCGTGGACGACCTGGCCGGGGCCCGGGAGCACGGCGCGGCCGCGGTCCGGGTGGCCGACGCCGTCGGGTACGCCCGCTGGCAGGCCGACGCCCACCGGGCGCTGGCCGTCGCGGCCGGCCGGGCCGGCGACCGGGCGGCCGAGTCCGCGCACACCGCCCGGGCCGCCGACCTGCTCGACGAGCTGGGCTGGCAGGCCCGGCTGCGCCGGCTCGGGCTCAGCCTGGGGCTCACCGGCTGATCCCCGGGACGGCCGCTCAGGCATTGTGCTCCTCGTCGTACAGCCGGCCGAACAGGTCACCGACGGCCTGCGCGGCGGCGTCCTGGCCGGCCACCTCGGCGGCGGCGGCGGCGAAGCCGGGCAGCTCCCGGACCACCCGGCGCAGCGCGTCCAGCGCCTGCCGGTCGTGCAGGCTCTGCTGGGCCTCCACGTCGAACTGGGCCAGGGTCGCCAGCGCCGGCGCGGCCAGGGTGGCGAAGATGTTGCCCTTGGTGACGGCGATCGCGGTCAGCAGGGAGCCGACCACCGAGCCGGCGATGGGGTTGGACAGCCACTGGCCGACGCCGTAGCCGAGCAGGCCGCCGCCGATGATGCCGCAGGCCACGATGCCCGAGTTGCCCAGCGCCACGGTGTAGCGCCCGATCGTCCAGCCCTGCGGGCAGCCGGCGTCGGCGGTGCCGGCCACGAACCGGTCCGCCACCGCGGCGCAGCTCACCGGGGTGGTGCAGATCCCCAGCCGGCGCAGGGTGGCGGTCGCCTGCCCCGCCGTCCGCTCCGCCCGCTGCCGCAGCTGGGCCCGGCAGCTCTCCGGGTTGGTGCCGCACCAGACCACGGTCTCGTCGTAGCCGGCGGTGGGGTCGCCGGGGACCAGGCCCGGGGCCGCGTTGTCCCGGGCCAGCCGGCTCAGGGTCAGCGTGACGCCGGCCCCGACGTCGGCCGTGGTCGTGCCGTCCACGGTGCCCTGGTCGATCAGCTCCTGGGCCCGCCACTCGGTGCAGGCGCCGGCGGCGTCGGTGGCCACGCAGTCGTCGGAGTAGCCGGCGGTCTCGCCCAGGGCCGGGGGCGCCGCCAGGTCGGCCAGCGCCCGGGCCGCCGCGCCGCAGCCGACCCCGGCCAGCCCGGCCGCACCGGCCTCCAGCTGGTCCAGGGCCCCGGTCATCGCCCGGGTGTAGCCGATCATCGCCGCGACCTGGCCGGCCGAGCGGGCGTCGGCGGCCTTCTTGGCCTGCTCGCTGGCCGCGTACTGCAGGACGTGCACCGCGGCCGCCCGGGCCGCCGGGTCGTCCGGCAGGTCGGCGGTGTCCAGCCAGCCCGCGCCGACCTTGACGTACGCGTGCGGGAACTCGCCGCTGCCGACGACGTGCAGCTGGGCCGTCGGCGGCACCCCGAGCGCCTGCTTGCAGCGCTCGAGCCGCTGGTGCAGCCGGCCGAACCGGCCCGAGACGTCCCGCAGCGCGGCGGTCACGGTGGCGTTGCAGGCCGCGTTCTCCGCGCCCGTGCAGTTCGCCAGCACGTCCTCGCGGTTCTCCAGCCGGGTGTCGCCCACCTGCCAGCCGCCGTAGTCGGCGTCCTCGACCGAGGGGTCGGACCAGACCTCGAACCGGTCCGGCCGCCGGCCGGCCGGCAGCACCGACTGCAGCTCCTGGTTGTCGCAGTGCTCGGTCCCGGCGGCGTTCCGCACGCAGGCGGCCAGGCCCTCCGGCACGCCGGTGCCGTCGGTCGGCCGGCAGACCCGGCCCCGCCAGTCGGTCCACCCGAACACCGCCCGGTAGGTCCACCCCTCGTCGCAGGTGTACGACGTGCCCGCCGCGGCCCGGCACAGCGTGGTGCGGTGCTGGCGGGTGCCGCCCCGCTCCACCGGCTCGTCCAGGTGCGACTGCCAGCAGGAGCTGAACTCGACCCAGCCCTGGCCGGGCACGAGGCCGGCCCCGCCGCCCCAGGGATGCACCGGGACGGGGTTGTCGACCCCGGAGCCGGTCGCCGCCGTCTCGGTCAGCCGCCGGTCGGTCGGCCGGCCGGCGGTGGCGGCGGCCTCCTGCTCGGCGCAGGTGGCCTGGTCCGCCGGCTCGCAGACGAACAGGTCGCCGACGGCCGAGCCGATCGCCGGGGCGGCCACCACCATCCCGCCGCCGATGGCCAGGCTGGCCACCAGCAGGCCGCCGATCTGGGCCGCCTGGCTGACCCCGGAGTCCCGGCGGGAGAAGAAGTGTCGCCACATGGCCCGAAGGGTCGCCGCGGCCGGCCGGGGCGGGCCAGGGCCGCCCGTCCCGGTCCGCCGGCCGGTCCCGGGACCACCCGGCCGGGACGGGACCCCGGTCTCTTACCGGGCCCCGCCGCCGCGCCCAGGATGGGTCGACACCCGGGCGTCCGCCCGGATCGGGAGGGGACCATCGTGACCACCCTGGTTGCCCCGCACGCTGCTGTCCCGTACGCCGTCCCGCCCCGCCGGCCCGTCGCCGGCGTGGGGCTGGACGTCGCCGTCGTCGGCACCCCCGGACCGGGCCGGGACGAGATCTGTCGCATGCTGGCCGGCTGCCCGCAGGTCCGCGGGCCGATGGTGGTGTCCAGCACCCGGGCCGTGGTGGACCGCCGGCTCGACCTGGTGGTGCTGTGCACCGACACCCCGGCCCAGGACGTCCGCGGCGTGCTGCGCGGCACCGCCCCGGACCGGCCGGTGCTGGTGCTGTCCCCGGCCACCGGGGACGACGTCGTCGACGCGCTGCGGGCCGGCGCCACCAGCTACCTGGTCGAGGGCCAGTTCACCTGCGCCGAGCTGATCTCGGCCGTGCTGACCACGACCGTCGGGCAGAGCCATCTCTCGCCGTTGGCGCTCACCGCGGTGATCCGCCGGCTGCAGGGCCCGGAGCCGCTGGGCGCCTCGACCGAGGTGCTGCAGGTCCTCTCCCGCCGGGAGCGGGAGATCATGACCCTGGTCGCGGCCGGCCACTCCAACGCCAGCATCGCCCGGCAGCTGTTCCTGGCCGAGAAGACCGTGCGCAACCACCTCAACAGCGTCTACCGCAAGCTGGCCGTCCGGTCCCGGGCCGACGCCGTCATCACCTGGCTCGGCCGCACCCCGCTGGCCGCCGGCCGCACCCCGGCCTGAGCCCGGACCGGGACCCGGCGCCCAGGTTTCCGGCGCCGGGGACCCGGTACCTGGGCCCGCCGGTCCTGTCCACCTCGGACCGTCGACAGAAGACTGGATCCCATGAACCCTCGCCAGCGCCGCGGTGTCGTGCTGACCGCGCTCTCCTTCGTCGGGGCGGTCGGTGTCTTCACCGCGGTCTCCGGCTACACGGCGTCGGTGGCCCGGCAGCTCGGCCCGACCCGGCCGGTGCTGGTCCTGGTCCGCGACGTGCCGTCGTACACGCCGATCGAGGAGGCCGACCTGGAGACCCGCCGGGTCCCGGAGATCTACACCTCCGGCAGCGACCTGTCCGATCTGGACCAGACGGTGGGGCTGGTGCCGGCGGCGCCGATGCTGGCCGGCAGCCGGGTGCAGCGCGACGCGCTGGTGCCGGTGCCGGCCACGCTGCGCGGCGAGCGGGAGATCACGGTCAACGTCGGGGTCGAGGCCAGCATCGCCGCGGTGCTGGAGCCGGGCGACCGGGTCGACGTGATCGCCGCTTACAAGGCGAAGGGCAACGCGAAGTCCCGGGCCGAGGTGACGGTGTCCAACGCCCGGGTGCTGCGGGTCAACCGCCTCCAGCTGCCCACCGGCGAGGAGCCGGAGGCCGGCGTGCTGGACGGGGACACCACGCTGGCGGTGACCTTCGCCCTGATCCCGGCGGACGTGTCCAAGGTGGTCCTGGCCCAGACGGTGGCCGACACGCTGCGGCTGGCCCTGGTGCCCCCGGCGCCGGCCGCCGCCGAGGGGAACAGGTGACGCGATGACCTACCAGGTGCTGCTGGCGGCCCGGGACAGCTCGCTGGACGGCGAGCTGCGGGCGCTGTTCTCCGAGAGCGGCGAGTTCACCCTGGCCGGCACGGTGACCTCGGTCGGCGCCCTGGTGGCCGAGGTGGCCGACCGGGAGCCCGACCTGGTGCTGCTGCACGAGGACCTCGGGCCGGCCCCGGCGCTGGCCATCCTGCGCGACCTGGTCGGCCGCCGGCCCACCCTGGCCGTGGTGCTGCTGGCAAGGGAGGTCGGCGGCGACCTGCTGCTGGCCGCGATGGAGGCCGGCGCCCGCGGCGTCGTCGGGCTGCCGATCTCGTACGCGGACGCGCAGACCCGGCTGTCGGCCGCCGCGTCCTGGTCGCAGGCGGTCCGGCAGCGCCGGGCCGACGAGGAGGACCCGGACAACGCGATCTCGCTGGGCCGGATCGTCGCGGTGGCCGGGGCCAAGGGCGGCTGCGGCGCCACCACGGTCGCCGCCCAGCTGGCCCTGGTCGCCGCCCGGGCCGAGCGGCGCACCGTCTGCCTGGTCGACCTGGACCTGCAGGCCGGCGACGTGGCCACCGCGTTCGGGATGACCCACGCCCGGGACCTCACCCACCTGGTCGACGTGGCCGACGAGCTCAGCCGCCGGCACCTGGCCGGGGTGCTGTTCGCGCACCCGAGCGGGGTGCACGTGCTGCCCGCGCCGGCCGAGGGGGAGCGGGCCGAGACGGTGACCTCCGGGATGTCCCGCAAGACGCTGGGCGTGCTGCGGACGATGTTCGACGTGGTGGTGGTCGACTGCGGGTCGGTCGCCGCCGAGAGCAACCTGGGCGCGGTCGAGATCGCCGACCGGGTGCTGGTGGTGTCCACCCCGGACGTGCTGTCGCTGCGGGCCGCGCACCGGCTGACCCAGCTCTGGGACCGGCTGCAGGTGCGCAAGCCGGCCGACTGCGACGTGCTGCTCAACCGGGCCAGCAACTCCGTGGCGGTGCAGCCGGCGCTGGCCCGCAAGGTCATCGACTCGCCGCTGGCCCCGGTGACCGTCCCGGCCCGCTTCAAGGGGCTGGAGGAGTCGGTGAACACCGGCACCGCCGAGCTGGTCGGCGACCGCAAGCTGGCCCGGGCGTACCGGGACCTGGCCGACCACCTCGGCCTGCTGCCGCCGCCGGTGCCCGGCCGGGCCCGCCGCCGCTGGCGGTCCGATGCCGGCGCCCTGCAGAGCGTGCAGTTCGCGCTGACCCTGCCCGCGGTGCTGCTGCTGGTGCTGTTCGTGCTGCAGGTGCTGCTGGTCGGGGCGGGCGCGCTGGTCGCCCAGCGGCAGGCCCCGGAGGCCGCCCGCGGCCTGGAGGCCGGCCGGTCGGTCAGCGACGTGACCGAGCAGGTCACCGCCGACCTGCCGGCGGGCTGGCGGGAGGAGGTCGAGGTGACGGTGGACGGCGACCGGGTGACGGTGGGCCTGCGGGTGCCGGTGCTGCTGCCCGGCATCGACCGGCCGCTGCGGGTCAGCTCGCACGCCGGCCTGGTCGCGGGGTCCCGGTGACCCGCCGGCGGCCCGGGGACGCCGGGAACGCGATCGTCGAGTTCGGGCTGTGGCTGCCGATCGTGCTGCTGGCTTTGGTCAGCTGCGTGCAGCTGGCCGCCGCCCTGTACGACGACCGGGCCGCCGAGGACGCGGCCCGGGTCGCGCTGCGGGCCGAGCGGGCCGGCGCCGACCCGGAGGCCGCCGCGCGCTCGGCGCTGGCCGGCCGGGGCGGCTCCGCCACCGTGACCGCCACCGTGACCACCACCGGCGAGGGCCGCATCCACGTCGTGCTGCCGGTGCGCCGGGTGCTGCCCTGGCTGCCGGAGAGCATCAGCACGGTGACCGGGACCGCCGGGGGGCGGCCGTGACCCTGCTGGACCGCAGCCGCCGCGGCGCCGACGTCCGGCTCGACTCGGCCGACGTCGCGTCGTTCCGGTCCAAGCTGCTCAGCGAGATCGACCTGTCCGAGCTGACCGCGCTGAGCCCGGCCCAGCGCCGGGCCCGGCTGGAACGCATGCTCTCGGCGATCATGAGCCGCGAGGGCCCGATGATCACCGTCCGGGAGCGCGGCGCGCTCATCCGCCAGGTGGTCGACGAGGCCCTGGGGCTGGGGATCCTGGAGCCGCTGCTGGACGACGAGTCGGTCACCGAGATCATGGTCAACGGCCCCGACGACATCTACGTCGAGCGGGCCGGCCGGATCGAGAAGCTGCCGATGCGGTTCACCAGCGTCGAGCAGCTCTACCAGACCATCGACCGCATCGTGGCCGAGGTGAACCGGCGGGTCGACGAGTCCAGCCCGATGGTCGACGCGCGGCTGTCCACCGGCGAGCGGGTCAACGTCATCGTCCCGCCGCTGGCCCTCAACGGGCCGGTCCTCACCATCCGGCGGTTCCCCCAGCCGTACACGCTGGAGCAGCTCATCGGCATGGGCAGCCTGGACGAGCCCACCGCCGAGCTGCTGATCGCCTGCGTCCGGGCCAAGCTCAACCTGGTCATCTCCGGCGGCACCGGCTCCGGCAAGACCACCATGCTCAATGCCCTGTCCTCCTCGATCCCCGACCACGAGCGGATCGTCACCATCGAGGACTCCGCCGAACTCAAGCTCCAGCAACCCCACGTCGTCCGGCTGGAGGCCCGCCCGGCCAACACCGAGGGCTCCGGCCTGGTCTCCATCCGCGACCTGGTCCGCAACAGCCTCCGCATGCGCCCGGACCGCATCATCGTCGGCGAGGTCCGCGGCGGCGAGACCCTCGACATGCTCCAGGCCATGAACACCGGCCACGAAGGCTCTCTGGCCACCGTGCACGCCAACTCCGCCGACGACTCCATCGTCCGACTGGAAACCCTCGCCTCCATGTCCGAGGTGCCGGTGCCCTCGGACACCCTGCGGGACCAGATCAACTCGGCCATCGACGTGATCGTGCAGCTGACCCGGACGCCCCGCGGCACCCGGCGGGTGTCGGAGGTGGCCACCCTGGCCTCCCGGCACCGCGAGCAGTTCCGGCTGGCCTCCCTGGTCCGGCTGGACGTCGACCCCGACCACCCGCACGGCGGGCTGCTGCGCCCGGTCGGCATCCCGTACGCCATCGCCGAGCGGATCCGCCGGTCCGGCCAGCCCATGCCGGGCGGGCTGCCGGTGCTGCCGGCGGAGAACGCGAGCGGGCGGGAGGTGAGCTGAGTGACCCGGGGCCAGATCCTCCTCGCCGCCGCCGCCGAGTGCGTCCTGCTGATGCTGGTGGCGATGCAGTGGTGGCAGGTCCGGGCCGACCGGCGGGACCTGCTGGCCCGGGCCCGCCCGGCCGGGGCGGCCGGCGACGGCCGCCGGCTGCGCCGGGAGCTGGACCGGCTGGCCCGCCGGACCGCCCCCGGCCGCCGGCTGGGCGACCGGCTGGACCGGGCCCGGCTGCCGCTGACCGTCGGCGAGGCCGTGCTGGTCACCGCCCTGGCCACCGGCCTGGTGTACTGGCTGGTCCTGCTGACCCTGAACCAGGTCTTCGCCGTCGCCGCCGCCGTGCTGACCCCGCTGGGCGGCCTGCGGATGACCACCCTGTTCATCCGGCGCCGGGCCGCGGCCATGGTCGACCAGCTGCCGGCGCTGACCGCCGCCCTGGCCGGCGCCACCGCGGCCGGGCTCTCGCTCAGCTCCGCGCTGCAGCTGGCCGCCGACGACCTGCCCGACCCGGTGGCCGAGGAGATCCGGGCCGCGCTGCAGTCGATGTCGGTCGGGTTCGGCACCGAGGCCGCGCTGCGGGAGACCGCCCGCCGGCTGCCGTCGCGGGAGCTGGACCTGCTGGTCACCACGCTGACCATCCAGGCCCGCAGCGGCGGCAACCTGGTCCGGGCGCTGCGCCGGCTGACCGACACCCTGGAGAACCGCCGGGACAGCCGCCGGGAGGCGCAGTCGATGACCGCCGGGTCGACCTCCACCGCGTACCTCATGATCATCTTCGGGTTCGTCATCGTCGCGGTCCTGCAGCGGGCGTTCCCCGGCTCGCTGGACCGGGCGATGGGCAGCACCCTGGGCGCGGTCGCCATCGGCGGCGCCTGCGGCCTGTTCGCGCTGGGCGTCGTGCTGGTCCGCCGGACCACCCGGGTGCCGCTGTGAGCCCGGCCCTGATGGCGGTGGCCGCGGCCTGGTGCGTCCTGGTCGGCGGGGCCGGCCTGCGGCTGCTGGTGGTGCCCGGCTTCGACGCCCCGGTCCTGGTCCGCCCGGTCGAGGTCCGCCCGGCCGGGTCCATCACCAACCGGATGTTCGAGCGGCTGGGCCGGCCGCTGGTGCCGCTGCTGACCCGGCTGATGCTGGCCCGCGGCCGGGAGCGGCTGCGCACCAGGCTGCTGGCCGCGGGCGGGCTGGACGGGCTGGCCGCGGACCGCTTCCTGGCCCGCCGGGCCGGCGGGCTGGCCGCCGGCCTGGTCCTCGGCGGCTACTTCGTGCTGACCGGCTCGTCCTTCCTCGGCCTGCTGCTGGCCGCGGTGCTCTCGCTGCGCGCCGACGTGCTGCTGCGCTCGGCGGCCAAGCGCCGGCAGGAGGAGATCGAGCGGACCCTGCCGGATCTGCTCGACGTGCTGGCGGTGACCGTGCTGGCCGGCGCCTCGTTCCGGCTCGGGCTGGCCCGGGTGGCCGAGGCGTTCCGCGGGGCGCTGTCGGAGGAGCTGCTGACCACGCTGCGCCGGATGGAGCTGGGGGTCGACCGGCGTACGGCCTTCGAGGAGCTGCGCGACCGCAACCCGGCCCCGTCGCTGCGCACGTTCAGCGGGGCCGTGCTGCAGGCGGAGGAGCTGGGCAGCTCGCTGTCCGGCGCGCTGGACGAGCTGGCCCAGGAGGTCCGCAAGGCCGAGGGCCACCGGGCCCGCCGGCGGGCCGACTCGGTGGACAAGACGGTCGCCCTCATCACCACGCTGGTCATGCTGCCGGGCATGGTGATCCTGGTCATCACGGTCTTCTTCGGCAGCCTCGGGACCGGGGGCTGAGGTGCCCGGCACCGCGGCCCTCGGCCTCTACCGGATGGCGTTGCAGCTGCGGGCGTTCGTCGCGCTGTCCGCGGTGCCCTCGGCCGCGGTGGCCGGCGCCGGCGGCGACGGCTTCACCGAGGCCCTGCTGCTGGCCGCGGCGGTCAGCGTGGCCCAGGCCGGCGTGGTCCTGGTGTGGGGGCCGCGCGCGGTCGGCCTGCGGGTCCTGCTGGTGGTCGACCTGGTCACCTTCGCCCTGCTGCAGTCGCTGGCCGGGGCGTCCTTCCCGGTCGTCTACTACGCCGCCGGCACCGCCGCCCTGGTCGGGCTGCTGCGCGGGATGCGCTCGCTGCCGGTCACCGCCGCGCTGGCGCTGGCCGTCTGCGCGCTGGTCAACGCGGCGCCGGTGCCGTCGGTGCCGCTGCTGGCCGTGGTCCCGCCGCTGTTCCTGGCGGCCGGCGCGGCCGGCGCCGCCGCCCGGGCCGCGGTCGACCGGGCCGAGCGGGTCGGTCGGGAGCTGGCCCTGCAGCGCGACCGGGTGGCCGCGGCCGAGGAGCGGGCCCGGCTGGCCCGGGAGATGCACGACACGCTGCTGGCCACCCTGCAGGGGCTGCACCTGTCGGCCCAGGCCCTGCTGCCGATGCTCGGCCCGGACACCGGCCCGGGCCGGGAGCGCGCGGCCGGGCTGGCCGGCCAGCTGGCGGACTCGCTGCTGGTGGCCGGCGGCCAGGCCCGGGACCTGCTGCGCGGGCTGCGGTCGGGGCCGGACCCCGCGCCGGTCCGGCGGCTGGACGAGGAGGTCTCCCGGGCGGTCCGGCGCTGGTCGGCCGGCACCGGGATCCCGGTCGACTGCCGGCTGGCCCGCTGGCCCGCCGACGACCTGCCGGTCGATCCCGGCCTACGACACGAGGTGCTCAGAGTGCTCTCCGAGGCGTTGTCCAACGTGGACCGGCACAGCCGGGCCGGCCGGGTCACGGTCGCCCTGACCGCCGGCCGCCGGCGGCTGGTGCTGTCCGTCCGCGACGACGGGGTCGGGTTCGACCCCTGCCCGGGCGGGTCGCCGGGCCACTACGGCCTGGTCGGGATGGCCGAGCGGGCCGACCGGCTGGGCGGCACGCTGCGGGTCGAGTCCGCGCCGGGCGTCGGCACCGACGTCGTGCTGGACCTGCGGGTCCGGGACGGCGTACGGGCGGGTCGGCCGGCATGACCGCCCCCGCGCGGGTCCGGGTGGTGGTCGCCGACGACAACCCGGTGGTCCGCATCGGGCTGCGGGCCGTGCTGGCCGACCAGGAGGCCGTCGAGCTGATCGGCGAGGCCGTCGACGGGCCGACCGCGCTGCACCTGGCCCGGTCGCTGAGCCCGGACGTGGTGCTGCTGGACGTCCGGATGCCGGCCGGGGACGGGCTGTCGGTGGTGGCCGAGGTGGCCGAGCACGCCCGGGTGGTGATGCTCACCGCCTCCGACGACACCGAGACCGTCGCGGCCGCGATCGGCGCCGGCGCCACCTCCTACCTGGTGCACGGCTCGTACGGGGTGACCGAGCTGGTCGGCGCGGTGCTCAGCACCGCCCGCGGCCAGTCCATCGCCTCGCCGGCCGCGGCCACCGCGCTGGTGCGGGCGATCCGCAGCGCCGGCGCCCCGGCCCGCCCCGGCTCCGGGCCGGCGCTGTCCGGCCGGGAGAACGACATCATGCGGCTGGTGGTCGACGGGCTGGCCAACGACGAGATCGGCCGGCTGCTGGGCCTGACCGAGCGCACCGTCAAGAACACCCTGCAGGGCGCGTACCTGAAGCTCGGCGTGCACAGCCGGGCCGGGGCGCTCAGCGTCTGGCTGGGACTGTCCGAACCGGACGGAAGTTGGTAGTCCGGGCCACCGGCACCGGGACATCGGGCCCTACGGCCGGGCTCCGGATCCTCGTAGCGTTCGGGGTGTCAGAGCAAGGCCACTGTCCACAAGGGAGCACCAGCCATGTCGATCGTCAAGCAGAAGTACGGCCGCCTGGTGGCCAAGGTCTACGCCGGCGACTTCGGCGTGAACCAGGCGGCCGAGGTCGGCGGCCTGGTCGCCGCGGCCATCGCGATCACCGCGGGCGTCGCCACCCAGGGCGACCAGGTCGGCCAGGCCATCGCGACGTTCTTCACCGACAAGCTGAGCTAGTCGTCAGGTTCCCGTGTCGGGCGGGATCCGGGGTCACCCCGGATCCCGCCCGGACCCGTTGCCGGAGGTGTGCGGTGGCACGACGCTCGTACGGTCGGCCGGGCCGGGACGACGGGGTGGCGATGGTGATGGTGATGTTCGGCCTCACCGCCACCCTGCTCGGCATCGGCGGGGTCCTGCTGCACCTGCTCGGCCGGCCGCCGGCCGACGAGCCGGCGCTGGCCGGCCGGGACGCCGCGGTCGCCGCCGCCGTCGCCGTCCGCAGCCAGGCGCTGGCCGCCGGCCTACGGGCGTCCGACCTCGACGGGAGCGACGGGCTGGACGTCGCTGCGGCCTGCGGCCGGGCCGAGAAGGTGGCCGGTGCCGCGGCCGAGGTCGTGCGCTGCTCGCTCACCGCGACCGGCCTGGTCGTGATCACCGCCCGCGGCGAGCGGGCCGCGGCCGACGGCGGCCAGGCCTTCGACTCGGCCGTGGTCCGCTTCGTGGAGACCGCCCCCGGCTGCCTCGCGCTCCGCACGTCCTGGGGCACCCGGCTGGCCGCCACCTGCCCGGCGAAGGGATGACCGCCATGCTCGCGGTGCTGGCACTGGACGTGCCCGAGGCGCTGGACCCGGACCCCGAGCCGGCGGCCGAGCCGGCCGTGCGGGTGCTCCGGCGGGCCCTTCCCGGCTCCCCGGAGGAGGTCGTCGCCTTCCTGGAGCAGGTGACCGAGCTGGGCGAGGGCGACCGCACGGTGCTGCTGCTGCACCCGCGGCACCGGACCGCCGCGGTGCTGGCGCTGGCCCGGCTGGCCCGGGTGGCGCTGCGCACCCACCGGCTGGTCGCCGTGCCCACCGACCTGCCCCCGCTGGCCAGCGGGCTGCTGGTCGACCTGCTGGTCGGGCTGGCCGACCGGCTGGATCTCGACGGCGGGCGGGCGGTCGCCCTGGTGCCCGAGCTGGAGCGGCAGCTGCTGGTGCTGGGCTGGGTCCGCACGGTGACCCGGCTGCGGCACCCCGAGCCGTCGATGGCCCAGCACGCGCTGTCCTGGTTCGCCCGGCGCGGCTTCGAGCTGGCGGTGCGGCCCGACCCGCACGTGCGCCGGCTGCGCCCGGACTCGACCGCCGAGGGCGTGCGCGGGGGCGCGGCCGGCCGGGCCGCGGTGCTGTCCGGGACCGACCGGGACCGCGCCTGGCTGACCGAGGTGCTGGCCACCGCCCGGGTGTCCCGGGCCACGCTGGCCGCGCCGCACCCGTACGCGCGAGCCTGGTTCGGCACCGCCCGGGCCGCCGAGCTGGTGATCTTCCCGGCCGACCTGGACGCGCTGGCCGCGGCGGTGGCCGACCGGCTGCGGATCGCCGGCTGCACCTGGTGCGGGCTGCCCGGGCCGGGCGGGCCGTGCTCGTTCTGCGGGGCCGACCGGCCGCCGACCGCGGAGCTGGAGCCGGCACCGCTGC
>CADCTP010000260.1 GCA_902805565.1 uncultured Mycobacteriales bacterium
ACCGTCGCGGCCGGCGCCGCCAGGGCGGCCACCTCGCGCGGCCGGCCCCGGACCGTGTTGCCGGCGCCGAGCCGGAGGCGAGCCGGAGGCGAGAGGGCCGGCGTCCGGCGTGACCGGGCGCCGGACCGGCCGGACTGGTGGATCCCGTCAGTCCGGCGGGGGCCGGCCCGCCGCGGTGAAGCGGGCGGCGATCGTCCGGAGGGTCGCCGCCAGCTCGGGCGGTGCGACGACGGTGAAGTCGGCGCCGACCAGCCCGAGCGCCGTCGCGGCCCAGGCGAGGTCGTCGACGTCCAGCCGTACCCGGCACCGGCCGCCCGGCTCGTCCTCCACCGACAGGAACCACCCGACCCGCCGGCGCACCTCGGCGGCCGGTGCGGCGACGACGGCCTCGACCCGGTGGAGCTCGGGCCCGCCGCTGACCCGCTCCCGGACGAAGGCGACCAGGTCGTCCGCGGGCGGCCGACGAGGGGTGAACCGGCCGCCGGTGCCGCGCGGTGCGGTCAGCCGGTCCAGCCGGAACACCCGCCAGTCGCCGCGGGCGGGATCCCAGGCCACCAGGTACCAGCGCGATCCCAGGGCCACCAGCCGGTACGGCTCCACGCACCGCTCGGTCCGGGTGCCGCCGGCGGCGGTGTGGCCGAACTCGAGCCGCTCGCCGTCCCGGCAGGCCAGGGCGACGACGGTGAGCACCTCGGGTGCCACGTCGTCGGCCCGGGAGGTCCCGCCCCAGGAGCCGGGGACCGTCACGGCCCGCAGCGCGTCCACCCGGCGCCGCAGCCGGCCGGGCATCACCGGGACGACCTTCGCCAGCGCGCGTACGGACGGCTCGGCCAGGCCGGCCACCCCGGTCGAGGCGGCCGCGGCGAGGCCGACCGCGAGCGCGACCGCCTCGTCGTCGTCGAGCACCAGCGGCGGCAGGGACGCCCCGGGCGCGAGGGCGTACCCGCCGGTCACCCCGCGCCGCGCCTCGACCGGGTACCCGAGCTCGCGCAACCGGTCGATGTCGCGGCGCAGCGTGCGGAGCGAGACGCCGAGCCGCGCGGCGAGGTCGTCGCCGACCCAGTGCCGGCGGGACTGCAGCAGCGACAGCAGCCGCAGGGTCCGGGAGCTGGTCGCGGCCACCCGGCCAGTATCCCGGGATTCCGGCCAGGAAGTGGCACCTATCGGTCCTAGCGTCGGGGTCACGGCCGACCGGCCGGGCGCGGCGACGCGCCGAGCGACCACCGATCCGAGGAGTCCCCATGACCGTGAGCACCGTGCCCCACCTGAACTTCCGGGGCGATGCCCGGGCAGCGCTCGAGCTCTACCACTCGGTCTTCGGCGGGGCGGTCACCGTCGTCACCTACCGGGACGCCGGCGGGTCGGACCCGGCCGAGGCCGACCGGGTCATGTGGGGCCAGGTGGCGGCGGACAACGGGTTCCGGGTGATGGCGTACGACGTGCCGGCGCGGCTGCCGTACGCCCCGGGCGAGAACCCGTTCTTCGTCTCCGTCCGCGGCGACGGTCCCGCGGAGATCACCGGGTTCTGGGAGACGCTGGCCGAAGGCGCGACGGTGCTCCAGCCGCTCGGGCCGGCGCCGTGGGCGCCGCTGTACGGCATGCTGACCGACCGGTTCGGCGTCACCTGGGTGCTCGACGTGCCGAGCGGGTACGCGGGCTCCTGACCGGCGGCCGGCTCAGCGGGCCGTCGCGCGGACCGCCTCCTCGTACCCGGTCCGGTCGAAGGTCAGGTCCCACAGGTCCCGGTAGTCCCAGTCCCGGTGGCCGTTGCGGTAGCCGGACCAGGTCACGGTGTCGTCCGCCACCGTGACCCGGGCGCTGAACGGCCAGCAGCCCCAGTCGCCGCACCCGCACCCGAGCAGGACGGTGTCGCCGTCGCCGAAGGCGCTCAGCACCGGCCGGCCCAGGTAATGCCGGGCGGGCCAGCGCACCGACCCCGTCGCCAGGCCCGCGTAGCCGCCGGCCAGCTCGGGCTGCCCGTCCCGGCGGGCGGAGGGCAGCTCGATCCGGCGGAGCAGCTCGGGCAGCGGGACGCCGCTGAGGTGCGGGACGATCGCGGGGATCGTCCGCCCGCCGAGGTCCTGCTCGACCGTACGGAACTCGACGACCTCCACCGGGCCAGGTTACGGCCCGGGCCGAGCAGGGCCCGCCGGACCGGTCACGGTGGACCGGTCCGGCGGGCCCCGGTGTCAGCGGCCGGGCGCCGGTGTCAGCGGCCGGGGGCCGGACGGTGCGCCGACCATCCGGGCGGTCAGACGGGGACGCCGGTGACCGTACGGATCCAGGACCGGTAGGCGACCACGTCGGTGTAGACGGTCGGGCTCGCGCCGCAGGTCGAGCTGGTCCCGCGGCTGGTCGCGCCGACCAGCCGCCAGGAGCCGGTGGTGCCGACCAGCGCCGGGCCGCCGGAGTCGCCGTAGCAGGCGCCCTGGCCGCTCGGGACGTTGACGCACAGCTCGGTGCTGGAGCTGAAGAGCCCCCGGCTGCTGCACGAGGAGTCGCTGAGGATCGACGTGTCGAGCTGCTTGAGGATGATCGGTGCGCCGCCGCAGCCGCGGATCGGGCAGGTCTGCCCCCATCCGGTCAGCCGGGTCGGCGTCCCGGGGACGGGGGAGGACGCGCTGAGCGGGACCGGCGTCTGGGACACCGCGGTGCCGATCTGGATCAGCGCCATGTCGCCGGTGCCGCTGTAGCTGGGGTGTATGACGAAGCGGGTGGTGCGGGCGACCGTGCCGCCCGAGGTGCGGTTCGTCGAGCCGACCCGCACCTGGTAGCCGCTGGGCGAGGCGCCCTGCACGCAGTGCGCCGCCGTCACCAGCCAGGTGCTGGAGATCAGCGACGCGCCGCACCGGTGCGCGCCGGCGGTGGACTGCAGCGACGCCATGAACGAGTAGGTCTGGGTGGCGTCGCCCCCGCCGACGATCGCGGGTGACGGGGTGTCGGCCACACCGGCCGACGCCGACCCGGTCTGGGTCAGGACGGCCGCCGCGGCGGCGGTGAGGACGGTGAGCGCTGCCCTGAGTCTCATCAGGGGACCTCCCGGATCCGGCCGCGCACGGGTGGAGCACGGCTACGGGACGTACGGTATGTGGCATCCGCAGCATCGCGGGAGGACCCGTACGGGTGAGCCGTTCGGCGGCTCCGGCCCCGGTGGTGTCGGCCGGGTCCGGTCGGTCACCAGATCCAGCGGATCGCGGTGACCAGGCCGACGGTGTAGACGGCAAGGTTCGCCGCGGCGAAGGCCACCCAGAAGGAGACGATCAGCGCGGTCGCCACCCGATCCCGCCGGGCGAAGCGGGGTCGCGGGCGGCCCGGCGGGTCCCAGTCCAGCCCGGCCGCGGCCAGCTCCGCGCGGAGGTCGGCGATGCGGCGACGGGCCTCGGGCGGATACCGCTCCGGGTCGTTCTGCAGCGGCAGCGAGTTGGCCAGCGCCACCGGGTTGCGGTAGCGGTTGCGCAGCGCGGCCATCGCCTGGCCCACCCGGCCGTCCTCGGTCCGGTCGGTGAGGAACCAGCACGCGCCGGCGGCGGGCAGGTCACCGAGGTCGGTGTGCACCTCGGCCAGCAGGACGAGGACGTCCTGGTTGGACGGCTCGGTCCGCAGCGCGCCGAGCAGCCGGTCCCGGGCCAGCCAGGGTTCACCCCGCTGTACGTCCGCGCGGGAGCGCTCCACTGCCTTCACGTCGGAAATAGTGACATCCACCACCAGCCCGACGTCAACCACCCGCCCTGTCCGGCTCCACCGCGCCGCCGCGGCTCCCCGGCGGTCCGGTCAGACCGGCCAGTCGGCGGCGATCGCCTCGAAGCTGGCGGTCCGGCGGGCCCGGTCCAGGTTCGGCGTGACGACGACGATCTCGTCCACCTCGGCCTGCTCCTTGAGCTCCAGCAGTCGCTCCACGACGGCCTTCGGCTCCCCGGTGACCATCCGGCCGTCGTCCGGCAGCTGCCGGAACGCCGCCGACCGGGCGTACTCGCGGACCTGCTCCGGCCGCAGCGGCTCGCGGATGTTGCGGCGCAGGTTCTCGATGGTCAGGGTCCAGCCCGCCTCGAACTCGGCCACCGCGTCCGGGTCCGCGGAGGCGAAGGACAGCACGGACATCGCCGAGTACGGCTGGTCGCCCTCGTGCCGCGGCGTGAACGTCCGCCGGTAGTCCCGCAGCACGGACACCGCCAGCTCCGGGCTCATGTGGTGCGCGAACACGGCCGACATGCCGTTCACCGCGGCGAAGCGCGGGCCGTAGCCGCTGGACCCCAGCACGAACAGCTGCGGCACCTCGTCGACCACCGGCGCCGCCACCAGCCGGCCGTACGGGTGGCCCGCGGCGAAGGCCGCCCCGTCGCCGAGGAACGCCAGCAGCTCCGCGACCTGCTCCGGGAACTCCGCCGCCGGGTCCACGTCGATCCCGCGGCGCAGCACGTGCGCGGTCAGCGGGTCGGTGCCCGGGGCCCGGCCGAGCGCCAGGTCGATCCGGCCCGGGTGCAGGGCCAGCAGCGTGCGGAAGGTCTCCGCGACCTTGAACGCCGAGTGGTTCGGCAGCATGATCCCCGCGGCGCCGACCCGGATCCGGTCGGTGCGGGCGGCGACCGCGGCGGTCAGGATCTCCGGCGCGCTGCAGGCCAGGCTGCGCATGTTGTGGTGCTCGGAGACCCAGTAGCGCCGGTAGCCGGCGGCCTCGACGGCACGCGCGATGCCGATGGCGCCGACGAGCGAGTCGTGGGCGGTCTCGCCGTACTCGATCCCGACGAAGTCGAGCACGGCCAGCGGCAGGGTGTCCGTCACGTACGGTGGCAACCCCGGCCGCACCGGATTCATGCCGGGGTGAAGGTGCCCACCGCGGTGGCGAAGATCTTCCGGTCCTCGGTCCAGCTCACCTGCGGGGCCGTCCAGGTGATCGAGTAGCCGGTCCGCCGGTCCGGGACCACGCTGCGGATCAGGGTGCGCCGGCTGCCCGCGCTGTACTCCCAGTCGGCGGTCGGCCAGCCCCGGTAGGTCACCCGGGCGATGCGCTGGAAGTCGTACCCGGGGGTGGCCGCCTTGACGACCGGCTCGAGCTTCAGCGCCTCGTCGTACGGGTCCGTCGGCGGGTTGGCGCGGCGGGTGACCCGCAGCGACCGCGGGCCGGTCGGGTCGGTGAACGTCACGGACTCGCCGCGGCGGGTGATCCGCCAGCCCGTCGGCACGGCGATCGTCCAGCCGGACGGGTCCCGGTGGACGGTGTACCCCGCGGGCGGAGCGGTGGGGGCCGACGGCTCCGTGGTCGGGGGCGGCGTGGTCGGGGCGGCCGGCGGCGTCGCGCGCGGCGCCGTCGCCGCGCTGTCGTCGCCCCGGTCGACCAGGAACGGCAGCAGCAGCGCGGCGGCGACCGCGAGGATGACCGCGACGACCGCGACGTACGGGCGGCGGCGAGAGGGCGCGCGGTCGTCCGTGGTCGGGT
>CADCTP010000261.1 GCA_902805565.1 uncultured Mycobacteriales bacterium
TCCGGGGCCGGATGGTCTTCCGGGGCCGGGTGGCCGTGCCGGCCACGGCGGGCCGGCAGCCGCCCCGCCGCCCCCCGGCCCGGTGCCGGAGCCGCCCGGGGTGGCCCGCAAGGTCACCCTGATCGGCCTGGCCGTGGTGGCCCTGGTCCTGGTGGTCGGCGGCGCGCTGGTGTGGGCGTCCCGGCCGGGATACCTGGACACGGCGGTGGTCGAGGCCACCGTGGGGTCCGAGCTGACCCGGCGGCTGGGCGGGCCGGTCACCGTGGACTGCCCGGACGCGGTCCGGCAGGCGGCCGGCGCGACGGTGGACTGCGCGGCCGGGGACGCGGCCGGGGACGCGGCCGGCGGCCGCCGCACGGTCCGGGTGACCGTGCTGGACGACGCCGGGCGCTACCGCTGGGAGCTGCTCCCGTGACCGCTGGTGACCGGTACCGGTCACGGGGGGTCGCGGCGGCGGCCGGCCGGGCGGTCGGCACAATGCAGGGAGGCGAGCCGGTCACGGTGCGCGCGGGAACCGCGTAGGGTTCCTGGCGCGTCTCGTCGCCGGACGAGCGAAGCACGTGCAGGTGGAGGAGACCACGATGCAGCCTGGGCAGCCGCCCGAGCAGGACCCGCAGCGCGGCCAGCAGCCCTACGGGCAGCAGCCATACGGCCAGTCCGACGAACCGGCGCAGCAGCAGCAGTACGGCCAGCAGCCGCCCCCCGGCGGTTACCCCTCGGGCCAGCAGTACGGCCAGCCCGGTTACGGCCAGCAGCAGGGCTACCCGTCCGGCCAGCAGCCGCAGCAGCCCGAGCAGGGTGGCTACGGCCAGCCGCCCGAGCAGCCCGGTTACGGTCAGCAGCCCGGTTACGGCCAGCCCGGCTACCCCTCGGGGCAGCAGCCGCAGCAGCCGGAGCAGGGCGGTTACGGCCAGCCCGGCTACGGCCAGCAGGGCTACCCCTCCGGTCAGCAGCCCGAGCAGGGTGGCTACGGCCAGCCGGGCGGGTACGGCGCCCAGCCGACCCAGCAGTTCGGCGCGCCCCCGCAGTACGGCCAGCCCGGCTATGACGCCGGCCAGCAGGCCCCGCAGTACGGCCAGCCCGGGTACGACTCCGGCCAGCAGTACGGCCAGCCCGGCTACGGGCAGCAGGCCGGCGCCGGCTACCCCGGTGCCCAGCAGCCCGCCGGCTACGACCCGTACGCGCCGCAGTCGACCACGCAGTTCCCCGCGTACGGGCAGCAGCAGCCGGCGTACGGCGGCCAGCAGCCGGGCGGCTACGGGCAGTCGCCGTACCAGCCGGCCTACCCGGGTTCGACCGCGGCGCCGGCGAAGAAGGGCGGCAAGGGCGCGCTGTTCGCGGTCCTCGGCGTCGTCGCGGTGCTGCTGCTGCTGGGCGGGGTGTTCGGGTTCCTCGCGCTGCGGCCGAAGGTGTTCGACGCCAGCGCGCTGAACAGCACGATCTCCACGCAGTACAAGGAGAAGTTCGGTGACTCCTCGGTGGCGGTGACGTGCCCGGAGGACCAGGAGGTCTCCAAGGGCTCCACCTTCACCTGCGACGTCGCCGGCCGCTCGGAGAAGATCCAGGTCACCGTGTCCTCCGACGACGGCGACTACACCTGGCGCCCGACCGGCAGCTGACCGCCGGCCGACCGCGGAGGCGGCACCCCGTCGGGGTGCCGCCTCCGGTGTTGTCAGCCCCGGACCGCCGCCAGCGCGCCGAGCAGCCGGTTGAGCGGGGAGTCCAGGTTCCACCGCTCGGCCAGGGCGACCAGCGCGGCGGGGTCCGCCGGCGCGGCGGGCAGCGTGTCGTCGTACGCCGGCAGCGGGCAGTCGGTGCGGACCCGGGCCACCGCCGGGGCGGCGGCCAGGTAGTCGCGGGCGGCGGCGAGCCTGGTCCGGGCGCCGGCCGGGAAGCCGGCGTCGCTCCCGGAGTCCAGGGCGGCGACCAGCGCGTCCAGCGAGCCGAACCTGGTGACCAGCGCGGCCGCCGACTTCTCCCCGACGCCCTTGACCCCGGGCAGGCCGTCGCTGGGGTCCCCGCGCAGCACGGCGAAGTCGGCGTAGCCGCGGCCGGGCACGCCGTACTTCGCGGCCACCTCGGCCTCGCCCATCACCTCCAGGTTGCGCACGCCCTTGCCGACGTAGAGCACGTGCACCGGTGGGGCGTCCCGCACCACCTGGAACAGGTCGCGGTCGCCGCTGACCACCTCGACCGGGTCGGTGGCCGCGGCGGCGATGGTGCCGATGACGTCGTCGGCCTCGAAGCCGGGCGAGCCGACGGTGGCCACCCCCAGCGCGGCCAGCACCTCCAGCAGCAGCGGCACCTGCGGGACCAGCCCGTCGGGCACCGACTCGCCGCCGGCCGGGGACACCCGGTGCGCCTTGTACGACGGGACGGCGTCGGTCCGGAACGCCGGCCGCCAGTCCAGGTCCAGGCAGGCGACCAGCCGGTCGGGCCGGCGGGTGCGGACCAGGTGGGCGACCATGTCCAGGAACCCGCGCACGGCGTTGACCGGGGTCCCGTCCGGGGCGGTGACGGTCTCCGGGATCCCGTGGAAGGCCCGGAAGTAGAGACTCGCCGAGTCCAGCAGCATCAGCACGCCGCCCACCCTGGCACACCCCGCCGACGGTTCGCCGCGGGTCGACCCGGCGCCTGTGGACGACCGGAGCGGTCGGCCCGGGCCGGCGGCTAGGCTCGGCCGCGTGGACTTCAGCGACCGGATGCGGCGGGCGGGCGAGGCGGCCGGAGCGGCGGGGATCGACGCCCTGCTCGTCACCCCAGGACCCGACCTGTTCTACCTGACCGGCTACGCGGCGATCGCCCTGGAGCGGCTGACCTGCCTGGTGCTGCCGGCCGACGGCGACCCGGTGCTGGTGGTGCCGACGCTGGAGCGGCCGGCCGCCGAGGCGTCCCCCGTCCCCGGGCTGGGCATCGAGGTCCTGGACTGGCCGGAGACCGCCGACCCGTACGCGCTGGTCGCCTCCCGGCTGGGCGCGGCGCGGCGGACCGCGGTCGACGACCACATGCACGCGGCGAAGGTGCTGGCCCTGCGGGCGGCGCTGCCCGGCGCCGAGCAGGTGCTGGCCGGGCCGGTGCTCGGCCCGCTGCGGGCCCGCAAGTCCGCGGCCGAGGTGGCCGCGCTGCGCGCGGCCGGGGAGGCGATCGACCGGGTGCACCGGCGGATGGCCGAGTTCCTGCGCCCGGGCCGCACCGAGCGGGAGGTCGGCCGGGACATCGCCGAGGCGATCGTCGGCGCGGGGCACGTCACCGTCGAGTTCGTCATCGTCGGCTCCGGGCCGAACGGCGCCAGCCCGCACCACGAGCTGTCGGACCGGGTGCTCCGGGCCGGGGAGACCGTGGTCGTCGACATCGGCGGCACCACCGCCGCCGGCTACTGCTCCGACTCCACCCGGACGTACGCGCTGGGCGGGCCACCGGCCGACTTCGCCGACTACTACCCGGTCCTGCAGGCCGCCCAGGCCGCGGCGGTGGACGCGGTGCGGCCGGGGGTGAGCGCGGAGTCGATCGACGCGGCGGCCCGGGACGTCATCGCCGCGGCGGGTTACGGCGAGGCGTTCGTGCACCGCACCGGGCACGGGATCGGCCTGGAGGCGCACGAGGACCCGTACATCGTCGCCGGCAACGACCTGCCGCTGGAGCCGGGGATGGCGTTCAGCGTCGAGCCGGGGATCTACCTCCCGGGCCGGCACGGCGCCCGGATCGAGGACATCGTGGTGGTGACCGAGGACGGGGTGGAGCGGCTCAACCGCACCACCCGCGACCTCGTCGTCCTCTAGGGCGGTGTCGGTGCCGATCGGGTTCCCGCGGGCGTCGTAGGCGTCCGCGGTGAGCCGCGGGACGTCGCGGGCGTCGGCGACCCGCGGGGTGATCACCCGGCCGACGACGCGGCCGACGACGCGGCCGTCCTCCGGGGCCGCGAGCACCGGCGGCCGCCCCGCCCGGTGCCACGGCGTTCCACCGCGCCCGGCCGCGCGGCGGTGAGTAGCGTCTGCGGGATGGAGCAGCTCGATGCGGTCGACCGGCGGCTGGTGCGCGAGCTGGCGGCGGACGGTCGGGCCAGCTACACCGACCTGGCCGAGCGGGTGGGGCTGTCGGTGTCGGCGGTGCACCAGCGGGTCCGGCGGCTGGAGCAGCGCGGGGTGATCCGCGGCTACGCGGCCCGGGTGGACCCGGACCTGCTCGGGCTGCCGCTGACCGCGTTCGTGTCGGTGAAGCCGATCGACCCGGCCGAGCCGGACGACGTGCCGGACCGGCTGGCCGGGCTGGCGGCGATCGAGGCCTGCTACAGCGTGGCCGGTGACGAGTCGTACATCCTCAAGGTCCGGGTGGGCGGACCGGGGGCGCTGGAGTCGGCGCTGCAGGACATCCGGGCCCGGGCGAACGTGTCCACCCGGACCACGGTGGTGCTGTCCATCCCGTACGAGGACCGCCCGCCGCCGGTCTGAGCGGCCGCCGCCGGTCCGGGCGCCCGCCACGGGTCTGAGCGCCCGGTGGGGTCCGGGCGCCCAGTAGGGTCCGATCATGCTGACCGTGCTGGGTGAGGCCATCGTCGACCTGGTCGCCGAGGGGGACCGGCGGTTCGTCGCGCACCCCGGCGGCAGCCCGCTCAACGTGGCGGTGGGGCTGGGCCGGCTCGGCCGGCCGGTGACGCTGGCGGCCCGGCTGTCCGGCGACGCGTTCGGCGCGATGTTCCGCGAGCACCTGGCCGCCTCGCACGTCGACCCGCGGCACCTGGTCGCGGCGCCGGAGCCCTCCACGCTGGCGGTGGCCACCGTGGACGCGGCCGGGGTGGCGTCCTACGACTTCTGGACCGAGGGCACCGCCGACTGGCAGTGGACCGCGGCCGAGCTGGCCGGCGTGGTCGGCCCGGACACCGACGCCCTGCACACCGGCTCGGTGGCGCTGGAGCTGGAGCCGGGGGCGTCCCGGGTGCTGGAGCTGCTGCGCGCGGTGGCCGGCGGCCGGACCACCATCAGCTACGACCCGAACGTGCGGATGGCCAAGGCCGGTCCGGTCGAGGCCGGGCGCGCCGCGGTGGAGCGGGTGGTGGCCCTGGCCGACCTGGTGAAGGTGAGCTCGGAGGACCTGGAGTGGCTCTACCCCGGGCAGGACCCGGTGGCGGCGGCCGGCCGCTGGTCGGGGCCGGCGCTGGTGGTGGTGACCCTGGGCGGGGACGGCGCGGTGGCGCTGCCGGCCGGCGGGGAGCCGGTGCGCCGGGCGGCCCCGGCGGTGCGGGTGGTGGACACCGTGGGGGCGGGGGACGCGTTCAGCAGCGGGTTGCTGGCCGCGCTGGCCGAGCGGGGGGCGCTGGGCCGGGGCGGGGCCGGGCTGGCCGGCGTGGACCTGGCCGCGGTGCTGGACCATGCCTGCCTGGTCGCCGCGCTGACCTGCGCGCGGGCCGGCGCGAACCCGCCGACGGCGGACGAGGTGCGCGCGGCGCGGCGGTGACCGCCGGCCGCGGCCGCGGGGGAACCGGGATCCCTGCGGCCGCGACCGGTGGGGGTCAGCCGACCGAGTACCGCGCGGTCGGGGTGGTGATCCCCGGCACCGCGTGCAGGTTGCCGTCGGCGCCGCGCACGCACGCCGCCTCCTGCAGCCCGGCACCGTAGAACTCGGTCACGCAGCCGCCGATCTGGCGGTGCCCGTTGGCGTTCGGGTGGAACGACTGCCGCACGACGTTCATCGGGTCACCGGACTCGAACAGCTCGTCCACGTCGACCAGCAGCGGGCTGACCCAGCGGGAGGCCTTCGGCACCGACTTGTTGCAGGCCTCCCGGCCCTCGGTGGCCCGGGCGAGGTCGAGGAACCGGACCCCGCTGCGGGCCGCGACCCCGCGCAGCGTCGCCGACAGCTGGCCGACCGCCTCGGTGCGGGACCACTTGCCGTCGGCGAGCCGGATCGGGCAGCCCTCGAACGCGTGCCCGAAGGTGCTCATGTTCTCGGTGAACGGCGACGCGTACGAGGTCAGCACGAACTGGTACGCCGAGTCGGCGTAGCCGGCCTCGCGCATCACCGTGCGCAGGTCGGCGATGGACGCCTCGACCTTCGGCGCCATCCCGGCCATCCGGCCCGGCCAGACCGGGGCCAGCTGGTTCTTGCAGGCGGTGGCGAACGGGTTCGCCCAGGCCTGCACGCAGCTGAGGACGGCGGCGGCGAACTGCGGGTCGTCGTTCGCGCCGATCTGCAGCACGATCATCTTCACGTCGTAGTCGCGGGCGATGGCCCGCAGCTGGTCGGCCTGGGACGGCTCGGTGAAGTGGCTGGTGCCGCCGATCCGCACGTCCGAGGACGCGGCGCCCGAGCAGGCGATGTTGATCTTCGCCTGGACGCCGGCGACCGAGGTCGACTGGATCGTCGAGTACACCGAGCGGTGGCAGTAGTTCTGCGGGCCGTCGGTGCCGGCCTCGTACGAGCCGGCGCCCTCGCCGGACATCGCGCTGTCGCCCAGGGAGACGACCGCGGTGGGGCCGGTGCCGGGGGCGGCGGCGGCGGGGGAGGAGCCGGTGACGACGACGCCGGTGGCGAGCGCGAGCCCGCCGGCCAGGGCGAGAAGTCGACGGGTCGACGTGCGAAGAGCAGTGGCCACAGTGCCACCTGCCTTCCTGGTGAGGGGATGCTGGTGCGGCACCCGGCCGTTGCTCCGCACCGCTGGATGGCCGAGTGACACGCGTTACATCTTGGCCTGCCGGTTACCGGCCGGTACAGGTCCGGACGTGTTACCTGGACGCCTGTTGCCGGACACGTAGGGGCGTCAGACTGGCGGGCGATGGCACTCGACACCGGCTTCCCCGTCCAGGACGCCCGCGACGACTTCCTGCGCGCCCGGCGGCGCGCGGCGCTGTCGGCGGTGCGCCGGCGGATGCACGGCCGGTCGGCGACGTACGACGTGCTGCTGCCCTTCGACGAGGTGGTGGCGGCGCTGGGCCGGCGCGGCGAGCGGGACCTGGGCCTGCAGGTCATCGAGGTCGACTCGATCGTCGGGTCGGTGGACCGCAGCACCGGCTTCGACCGGCTGTTCCGGCCCACCTCGGACGAGGCCGAGCGCCGGTTCGCCCGGATCGACGTGGCGCTGCGGCGCGGCGCGGAGATGCCGCCGATCGAGGTCTACCGGGTCGGCGACGTGCACTTCGTCATCGACGGCCACCACCGGGTGGCGGTGGCCCGGGCGCTGGGCTGGACGACGATCAACGCGCACGTGGTGGAGGTGCTCACCGCGGTCGGCGCCGACCGGGACCTGCGGCTGGAGGACCTGCCGACCAAGGGCCACGAGCGGGTGTTCGCCGAGCGGGTGCCGCTGCCGCCGCGGATGCGGGAGCGGATCGCGCTGAGCCAGGGCCGCGACTTCGGCGTGCTGGCCGAGATGGTCGAGGCGTGGGGCTTCCGCTACATGCAGCAGCGGGGCCGGATGATGGACCGGCAGGAGACGGCGCGGACCTGGTTCACCGAGGAGTACGAGCCGGCGGTGGAGCTGCTGCGGCAGACCGGCCTGCTGACCGGGGGCACCGAGACCGAGGCGTACCTGCGGCTGTCGGCGGAGCGGTACCGGCTGCTGCGCAGCCACAGCTGGGACGACGGCACCATCGAGCGGCTGCGCGGCACCGTCGACCGCGCTCGCCGGACCTGAGCGCGGGCGTCGCCGGACCGCGGACCGACCGGTCGGGGCGGCGGCGGCCGGTGGGGCGGCCGGTGGGCGGCCGGGTCGTCAGGGCGGCGGCCCGGGGGTCAGGGCGGCGCCGGTGGCCGGGTCGAGCAGCAGGGCGCGGGCCGGGTCGAGGGTGAGGCTGACCGTGCGTCGGCCGCCCGGGTCGGCGGCGCTGCGCAGGTCCGCCGACAGCCGGGGGTCCCCCTCCGCGGCCCGGGTCAGCGCCGGGTGCCGCAGGGTGCCGTCCGGGCCGGCGAGCACGGTGAACCGGACGCCGTCGCCGCTCTCCAGCAGGTCGCCGGGCCGGATCCCGACCAGCACCTCGCCGGGCGGCACGGCCAGCGGCAGCGGGCCGAGCGGGGTGCGTACGGTGCCGTCGGCGGCGGTGCCGGGCAGCAGGTTCAGCGGGGCCAGCGTGGCGACGGCCAGGGTGGCCGGGGACTCGGCCAGCTCGGCCGCCGTCCCGACCTGGGCCAGGGTGCCGCCGGCCAGCACCGCGACCCGGTCGCCGAGCGACCCGGCCTCCGCGGGGTCGGCGCAGGCCCAGACGGTGGTGACCCCGCGGACCAGGCCGCGCAGCCGGGGCCGCAGCTCCGGGTCGGCCGACAGCGGCTCGTCCAGCAGGTACGCCGCCGGCCGGTCCCGGACCAGCACCCGGCCGACGGCGACCCGCTGCCGCTGCCCGCCGGAGAGCTGGCTGGGCATCCGGTCCAGGTGCACGGTCAGCCCGAGCCGCTCCGCGACGGCCGCGACCCGGTCGGCGACGGCCCGCCCGGGCCACCCGGCCAGCCGCAGCGGCAGCGCCAGGTTGTCCCGGACCCGCAGATGCGGGTACGGGGCGTGGTCCTGGAACACCACGCCGAGGTCCCGCTCGGCCGGTGCCCAGTCGGTGGCGACCTCGCCGTCGATGAGCACGTCCCCGGCCGGCACCTCGGCCAGCCCGACGAGGGCCCGCAGCAGCGAGGACTTGCCGGTCCCGAGGACCGCCAGCGTCTCGCCGTCGGCGACGTCCAGGGTGATCCCGCGCAGCACCGGCGACCGCCCGTCCGCGCCGCACACCGACACCCCGGCCAGCCCGAGCGTCGCCACTACCGGGTCACCACCCCGGCGGTGAGCCCGGCGACCAGCCGGCGCTGGAAGACCAGGGTCGCCACCAGCACCGGGACGGTGACCACGACGGCCGCGGCGGCGATGCTGCCGACGGGCTGGCCGAACCGTTCGTCGCCGGGGAAGAACGCCAGCGCGGCCGGGACGGTGCGGGACCGGTCGGAGGAGGTCAGCGAGATCGCGAAGACGAAGTCGTTCCAGGAGAAGAAGAACACCAGGATCGCCGCGGTGAGCACCCCGGGCCGGGCCAGCGGCACCACCACCCGGCGGAACGCCTGCCACGGCGTCGCCCCGTCGGCCTGCGCGGCCCCCTCCAGCTCCCACGGGATGCCGCGGAAGAACGCGGTCAGCGTCCACATCGCCAGCGGCAGCGCGAAGGACAGGTACGGCAGGATCAGCCCGGGCCAGGTGTCGTACAGCCGCAGGGCCCGCCACAGGTCGAACAGCGGGCCGACCACGGCGACCGGCGGGAACACCGCGACGGCCAGGGTCAGCGGCAGCACCAGCGCCTTGCCGCGGAAGTCCAGCCGGGTCAGCGCGTACGCCGCCGGGGTGGCCAGCGCGACCGCGAGCACGGTGGTGAGCAGCCCGATCCCGACCGAGTTCAGCAGGGCCCGGGTGAACAGCGCGGAGCCGAAGATGCCGCGGTAGTTCTCCAGCGTGGGGTCGCTCGGCCAGAACCGCTGGTCGGTGATCGTGGCCGGCGACTTCAGCGACAGCGACAGGATCCACAGCACCGGCACCAGGCCGACCGCGACGACCAGCAGGGAGGCGGCGGCCCAGGCGGCCCGCCTCACCGCTCCTCCCGCCGGGCCAGCTGGCGCAGGTCGGCCCGGAAGACCAGCAGGAAGGTCAGCGCGGTGCCGGCGGACAGCGCGAACAGCAGCACCGACACCGCCGAGCCCAGGCCGAGGTTGAGCCGGCCGGCGAGCTGGTCGTAGGCCAGCAGCGACAGCGTCTCGGTGCCGTTGGCGCCGTCGGTCTGCACGAAGACGGTGTCGAAGACCCGGATGGAGTCGAGGATCCGGTAGAGCAGCACCACCAGCAGCACCGGCCGGATGCCGGGCAGCAGCACCTGGCGGAACCGCTGCCAGGCCGACGCCCCGTCGACCTCGGCGGTCTCCAGCAGCTCCTCGGGCACCGCGGCCAGCCCGGCCAGCAGCAGCAGGGCCACGAACGGGGTCGCCTTCCACACCTCGGTGGCGATCACCACCGCGAAGGACGACCAGCGCTCGGCCAGCCAGGCCCGGTCGGAGACGAAGGACAGGTCGGGGGTCGCGGCGTACTGCCAGGCGAAGGCGGCGACGACGGTGATGATCCCGTACGGCAGCAGCAGGGCGGCGTGCACGGCCCGGCGGCCGACGACCGCCCGGCGCAGGGTGAGCGCGATCCCGAACCCGGCGACCAGCTGGATCGCGACGGCGATCCCGGCGATGACCAGGGTGGCGCCGAGGTCGGTCCAGAACACCGGCGCGGACAGCACGGCGGCGTAGTTGTCCAGCCCGACGAACCCGCGCTGGTCGGGGAAGCGCAGGTCGTAGCGCTGCAGGGACAGCCAGCAGGCGTACAGGACCGGGTAGGCGGTGACGGCGAGCATGGTGAGCACGGCGGGGGCGATCAGCCACCACGCCGACCGGGCCCGGCGCCGCCGGCGCCGCCGGGTCGCCGGCCGCCCGGGTGCCGCCCCGATCGGGCGCGGCCGGGTGCCGGCCGGCGCCGGGGGGCCGCCGGGACGGCTCACAGCAGGGCCTGGGAGGCGAGGGCGTCGTCGATGCGGCGGCGCAGCTCGGGCA
Organism: uncultured Mycobacteriales bacterium; assembly: GCA_902805565.1. Classification (GTDB taxonomy): domain Bacteria; phylum Actinomycetota; class Actinomycetes; order Mycobacteriales; family CADCTP01; genus CADCTP01. The sequence continues at coordinate 10,546 of CADCTP010000261.1, forward strand.
CGGCCCGCTCCGGGTCGACCGAGGCCGGCGGGTGCAGCACCTGCTGCACGGCCAGCGACACGTCCGACCAGGCGGGGGTGGCCGGCCGGGGCGCGGCGGCGGCGATGGACTCGCGCAGCAGCACCGCGAACGGGAACTGGGCCCGCACCGCGGGCACGTCGTAGACCAGCTCCAGCGTCGGGGGCAGCCCGCCGCGGACGGCGGCGAGCTGCTGGTGGGCCGCCGAGCGCAGGCAGGCCGCGGCGTCGAAGGCCGGCCCGGGGTGCCGGGAGTAGCTGCTGACGCCGAGGTTGAGCCCGCCCAGCGGCGGCCGGGACGGCACCCCGGCCAGCACCGCCGGGTAGCGGGCCCAGCCCAGGTCGGCGAGCAGGTCCGGGGCGTCGGCGCGGGCGGCGGCGTACAGGGTGGGGTAGGCGACGGTGAGGGCGGCGGCGCCGGACAGCACGAGGTCGCTGCTCTCGGTCTCGGTGGCGACGGACAGGCCGCTGCCGGCGACCGGGGAGCGGGCCAGCCGGCTGACGACGCCCAGCGCCCGGGCGGCCGGGCCGGGGGCGAGGTCGGCGCGGGCCCGGTCCGGGTCCTCGGGATCGGCGACCAGGCCGGTGCCGGCGGAGGCCAGCAGCGCCGCGACCCAGGCGGTGTAGCCCTCGTACCGGCCGCCCTGCACGGCGAACGTGCCCTGCCCGGCCGGCAGCAGCTCGGCGGTGTCGATCAGCCGGTCCCAGGTCGGCGGGGGCGCCGGGACGCGGGACTTGCGGTACCACAGCAGCTGGGTGTTGCTGGTGAACGGCACCGCCCACAGCCGGCCCCGGTAGGTGGCGGTCGCCAGCGGCCCGGCCAGCACGCCGCGGGACACCGCCGTGGCCCGCTCGGCGTCCCAGGGCCGCAGCCAGCCGGCGCCGGCGAACTCGGCGGTCCAGATGACGTCCAGGCCGATCAGGTCGACGGTCCGGTCCCGGGCGGCCAGCCGGCGGACCAGCGCCTCGCGCTGGGCGTCGGCGCTGCGGGGCAGCTGCTCCAGCCGGATGGCGTACCGGCCGGCGGAGGCGTCGGTGCAGCGCCGCGCGATCTCCCGGTACGCCCCGGAGGACTCCTGCCCGACGTACCAGCCCAGGGTGACCGGGCCGCCGTCCTCGCCGCAGGCGACCAGGAGCGGGGCGGCGGCGAGCACGGCCAGCAGCGCGGCACGGAACCTGGGCATGGGCGCTCTGTTCCCTCGGGGACCCGACGATCACCCAGCCTGCCCGACGCCGTGGCCGCGGTGAAGTCAGCGTCCCGCCGGCGGTGCCCGGAAGCGCCCCGTTCGGCCGGGACCGGCCGGGGCGTCCCGGTTCAGCGCGCGCCGGCCAGCTCGCCGGTGCTGTGCGCCCGCCACCACTCCTGCCCGGCCGGGGGCAGCGTGTGGATCGGGTCCTGGTACTCGTACCGGCGGCTCAGCGCCGCGGGGTCGGAGCGCTCCAGGGCGGTGGTGTAGTTCTTCGTCCAGTAGGAGATGCCGCGCTCGCGGTCGTACTCGTCGAGCTGGTGCACCCACCGCTTCCCCACGTACGGCACGTCGCAGACGATCCGCGGGGTGGCGAAGCCGGGCAGGTAGCCCATGATCGCGTGCTGCAGCTCCTGGGCCTGCCAGACCGCCAGCCGCCAGTGCTCGGAGCCGGGGATCATGTCGCAGAGGTAGAAGTAGTAGGGCATGATCCCGGCCCCGTCCAGCAGCGCGAAGGACAGGTCCAGCAGCGCGGCGGAGGAGTCGTTGGTGCCGCGCAGCAGCACGCCCTGGTTGCGCACGTCGCGCACCCCGGCCTCGAACATCGCCGCGGTCGCCTCGGCCACCAGCGGGGTGACCTGCTGGGCGGCGTTGACGTGGGTGTGGATGGCGAGGCTGACCCCGCGGGCGCGGGCGGTGGTCGACAGCCGCTCCATGCCCGCCCGGACCTCGTCGGACAGCCAGTGCTGCGGCAGCCCCATCAGGGCCTTGGAGGCCAGCCGGATGTCCCGGACCGACTCCACCTCGAACAGCCGGGCCACGAACGACTCCAGCCGGGGCCAGGGCAGGTTGGCCACGTCGCCGCCGGAGACCACCACGTCCCGCACGCCCGGGGTGCGGTGCAGGTAGTCGATCATCGCGTCCAGCCGGTCGGTCGGCTTGACCGCGAACTTCAGCTTGGCCACCTGCGGGGTGGAGTTGCCGACCAGGTCCATCCGGGTGCAGTGGCCGCAGTACTGCGGGCAGGTCGGCAGCAGCTCGGCCAGCACCTTGGTCGGGTAGCGGTGGGTCAGCCCCTCGACCGCCCACATCTCCTGCTCGTGCAGGGAGTCGCGGGTGGCCATCGGGTGCGAGGGCCAGGCCGGGTCCCGGTCGGAGAGCACCGGCAGCATGTAGCGGCGGACCGGGTCGGCGTAGACCGCGTCGGTGCCGGGCGGCCCGTCGGGCACGATCGTGTTGAGCATCTGCGGCGGGATGAGCAGCGACATGGTCGCCCGCTCGGCCTGGTCGCGCTCCAGGTCCGCGTAGAACCGGTCGTCGACCAGGTCGCCCCAGACCGAACGCAGCTGGCGGGCGTTCTTGACGCAGTGCGAGCGCTGCCACTGGACATCCCGCCACTGCGCGTCGGTGACGTCCCGCCACCCCGGCAGCCGGCGGTGGTCCGGCTCGACGAGCGGTCGGCGGCGGTAGACGTACGGCTGCTCCACGACACCCTCCACGACTTCCTGATCCGCGTCCTCTGAGGCAGGATAGATGGAAACCGTACGGTCAGACAGAGGGCGAGCCGGAAGTTCTCCGGCTCCGCCCCCGTGAGGCAGGAAGAGGTGCGTCGTGAGCGCGATCGGTCTGCACCGCGTGCTGGAGCCGGCGGGGGTGCTGCCGCAGGCCGCCGCGCGGCTGGACGCCTCCCCGGCGATCGGGCCGGACGAGGTCCGCATCGACGTCGAGCGGCTGAACCTGGACGCCGCGTCGTTCCGGCAGCTGTCGGCGGCGCACGGCGGGGACGGCGCCGCGGTCCGCGCCGCCGTGCTGGCGATCGTGGCCGAGCGCGGGAAGATGCAGAACCCGGTGACCGGGTCCGGCGGGATGCTGGTCGGCACCGTGGCCGAGGTCGGGCCGGAGTCCCCGCTGGGCCTGCGGGTCGGCGACCGGGTCGCCACCCTGGTCTCGCTGACCCTCACCCCGCTGGCCCTCACCGACGGGCTGGCCCGCTGGGACGGCCGCTCCGAGCAGGTCCCGTGCGCCGGCCACGCGATCCTCTTCGCCCGCTCCATCGCCGCGGTGCTGCCGGCGGACCTGGCCCCGGAGCTGGCGCTGGCCGTCCTGGACGTCTGCGGCGCGCCGGCGCTGACCACCCGGCTGGTGCGGCCCGGGTCCTCGGTCGCGGTGCTCGGCGGCGGCGGCAAGTCCGGCTCGCTGTCGCTGGCCGCGGCCCGCCGGGCCGGCGCCACCCGGCTGGTCGGGGTGGTGCCGACCGAGGGGGAGGCCGCCGCGCTGAAGGCCGCCGAGCTGGCCACCGAGGTCGTCGTCACCGACGCCCGGGACCCGGTCGGGCTGGCCGCCGCGGTCGGCGAGCCGGTCGACGTCACCGTCGTCTGCGTGGACGTGCCCGGCTGCGAGCACGGCGCGATCCTGGCCACCCGGCCCGGCGGGACCGTGGTGTTCTTCTCGATGGCCACCTCGTTCCCGGCCGCCGCGCTGGGCGCCGAGGGCCTGGCCGCCGACGTCACCATGCTGGTCGGCAACGGCTACGTCCCCGGCCACGCCGAGCTGGCCCTGGACCTGCTGCGCTCCGAGCCGGGCGTGCGCGCCCTGTTCGACGCCCGGCTGTCGGCAGACTGAGCAGATGGGAACGACGCTCTACCGCGACGGCCGGGTCCACGCGCCCGGTGACCCGACCGCGCTGCTGGTGGACGGGGACACCATCGCCTGGGTCGGCGACGCCGCCGACGCCGGCCCGGCCGAGCACACCGTGTCCCTCGGCGGGCGGCTGCTGACCCCGGCGTTCGTGGACGCCCACGTGCACGCCACCTCCACCGGGCAGGCCCTGGTCGGGCTGGACCTGACCGGCACCCGGTCGGTGCGCGAGGTGCTGGACCGGGTGGAGCGGGCCACCCGGGTCGCCGGCGGCCGGCCGCTGCTGGGCCACGGCTGGGACGAGTCGGGCTGGCCGGAGCGCCGCCCGCCGACGCTGACCGAGCTGGACCGGGCGTCGTACGGGTCGGTGGTCTACCTCTCCCGCATCGACGTGCACTCCGCGGTGGTGTCCTCGGCGATGCTGGCCGCGGTCCCGCGGGCCCGGGACCTGCCGGGCTGGTCGGACACCGGGCACCTGACCCGGGACGCCCACCACGCGGTCCGCCGGGCCGCCCGGGACACCATGACCCCCGGGCAGCGCCGCGACTACCAGCGGGCCACCCTGCGCCGGGCCGCGTCGCTGGGCATCGGCGCCGTGCACGAGCTCGCCGGCCCGGACCTGTCCGGCCCCGACGACCTGCTCGACGCGGTCGCCCTGGCCGCGACGGAGCCACTGCCGGCCGTCCTGCCGTACTGGGGGGAGCTCGGCGGCGTCGGGACCGCGCTGGAGCTCGGCGCGCTCGGCGCGGCCGGGGACCTGTTCGCCGACGGCTCGATCGGCTCGCACACCGCCTGCTTCCGGGAGGCCTACGCCGACGCCCCCGGCGAGCACGGCCACGCCTACCTCACCGCCGAGCAGGTCCGCGAGCACGTGGTCGCCTGCACCCGCGCCGGCCTGCAGGCCGGTTTCCACGCCATCGGCGACGCCGCGGTCGACGCCGTCGCCGACGGGATGGCGCTGGCCGCCGCCGACCTCGGCGAGGACGCGTTCCGGGCGGCCGGGCACCGGGTGGAGCACCTGGAGCTGGTCTCGGAGCGGGCGCTGGCCACCCTGGGCCGGCTCGGCGTGGTCGGCAGCGTGCAGCCGGCGTTCGACGAGCTGTGGGGCGGCACCGGCGGCCTCTACGCCGACCGGCTGGGCGCCGCCCGGTCGCTGGCGGCCAACCCGCTGGCCGCGCTGGCCGCGGCCGGGGTGGCGCTGGCGCTGGGCTCGGACTCCCCGGTGACCCCGCTCGCGCCCTGGGAGACCGTCCGGGCCGCCGTGCACCACCACGCGGCCGGCTCCCGGCTGGACCCGGCGGCCGCGTTCGCCGCG
>CADCTP010000262.1 GCA_902805565.1 uncultured Mycobacteriales bacterium
CGCCGGCCAGTCGTGCCAGCCGGCCGCCGCGACGACCACGCCACCGGCGCCACCGGCGCCACCGGCCCGGACCACCGCCAGCCGGGAGCCGGCCTCGGCCAGCCCGCTCTCCCCGGCCTCCGCCGGCGTGACGGCGTCCAGCAGCGGGCGCAGCCCGGGGTCACCCGGCTCCAGCCACTCCACCGGGCCGGGTGCCGGGCGGAACCCCGCCGCGTCGGCGTACGCGAGTTCGGCCGGGCCGAGGGTGTCGACGGCCCGCAGCGGCCCGGCGAGACCGTCGATCCCGGCCCGCTCGACCGCTTCCCGCACCGGTCCGACCAGCTCCGCCGCCGGCACCGTGACCAGGCCGGCGCTGCCGACGGTGACCGTCCCGACCCACCCCGGCGGGCAGAGCCGGGACCGCGGCGCGTACGCCACGGCGACGCCGCCGGCCGGGAACGCCACCCCGGCCACCTCGCCCCACACCTCCCGCACCCGCGCCACCAGCTCCTCCACGTCCCCATGGTCCCCGCCTCGACAGCTGTTCCGCCGCTGTGGGTGCACGGCAACGCCTCGCCCGCGGGCATCTCGCATTCGCGTCCATGATGGCGTCACTGTCGTTACTGTGTCCGCCGTGCGACGGCGCGGTCGTGATGGTCCTCCGCGTCGCCACAAGGAGCACCGGGCGTACCGGCTGGGGGGCAGCGACCATGGCAAGGCGACGAGGATTCTTCGCAGAACTGAACCATCAGGCTCAGTTGGCGGAGCGTAAACGGCAGCAGCAGGCTCAAGGGCAGTACCGCGCCCAGGTCGCCGCGCAACGCGAAGCGGAGCGGGCGTACCGCGCGGCGGAACGGGCTCGTTCCGTCGCGACGCGGGCCAGCGCGGCCGAACAGAAGGCGGCCGAGAAGGAAGCGGCGCAGCTCTACCTGGAGTCGCGTCAGGCAGAGGTCGCCGCAAGGAACGCCGAGCTGGCAGAGACGTACGCCGAGATCGACGGGTTGCTCAGCGCGACGCTGGACATCGACGATTGGATCGACCTGGAACGGCTGCGGATCACGACCGTCCAGCATCCGCCCTTCGACCCTGGGCGGGTCGGCCACTCGGTACCGGCGCCGACGCCCCGCTATCCGGCCCAGCCGATGTGGCAGGAGCCGGAGCCGCCGAAGGGGGGCCTTGGCGCCGTGTTCGGGGGCAGGAAACGCCATGATGAGGCCGTCGCGCGTGCCCGGTCCGGCTACGAGCAAGCGTATGCGGAGTGGCGGAGTCAGATGATGGCCGTTGAAGCCGGCCATCGTCAGCAACTCGCGCATCACGCGGCGGCCGAAGAACGGCGGCAGGCCGCGCTCGATGTCGCCCGTCGCCGCTACGACGAGGAGTGCCGACAGCGGGAGAACGACGCGGCGGAGCGGAACGCCGAACTTGACGCCCTGATCAATGGGCTTGCGTTCGACGTGGAGTCAGCCATACAAGAGTACGTCGGAATCGTCCTGTCCAATTCCGTTTATCCGGAGCGGTTCCCCGTCACCCACGAGCACCGCTTCGACCTCGAGTTCAGGGAGCTCCAACTGACCGTGACGGTGCCGCAGCCGTCCGACATCCCGGCCGTCAAAGAGTACCGATACGTCCGGGCCAAGGACGACATCTCCTCGACAGCCTTGCCGGTGAAGGAGAAGAAGGAGCGTTACGGAGCCGCCATCGCCCAGGTCGCGGTCCGTACACTGCACGAAATTTTCGAGGCCGACCGCGTGGGTCGCATTCACTCCGTCTCTCTTACCGTGGTGACCAGTCACCTGGATCCGGCGACCGGACAGCCGGTCACTGTCCCGTTGGCCGTGGTAGCGGCCGACCGAGACCGATTCCTCGCCTTGAACCTGGCCAATGTGGTTCCCGGTGCCACGCTGTCCTATCTTGGTGCGGCCGTGTCGAAGAACCCGTTCGACCTGGTGCCCGCCGACACCTCCCGATCCGTACGGGTCCAGCCCCGGTGACGGCCGTGCGGTTCAACCCACCGCCCGGGTGGCCGACCCCGCCCGCCGGTTGGTCGCCGCCCGCTGGCTGGAAACCCGACGCAGCGTGGCCGGCGCCTCCGCAAGGCTGGCAGTTGTGGATCGGCGGCCCGGAGGCCGAGCCCCCGGCGGCACCTCCCGAGGTGGCCCTTGTCGTACCCGGATCGGCCGACGTCCCGATCGACGACCGGGCGCTACTGGTCGCGCGGATCGCCGAGTTGGAGCGGCTGCTGGCGACGAGTCCCGGGGAGGGCGGCGCGGCGATCGAACTCGACGACCAGCGGATGCTGCAGGACGTCGGCATCTACAACTATCACCACCCCCTGGAAAACGCCGCCCTCTACCGGGAGCGGCTCGGCGACCTGCAGCGACGGATCAAGGACTTCATCCGTTCCGATCGACCCGTGCTGGCGGCCGACCGATTCACTTTCGATGGAAGCCTGGCCCGCGGCCGACGGATGCTCGGGGACCTGTCGAAGTTGATGCTGCGGGCCTACAACGCCGAAGCCGACAATTGTGTGCGGGCTCTGCGAGCCGGAAACATCGGCACGGCCCGACACCGGCTCGAGTCGTCCGTGGCCGCCGTCGAAAAGCTGGGCGCGATCATGGATATGCGCGTCAATCCCGATTACCACGCACTCCGGATCGAGGAGTTGGAGTTGACCGCGGACTTCCAGATGAAGGTTCAGGAGGAACGCGAGCGCGCACGGGAGGAACGTGAGGAGTTGCGTGAGCAACGCCGGGCCGAGCAGGAGATCGCGGCCGAGCGGGAGCGGTTGAACAAGGAGCGGGCTCACTACGTCAGCGCGCTGGCCTCGCTGCGTGCCCGTGGCGACGACGCGGCCGCCGACGAGCTCGCGGGTCGGCTGGCGAGCATCAACGACGCGATCGAGAGGAACGACTACCGCGCCGCGAACATCCGGGCCGGGTACGTGTACGTCATCTCGAACGTCGGAGCGTTCGGCGCCGGCGTGGTGAAGATAGGACTGACGCGACGGCTCGATCCGCTGGACCGGGTCCGAGAGCTCGGCGACGCCTCCGTACCGTTCCCGTACGACGTGCACGCACTCTTCTTTTCCGACGATGCGGTGAGCCTCGAGGCTCAGCTGCATGAGGAATTCGCCGATCGTCGGGTCAATTTTGTCAATGCCCGCCGCGAGTTCTTCTTCGTCCGTCCGACCGAGGCGCGCGATGTGCTCGCGCGAAAGGTAGGGGGTCTGTTGGAGTTCGTCGAGGACCCGGAGGCGGCTGAATACGCACAGAGCAGGGGCTACTGGCCCGAGAGGCGTTGATCGGCGCGCAGCAGGGCAGCGTCGTGGTGGCCGACCAGGCGTCAGGGGGTAGCCCTGCCAAGGGATGACCGGCGCGGGCCGGCCAGGCAGACGGCCACCTGATCGCGATTCGGTCGGAATGTCACCGGCGCAGCGTACGGTCCGGCGCATGGCATGTGTGCTCACCGAGTTGGTGCTGGACTGCGCGGAGCCGGAGCGGGTGGCGGCGTTCTGGATGGAGGTCCTGGACTGGGAGGTGCTGGACCGGGACGAGGACGCCGTGGAGATCGGGCGGCCGGGGCTGCGGCCGACGCTGGTCTGCTCGCGGGACCCGGAGCCGAAGCGGTCCAAGCTCCGGCTGCACCTCGACGTCAACGCGACCGACCGGGACCAGGACGCGGAGCTGGAGCGGCTGCTCGCGCTGGGGGCCCGGCCGGTGGACGTCGGGCAGACCGGCGCGGAGTCCTGGCACGTGCTGGCCGACCCGGAGGGCAACGAGTTCTGCCTGCTGCGCTCCCGGGTCAGCCCCTGAGGCCGGCCGCCCGCAGGGTCAGGGCGCCCGCCGCGGCCGTCGCCAGCAACACCGGCACCACCAGCGGCGGCGGCCACGGCGACCAGGCCAGCACGTGGCCCGGCACCGCGGCCCAGGAGTCGGCCCAGTAGACCCGCAGCAAGGGCTGCGTCCTGATCTCCCCGTCAGTCACCATACGGTCACGGGAAGTGAACCCCTTGGTCCCCGGAACCCCATCGCCCGCGCCGCCGGATCGGCGACGCGGGCGATGGGGCTGGCGGGACGGGCTACTCGGAGCGGCCCGGGGTGTGCCCGCGGACCCAGTTGCGCCCGGCCCGGGCGGCCTTGAACGCGGTGTAGACCGGCGTCCTGCGGAGGATCTCCATCCGCCGGTCCAGGTGCTGCACGGTCGCCTCCAGCTCGGCGATGTACTGGTCGAGCGAGCCGAACTCGCGGTCCCGGAACAGGATCCGGCCGCGCAGCTTGCCCACGCCGTACGCGCCGTTGAGCCGGTTGCGGTCGGCCAGCAGCCCGCGCAGCTCCTCGGTGAGCTGCCGGTCCCGCGGCCGCAGCCGGCGCGCCTCGGCCCACTTCCACGGCTCCAGCACCACCCGGCGCAGCGGCTCCACCGCCGAGGGCCAGGTGAACCGCTGGGCGACCCGGGCCGAGTTGGCCGCGCACTCCGCCCGCAGCGCCGGCGAGGTGAGCAGCCGGACCAGGGCCGCGGCCAGCGCCGCCCGGTCGCCCGGCGGCACCACCAGGCCCAGCTTCTCCTCCACCACCAGGTCCGACAGCACGTCCCCGGAGGTCGCGACGATCGGCTTGCCGGCCCACAGGTAGTCCAGCACCCGGGTCCGGAACGACAGCCGGGTCTCGGCCAGGTCGCGGGCCGCGGACAGCGCCACGTCCGCCTCGACCAGGTAGCCCTCGCGCTCGTCGTACGGGGCCCAGTCGCCGAAGATCACCGACTTGTCCAGGCCCAGCTCGGAGACCCGGCGCCGGGTCATCTCGGCCACCCGCATCGGCTTGACGTTCGCGCTGGCCAGCTGGAAGCCGAGGAAGTAGAGCTTGGCGTTCGGCACCTCGCGGACCACGTCGGCGAACGCCTCGACCGCGCCGACCGGGTCGAACCAGTCCCAGCTGCCCCCGCCCCAGAGCACCACCAGGTCGTCGGCGGCGATGGACGGGTGGACGCCCTTGAGCACCGGCTTGGTGTGCCGCGGCTCGTGGCCGGGCAGCCCGAACGGCACCACGTCGATGAGCATCCGCAGGTCGCGGTCGATCTCGTAGTGGCCCTCGGTGAGCCGGTCCCGGGAGGACAGCAGGCCCAGCCAGTAGTCGCGCTGCCGCTCGGAGGCGCAGACGAAGAAGTCGCCGGCGTCGATGAGCTGGTTGAGCACCGAGGCGTCGAACCGCAGCGCGTGGTCGGCGCCGAGGTCCCCGGTGTGCAGCTCCAGGTTCTCGAACAGCCACGGGTCGTACAGGTCGACCACCAGCAGGGTCGGCGCCGTGGCCAGCGCCGGCACCCGCTGCACGGTGTAGCCCTGCACCAGCGTGACGTCCGCCGCCTCGGCCAGCGCGGTCAGCGAGCCGGGGTCCTCGTAGACGGCGAAGCTGACGTTCGGGGCCGTCTTGTCGGTCGGCTCCGGGACCGCCACGGTGACCTGCGCGACCCCGCCGAGCGCCTTGGCGATCTCCCAGGCCCGGATGGCCGGCCCGGACATCTTCCCGCCCATGGTGTCGTTGCTGATCACCAGCACCGACGCCGCCCGGGAGCTGGTGAACAGCTCGTCCAGCTTGAAGGTCTCGGTGACCGACGCCGACGCCTCCAGGTACGGCCGCTCCGGCAGCACCGGCCACAGCGGCCGGTTGAACCGGGGCAGGATGTCGGTGTCCGGCCGGCGGCGGGCCCGCTGGATCTGCGCCCGCTTGGCGTACAGCCCGTCCAGGTCGTCGACGATGTCGCCCACGGCGTGCAGGTGGGACAGGGCCAGTCGCGGCACCGACTCGTTGAGCGCGCCGTCCCCGCCGATGTCGTACGGGCTGCGGGGCAGGCCGCCGCGCACCAGCGCCCGCTTGACCAGCAGCAGCAGCGACGGGGCCAGGGTCTTCGACAGGTTGGTGTCGTCGTAGTTCTTGATGATCGTGCGCAGCGCGTTGCGCTCGTACAGCAGGAAGCGCTGGTGCAGCGGGAAGCGGGACGAGGTGCCGTGCATCTTGTGGTACGCCTTGGCCCGGGTCGCCAGCACCACCCGGTAGCCGAGCACCCACAGCCGCCAGCCGAAGTCGACGTCCTCGAAGTAGGCGAAGAAGTCCTCGTCCAGGCCGCCGGAGTCCAGGAAGACCTGCCGGTTGACCAGCATCGCGCCGCCGCAGGCGAACAGCAGCTCGCGGCCGTCCTCGATGGCCGCGGTGTCGATCGGGGTCCCGTAGCCGAGCTGCTGGCCCATCCCGTAGAAGTTCACCGCGCCCTCGCCGAAGTCGAGGGTCGAGCCGTCCCAGCTCACGATGTGCCCGGCGACGCAGACGGCGCCGGTGGCCGGGTCGTACGCGCGGACCAGCTCGCGGACGAAGTCCGGCTCGATCCGGGCGTCGTTGTTCACCAGCACCAGGCACTCGCCGGTCGCCGCCCGGGCGCCGGTGTTCACCGCGGGGGAGAAGCCGGTGTTGGTGTCCTGCGGCAGCACCCGGACCGACGGGAACTCACTCGCCAGCATCTCCAGCGACCCGTCGGTGGAGGCGTTGTCCACCACGATCAGCTCGACGAGCTCGCTCGGGTAGTCCTGGGCCAGCAGCGACTCCAGGCAGGTCCGGGTGTCGTCGACGCTGTTGAGGTTGACGATGATCACCGAGACCGAGCGCGGCTCCGGCTCCTCGACCGCCGGCTCGGGCACCGCGACCGGGCCGGGCCGCTCGCTCTGCGCGGCGTCCAGCGCGACCGCGAGCGCCTCGGCGACCTTCGGCCACTCCGAGCCGCGGGGCTGCCCGGCCGCGGCCAGCTCGCCGCCGCGGTGCCGGTCGATCCAGGACCGCAGCGCGGAGTCCGGCGCGAACGGGTCGCAGCCGCGCGGCAGCGCCCGCTGCAGCTGCAGCGCCAGGTCGGTCAGCTGCTCCAGGTCCTCCTCCAGGTCGCCCGGCTCGGTCGGGCCGGGGACCGGCGGCAGGTCCGTCGGGTACGGCGTCGGCGGGCGGATCACCACGGCCCGGCGGTAGTGCGGCCCGCGCCGGTCGGCGTCGCGCAGCAGCGTGTTGAACGCCGCGTCCACCCGGTGCAGGTCGTCCTCGCGCTGCTCGGCCACCAGGTGGGTCTTCAGCGCCCAGAACGCGACCCAGTGGTAGAGCCAGCCGTCGGCGTGCGCCCGGTACTCCACGCCGGTGGCGTCGAGCCACCCGGTGAGGCCGTCCAGGGCCGGCAGGCCGAACTCGTAGTGCTCGTCCAGCGCCGGCAGGCTGTGCCCGACCCGGGCCGTGAAGTAGCCGTTGACCAGCAGCTCGCTGCGCGCGACCCGGGGGTCGGCGAACGGCGCGAGCACCAGCACCGGGCCGCGGGAGACCCGCAGCATCTCGGCGACGAAGTCGTTGCGGCCCTCGGCCGGCAGGTGCTCGAAGACGTCGTGGCAGGCCACGATGTCGAACGAGGCGTCCGCGAACGGCAGCGCGAACCCGGAGCCCAGCAGCGGGGTGTGGTTGTCCCGGTGCGGGTTGTCGGCGTACACGTCGATGGAGACGGTCTTGTCGTCCGGGAACAGCGGCGCGATCGTGCCGAACGGGTCGCCCACGTCCAGGATCCGCAGCGGCTCCGCGCCGAAGCAGTCCTTCCTGATCCGCCACAGGTAGACGTACCGGGCGAACTGATCGAAGCTGGCCCGCAAGAGGTGTTCCACGGGGAGCGAGGGTATCGGTTCGGCGGTCGCGGGCCGGACGCCGCCTTGCCCGCGCCCCGGCTCAGCGTCCGGCGGCCAGGTTGCGCAGCCGGCTCGCGACCTTGGTGGCGACCAGCGTGGGCCCGCCGGCCTTCAGGTAGTCCCGGGCCAGCGCGGCGTTCGCGCGCAGGCCGACCGGCCGGTGCGACACGATGCCCAGCGCCGGCGCCATCCGGCCCACCAGGTCCTCGTCCAGCAGGTCCGGGGCCCGGTGCGGGGCGGCGCAGAAGTCGACCAGCGGCGCCAGCACCGTCGGCCAGGTGAAGCCGGCGGCCACCCGCGCCGCCGCGGCCCGGGCGCCCGCGGCCAGCTCCGGCTCGTCCAGCAGCCGGCCGATCGCCGCCGCCAGCGCCGGGGCGTCGCCGGGCGGGACGGTCAGGCCGAGGCCCTCCGCGTCGATCAGCTCCGCCAGCGAGTCGCCCCGGGTGGCCACCTGCGGCATCCCGGCCCACAGGCAGTCCAGCAGCCGGGTCCGGAACGAGTACGCCGTCTCCACGTGGTCCAGGTGGGTGGACACCCCGAGGTCGGCGTCGAGCAGCACGTTCGCCCGCTCCGCGTACGGCACCCAGCCCTGGTTGAAGAACACCGAGCGGTCCAGCAGGCCCAGGTCGGCGGCCAGCTTCTCGGCCGCCACCGCCATCCGCATCTTCGGCACCCGCGGGTTGGGGTGGGCCAGCCCCATGAAGAACAGCCGGACGTCGTCGCGCTCCCGGCCGAGCAGCTCGACCGCCCGGATCAGCGTCAGCGGGTCGAACCAGTTGTAGATGCCGCCGCCCCACAGCAGCAGCTTGTCGTCCGGGCCGATCCCCTCGACCACGCCCTTCACGCCCGGGCCGGTCCGCACCGGCGGCGCGGCGTCCAACCCGAACGGGGCGACCGCGATCAGGCCGCGCAGCGTCTCGTCCCCGTCGTACGTGCCGGTGTTGACCCGGCCCAGCGCGGCCAGCGAGCCGATCCACAGGTCCCGCTGCTTCTCGCTGGCGCACAGGAAGAAGTCGCCCCGGCGCAGCTGGTCGTTGAGGACGACCACGGCGTTGTGCACGATGTCCCGCCGGCGGGCCTCGCCCTCGTCCCGCGCCTGCTCCAGCAGCTCCAGGTGGAACGGGTCGTACACGTCCACGACCAGCGGTTTCACCGAGTCCCGCAGCCACTGGTGCTCGTGCATCAGGCTGCCCTGGAAGACCAGCGTGTCGCACCACGCCTCCAGCTCGCGCAGCTGGGCGTCGCCGACGTGCCGGACGGTGAACCGGTCGCTGGCCGCGGCGCACTCCAGGATCGTCACCAGCTGGACCTCGTGCCCGGCCGCGGCCAGCACCTCGGCGATCTGCCAGGCCCGGATGGCCGGCCCGGCGATCCGCTCGCCCAGCACGTCCCCGGTCGCGACGACGACCCTGCTCATCGGCCCGCCTCCGGGGTCGGTGCGCGCCTCACTGCTCGATGCTCCAGCTGCCGCCGAGGCTGGTGAAGCCGTGCTCCTCGCGCGGCGTGCCGGCCTCGACGTCGAAGCGGAGCGCGCGGTGCCGGTGGTCGTACGGGTGCTGGCGGGTGAAGTCGTAGATCGCCGCCGAGAGGTCGTACGTGCCGGGCAGCAGCAGCAGCCGGGGCACGTGCAGGTCGACCGTGCCGGTGCCGTCGATCTTGTCCGGCACCAGGTCGGCGTCCCGGGTGTTCGGCCCGCTGACCTCGGTGCCCTCGATCGAGTGCACCGCGATGCCGAACACCGGCTTCTCGATCGGCTCGGCCGCCGTCCAGTGCAGCCGGACGGTCACCGGGTCGCCGGTCCGGACCGAGGTGGTGACCGCGCCGGCCGCGTCGAGCAGCTCGAACCGCTCCACCCGGGCCTCGCCCGAGCCCCACCGGTTCCGGTCGACCTCCGGCTCGGCCTCGGCGCCGCCCTCGGTGACCGCGACCGACTCCCGCTGCTGCTCTGCGTGCGACTCGCCGACGTACTCGTCGACGACGTTGCCGGGCGAGCCGACGTCCTTGACCGTGCCGTGCTCCAGCCAGGCCACCTGGTCGCACATGTTCCGCAGCTGGCCCATGGCGTGGCTGACCAGCACGATCGTCTTGCCCGCCCGGCGGAAGTCGGAGAACTTCTCCGCGCACCGGCGCTGGAAGCTCTCGTCGCCGACCGCCAGCACCTCGTCGACCAGCAGGATGTCCGGGTCGACGTTGATCGCGACGGAGAAGCCCAGCCGGACGTACATGCCGGAGGAGTAGTTCTTCACCGGGGTGTCGATGAACCGCTCCAGCCCGGCGAAGCCGACGATGTCGTCGAACCGGCGGGTGATCTCGGCCTTGGACAGCCCCAGGATCGAGCCGTTGAGGAACACGTTCTCCCGGCCGGACAGCTCCGGGTGGAAACCGGAGCCCAGCTCCAGCAGCGCGGCCACCTTGCCGTGCGTCACCACCCGGCCGGCGTCCGGGGTGAGGATCTTCGCGATGCACTTGAGCAGGGTCGACTTGCCGGAGCCGTTCTCGCCGATCAGGCCGAAGGTGACGCCGCTCGGGATGTCGAACGACACGTCCCGCAGCGCCCAGAACTCCTCGTACGACGCCCGGCCGCGGCGCATCACCGCGGCCTTGAGCGACTGGTTGCGCTCGTGGTAGATCCGGAACCGCTTCGACAGGCCCTGGACCTCGACCGCCGCCCCGCTCACAATTCCTCCGCCAGTCGGCCCTGCAGCTTTCCGAAGACCCACCACCCCATCAGCAGCGAGCCGACCGACCAGGCCAGCACGATCCCGAGGGTGGCCGCGCTCGGCCAGCGCAGGTCGTAGAAGAGGTTCCGGTACGCCTCGGCGAACCGGTAGAACGGGTTCGCCTCGTACAGCGTCCAGGCCGCGCCGGTCACGTGGTCGCTGACCAGGGTGGCCGGGTAGACGATCGGCGAGGCGTAGAACCAGATCTGCAGCAGGATGGACAGGAAGTGCTGGGTGTCCCGGAAGTAGACGTTCAGCACCGACAGGGCCAGCGCCAGCCCGGTGGCGAACACCGTCAGCAGCGCGGTGACCAGCAGGATGCCCGGGATCCACGGCAGCACGTTGTTGCCGGCGATGAGCATGGCCACGCACAGCACGCCGAGCTCGATGAGCAGGGTGACCAGGTTGGCCCCGGTGACCGCGCCGACCAGGGTCTCCCGGGGGAAGTACACCTTCTTGATCAGGTTGCCGTTGCCGACCAGGGCCAGCGCGCCGCCGTTGAGGGTGTTGCCGACGAAGTTCCACGGCAGCAGCGCGCAGAGCAGCCACAGCGCGAAGACGTCCAGGCCGCTCGGGTCGCCGGCCCCCGGCTCGGCCTTGAGGAACACCCCGAAGACCACGGTGAAGATCGCCATGGTCACCAGCGGGTTGAGCAAGGACCAGGTCCAGCCCAGCGCGGACCGCTTGTACTTCCCCCGCAGCTCACGCAGCGTGAGGTTCCAGAGCAGTTCGCGGGATCCGGCGAGGTCGCCGATTGCCGTCACGTGCCCTCCCTGCCCACGGCGGCGAGTGTAGCGACGTCCGGTTCCCGCCCCCGGTCGCGGGACGCGCGAGGGTCATGGTTGGCTGCCCGCCGTGGTCACCCGGGTCGTGCTCGACGCCACCCCGCTGCTGGGTCCCCGCACGGGGGTCGGCCGCTACGTCGAGCACCTCGTCCGCGAGCTCGCCGCGATGCCCTCGCTGGAGGTCGTCGCGACGGCGTTCACGCTGCGCGGGGCGGGCGCGCTGCCGGCCGCGGTGCCGCCGGCGGTCCGGGTCCGGCACCGGCCGGCACCGGCCCGGGCGCTGCAGGCGGCGTGGGAGCGGCTGGACCTGCCGCCGGTGGAGTGGCTGGCCGGCCGGGCCGACGTGGTGCACGGGACGAATTTCCTGCTGCCGCCGCTGCGCCGGGCGGTCGGCGTGCTGACCGTGCACGACCTGTCGTACCTGCGCTATCCGGACACGGTGGCGGCGGCGTCGCTGCGCTACCGGACGCTGGTGCCGCGCGGGCTGCGCCGGGCCGCGGTCGTGCTGACCCCCTCGCACGCCGTCGCGGCCGAGGTCCGGGACGAGTACGGCCTGGGTGACCGGGTGGTGGCGACCCCGCTCGGGGTGGACCCGGACTGGTTCACCGCCACCCCGTTCGGCCCGCAGGAGCTGGCCGCCCGCGGTCTGCCCGGGCGCTACCTGCTGTTCGTCGGGAACGTGGAGCCGCGCAAGGGGCTGCCGTCGCTGCTGGCCGCGCTGCGCGAGCTGCACGCCGCCGACCGGGACACCCCGCCGCTGGTGCTGGCCGGCCCGCCCGGCTGGGGGCCGGCGCTGGAGACCGCGGCCCTGCCGCCGGGCGCCGTGCTGCAGGCCGGCTACCTGGAGACCCCGGACCTGCGCCGGCTGGTGGCCGGGGCCGCGCTGCTGGCCTTCCCGTCCCGGTACGAGGGGTTCGGGCTGCCGCCGCTGGAGGCGTTCGCGGCCGGGGTGCCGGTCGTCGCGACCGACATCCCGGTGATCCGCGAGGTCACCGGGTCGCTGGCGACGCTGGTCCCGGTCGGGGACGTCCCCGCGCTGGCCGGCGCGCTGGCCGACGCGCTGGTCAAGCCGGTGGACGCCGACGCGCTGCGGGCGCACGCCCGGGGGTTCAGCTGGGCCGCGACGGCCCGGGCCACACACGCCGCATACGCACAGGTGTACTCCGGGTGAGCTGTGCCGCCATGTCGGCCCCCGCGGATCGCGCCAAGGAGCTGACCGGGATCGACGGGGTGGGGAAGCCCCGCGCGGTCGCGGTCGGCGGCTCGGCGCTGCGGGACCTGCTCGGCGCCCGCAGCACCTATCTCCGGCTCAGGAAGGGCTGACGGCCCCGGCGGCGGGTGCCGGCTCCGGCCGGGCCCGCCGCCGGCCCAGCACCACCCCGAGCAGCGCGGCCACCACGTCGGCCACGGTGAGCAGCAGCCGGGACACCACCGCGACGGTCAGCGCGCCGGCCGCGCCGGCGGCCAGCTGCGGGGCCAGTGCCACGGTCAGTACCGCCTCCCGGGTGCCGGCACCGGTCGGCACCACCACCACCAGGAAGCCGGCGCACCAGGCCGCCGCGAACGCGCCGGTCGCCGGGAGCAGGACCGTGGTGAGATCCGCGCCCAGGCTGGCGGCCAGCAGCGCGATCTGCAGGCCGTAGCAGACCCAGGTGCCGAGCTGGGCGGCGGCGGCCCGGACCATCCCCGGCCAGCTGAAGCTCTGGTCCAGCGGCTGCCGGCGCAGCACCCGGAACAGCAGGTTGCAGACCCGGGTCAGCACCGGCGGGGTGAGGAAGGCCAGGCCGACCGGGACCAGCAGCGGGGTCCACCGCAGCGCGTTCACCACCGCGGAGTCCGAGTCGGCGTCCAGCAGCCGGGGCAGCGCCAGCAGCGCGACCAGCAGGCCGACGCCCAGGGTCACCATGTTGAGCACCAGCGCGGCCGCCGCGGCCCGCTTGCGCGGCACGCCGAAGTCCCGGGCCAGCTCGGTCTGCGCGACCATCGCCCACACGCTGCTGCCGGGCAGGTACTTCGCCAGCTGGCCCAGGAACAGCACCCGGGTGGCCGCGCCGATCGGCAGCGGGCTGCCCAGGTCGGCCAGCAGCGCCCGCCAGCCCAGCATGGAGAAGAACAGCCCCAGCATCGTGCAGGCGAAGGCGCCGGCGACCGCGCCCGGCGACACCCGGTCGAGCTGCCCGCTGACCTCGTCCCACCGGGTGACCAGGGCCAGCGTCAGGAAGGCCAGCGCCGCGACGGTCAGCACCACCCGGACGACCTTCAGCACCCGGGCCCGGGTGCCGGGCGGTGCCGGGGCCGGGGTGCCGCTCTGGTCGGCCGCGGCCGGCTGGTCGTCCACGGCCGGACACGGTACGCCGGTGCGGGTGACGCCGACCCGGCGCGTTCCGCGCCCGCCCCGGGGGACCGGTAGGGTCGCTCCGCGTGAGGATCCTGGCGTTCGGGACGTACGACGTCCGGTCCCACCCGCGCATCGGTGTCCTGCTGGAGGGCCTGCGGGCGGCCGGCGACGACGTCGTCGAGGTCAACGTGCCGCTCGGCATCGACACCGCGGGTCGGGTGGCGATGCTCCGCCAGCCCTGGCGGCTGCCGCTGCTGGCGTACCGGCTGGCCCGGTGCTGGGCGCTGCTGGCGCTGCGCGGCCGGCGGGCCTTCCGGGCGCACCGGCCGGACGCGGTCCTGGTCGGCTACCTCGGCCACTTCGACGTCGTGCTGGCCCGGCTGCTGTTCCGGCGGGCCACGATCGTGCTGGACCACCTGATCTTCGCCGCCGACACCGCCGCCGACCGGGGCGAGGCGCCGGGGGCCAAGCTGCGGCTGCTGGGCGCGCTGGACCGCCGGGCGCTGCGCAGCGCGGACGTCGTCGTGGTCGACAGCGACGAGCACGCCGCGATGGTCCCGGCCGACCTGGCCGACCGGGCCGTGGTGGTGCCGGTCGGCGCGCCGGCGGCCTGGTTCGCGGCCGGCCCGGCCCCGCGCCCCGACCCGGACGTGCTCAGCGTCGTGTTCTTCGGGCTGTTCACCCCGCTGCAGGGCACCCCGACGATCGGCCGCGCGCTCGGGCTGCTGGCCGCGGACCCGCGGATCCGGGTCACCATGATCGGCACCGGCCAGGACCGGCCGGAGGCGCAGCGGCTGGCCGCGGCCAACACCGCCGTCACCTGGCGGGACTGGGTGCCGGCCGAGGACCTCCCCGCGGTGGTCGCCGCGCACGACGTCTGCCTGGGCATCGTCGGCGCCGGGCCGAAGGCGCGGCGGGTGGTGCCGAACAAGGTCTACCAGGGCGCCGCGGCCGGCTGCGCGGTCGTCACCTCCGACACCCGGCCGCAGCGGGCCGCCCTCGGCGACGCCGCCGTGTTCGTCCCGGCGGCGGACCCGCCGGCGCTCGCGGCGGCGCTGCGGGAGCTGGCCGACGACCCGCCGGCGCTGCGGAAGCTGCGGGACGCCGCCCGGGACCGGGCCAGGGAGCAATTCGCCCCGGCCGCCGTGGTGGGTACGCTTCGCGCTCGACTTACCTCGATCCCAGGGAGCACGCACCGATGACCGCCGCGGCGCCGAGCAGCGTCCTTCCCCCGCTCGCCCCCCGCGCCTGGCTGCGCTACGACATCGTCGACCGGCTGGTCGGCGAGCTGCGGCCGGCGTCCGTGCTGGAGATCGGCTGCGGCCAGGGCTCGATGGGCGCCCGGCTGGCCCGGCGCGCCGACTACCTGGCCGTCGAGCCGGACCCGGTGTCCTTCGCGGTCGCCGAGCCGCGGATCGCCGGCTCCGGCGGCACGGTGCTCAACGCCGACCACACCGCGGTCCCGGCCGGCCGGACGTACGACCTGGTGTGCGCGTTCGAGGTGCTGGAGCACCTGGAGGACGACGACGCGGCGCTGGCCGAGTGGACGCCGTTCGTGAAGCCGGGCGGGCAGCTGATGCTCTCGGTGCCGGCCTTCCAGCACCGGTTCGGCCCGATGGACACCCGGGTCGGCCACTACCGGCGGTACGACCCCGAGCAGCTGGCCGAGCGGCTGGAGAAGGCCGGGCTCACCGACGTCCGGGTCCTGGTCTACGGCTGGCCGCTGGGGTACGCGCTGGAGGTCGTCCGCAACCGGATGGACGCCCGGCACCTGGCCGCCGACGCCGCCCGCGGCGAGCCCAGCTTCGAGGAGCGCACCGCGGCCAGCGGCCGGCACCAGCAGCCCGGCAAGGCCGTCGTCGGGCGGGCCATCGAGGCCGCCACGCTGCCCTTCCGCTACCTGCAGCGGCTCGCCCCGACCAAGGGCACGGGCCTCGTCGCCGTCGCCACCCGCCCCGCGGGCTGAGGCGTGCGACTCGGCCTGCTGGTCGAGCAGATCCTGGCCCCGGTCCCCGGCGGCACCGGGCGGTACGCCGCCGAGCTGGGCCGCGCGCTGGCCGCGACGGCCCCGCCCGGCTCCTCGGTGACCGGCTGGGCCTCCTGGCACCGGGACGCCGGCGCCGCCGCCGTGCCCGGGGTGGCCGGGCCGCGCCGGCT
>CADCTP010000263.1 GCA_902805565.1 uncultured Mycobacteriales bacterium
TGGGTGCCGGGGGTGACCGCGAGCCCGAAGCCGGCACCGAACACGACCAGGGTGACCGCGAACTGCCAGTACGGCCCGTCGGCGAGCAGGGCGAACAGAACGAAGGCCGCGGCCATCTGCCCCATGCCGTAGGCGCCGACGACGCGGCTGCCGAACCGCGCCAGCAGCCTCGGCCCCAGGACACTTGCCGGTGCGATGCCGAGGGTCAGCGGCAGGAGCCGCAGGGCGGCGCCGAGCGCGTCGTAGCCCTGCACGAACTGCAGGAACTGCGGGGCCAGGAAGAAGAAGCCGAAGGCGGCGAAGAACTGCAGGAAGATCACGATGCTGCCGGCCGACAGCCCCCGGCTGCGGAACAGCCGGACGTCCAGCATGGGCTCCGGCACCCGGGCCTCGTGCCGGACGAAGGCGATCAACCCCACGACGCCGAGAACGAGCGCGCAGACCGTGAGCGGTGAGGTCCAGCCGCGTTCCGGGCCCTCGATGACGCCGAGGACGACGCCGGTCAGACCCACGAAGGCGTACATCCCGCCAACCGGATCGACGACCAGCGCGGGGTTCCGGCTCGGCGGGACGAGGACCGCCGCGGCCAGAACGACGACGCCCGCGCCCATGCCGTACGCCACCTGGACGCTGCCCCACCAGAAGAACTCCAGCAAGGCGCCGGACAGCACGACGCCGAGCATCGCGCCCGCCCCGGACACGCCGGCCCACACCGACACCGCGAACGTCCGCCGCTCCGGCGGGAAGGCATCCACGGACTATGGACGGGTGGAGACACCCAGCGCAACCCGGGAGCGGCTGCTGTCCGCCGCCGAGCAGCTGCTCGCCGAGCGGGGCAGCGCCGCCACCTCGGTCCGGGACGTGCTGGCGGCGGCCGGGGTCGCCAACGCCAGCGCCGTCGGCTACTACTTCGGCAGCAAGGAGGCTCTCGTCAGCGCGGTGGAGCGCCGCGCGGTGAACCAGGTGAACGCCGGCCGCGTCGCGGGCCTGGCTGCCCTCGGCAGCGCGCCGGCACTGGAGGACCTGGTACGCGCGTGGGTCGCCCCGCTCGTCGAGCTGAGCTGCTCGGGACGGGGTCCGGCCACCGCCCGGGTGTTCACCCGGATCTTCGACGAACCCCGCGAGCAGTGGGTGGCCAACGGCGCGCAGGAGGTCATCGACGTCGGCTGGACCTACCTGCGGGCGAGCGCCCCGCACCTGCCGGCCGGCGACGACGGCGAACTACTGTGGCGCTGGCAGTCCGTCACCGCCGTCCTGGCCTTCTACGCCCACGGCTTCCTCCAGCCCTTCGAGGCCCCGCCGCGCCCCGAGGACGCCGAGACCCACTTGTCCCGCCTGGTGCCGCAGTGCACCGCCCTGCTGAGGGCCTGAGTCCCAACGGCGCGTACGCACGCTCGGGACCCACATCGCCCCAGGCGCATCCCCGATCAGCCGGAGGTGGCGTCGACGGCACCGACCACGTCCTGCACCGGGTCGCAGACGCGTCGCTGTCGCCCGTAACCGAACCGATATGGCCTCACCCACGAATGTCTTCCTGCGACGCGCTCGTCGTCGCCCCGTCCTATGGAGGACTCATGAGAACCAGAATCAGCACCTCGATCGGCCTCACTGCCCTTGCGGTCGCGTCGGTCGCCGCCGTGACCGCGGCACCCGCCGGCGCAACGACCGGGTCCTCAGCGCGCACCGTGACCAAGGCGCACGTCGACTCACTCAACAACTCAGGGGCGCACGGCAGCGCGACCGTCGTCGTCAAGAACGGCAAGCTCAACGTTCGCGCCCGCGTCCACGGCCTCACGCCGAACAACGCACCGCACGCCCAGCACATCCACTTCGGCGAGCAGGCCCGGCACGAGTGCCCCACGTTCCGCGACGACACGAACAACGACTTCCGCCTCAACACCGCCGAAGGCCTTCCGGCCTACGGGCCGATCCGCGTCTCGCTCACCACCAGGGGCGACACGAGCCCGGCCAGCGGGCTCGCAGTGGATCGCATGCCGGTCGCGCGTGACCGCGGCCACAAGCACCACCGGATGAACGCGATCAACTACTCGCGCTACGGCATCCGCACCCAGGCAGATGTGCTTGCCGGGATCAAGGCAGGCGAGGCCGTCTACGTCATCCACGGCATCGACTACAACGGCAACGGCCGCTACGACTTCAACGGCGCCGGGAGGAGCGAGCTCGACCCGTCCCTGCCGGCCGAAGCGACGGACCCTGCGGCCTGCGGCGTCCTCGAGGTCCAGTAGCCACTCCTTGAGCAAGAGGCTGCGGCAACACCCGCGGGGGTCGCCGCAGCCTCTTGCCGTCGGGTCGCCCTCGTGCGGGTCGATCTGCTGGGACAGGGTTCGGGTCATCACCTGCGATGAGCCTCGCGGTCGACACCACCTCGTTTTACGTCGCGTTCGGCCAGCACGTTCACCGACGCTCCGACGTCCGATGGGGCAATCCCGCGGTTTGAGGGCCTGTCCCGTCCGAAAGACACGGTCCTGATCGTCGACGGCACTCTCGTACTGACCCGCGACCACACCATCGCCGCGTCGAGAAGAACTACCGGACCTCGGTGAACATGCAGGTCATGATCAACGCCGAGAGCCGGCTGGTGGTCGCCGTCGGCCGGCCACCGCCCGCAACCGCAACGACTGCACCGCCTGGACCGACTCGAAGATCAACCGCGCCGCGTCCGGCGCGACCGTGCTGGCTGACGGCGGCTACCAGGGCACCGGCCTGCTGATGCCGCACCGCGGAAGGCAGGCCGGACCGACCTGCCGGCCTGGAAAGAACGCCAGTCGCCCCGAATAGATACGAGACAGCCTTAAGCCCCGTCCGTGCTCCAGCGGCGCCTCTTCCGCCAGTCGCGAGGCGGCGTCCTGGTCGCCGGCATCTGCGCGGGCACCTAGCTCGTCGGCGCGCGGTCCTGCTCGACCGGGAGCTTGGCGAGCTGCCGGCCACAGACCGCTTGCCGGTGTCGGCTCGGGCGCCGGACCGGCCGCCCGCGGCCACCGCCACCCGTGCAGCGTGCCCCCGTCGTCGACCCGGCGGACGCCAGTCTTCGGCCGGCCGTCCGGTGTGGAGGCGAGCACCCATGAGGTGGGTTGACCCAGCACCGCGTGCACGGTCGAGGCGGGCAGCCCCAGCCGGCCGGCGATCCGCGCCCGACCCACCGGCGGCTGCACCGCAACCTCACGATCCGCCGCTCGATCCGCTGCGGCGTGCGCCGCGGCCGGCTGGACCGATCCGCCATCCCGGACCGGCCGTACTGGCGATACCGGCTCGCCCAGCGACGGGCGGTGGTCGGACACACCGGGAATCGCTCCGCCGCCCGCCGGTAGGACCAGCCCTCCTCCACGACACACCGCGCCAGCCGCAGCCGACCGGTCTCCGACAACGGCGCATTACCGTGGACCACGAGGACCTCCAGCAGCTCGGCGTAGATGTCGCGATCCACACCGATGCCGGAGGTCCTCACCTACGTCAAGATCATCCGTCGGTGTCGCCGCCCGTCACCAACGTCCATGGGCAGAACACCTAGGACGGGCCCGGCCCGGGGACGTCCCGGGACCCGGTCCACCACCGCACCGTCCGGTCCACCGCCGCCGGCAGCGGCGTCAGCTCGTACGGGCCGAAGGCGCGCTCGAAGGCGGCCGGGTCCACCACCCACGGCCGCTCCCACTGGTACGCCACGTGTCCCAGCTCCCGCAGCATCGGCACGACCAGCCCGCCGGCCCGCAGCAGCGCCCGCGGCGTCACCCGCACCCGCGCCGGGCGCCCCAGGGCGTCGCCGGTGAGCCGGAGCAGCTCCTGCCCGGTCGGGGCGTGCGCGGGCAGGTGCCACGCCCGCCCGTCGGCCTCGTCCCGCTCGCCCAGCGTGACCAGCGCCCGGCCGACGTCCGGCAGGTGGCTCGCGGCGTGCGGCCGGTCCAGCCGGCCGATCCACCGGGCCGGCTTCCCGGCCGCGAGCCGGCCGAAGAAGGTCCGGCCCAGCGCGGTGTCCACCCCGGCCGGGCCGAAGTAGTCCGAGGCCAGCCCGAGGGTGACCCGCAGCCGGCCGGCGGCGTGCGCGGCCAGCAGCTCGGTCGCCAGCTCCGCCCGCAGCCGGCCCTTGGGATCGGTCGCCGCGAACGGCAGGTCCTCGGTCAGCGGCCCGTCGACCGGCCCGTACCGGTAGAGGTTGTCGGCGAAGACCAGCTTCGCCCCGGCCGCGGCGGTCGCCCCGATCACGGCCCGGTTCAGCGCCGGGAACTCCCGCGTCCACCGGGTGTACGGCGGCTGCGCGCAGTGGTGCACCACGGCCGCCCCGCGGACCGCGGCGGCCGCACCGTCCGGTGTGGACACGTCGGCGGCCACCGCCTCGACCCCGGCCGGCACCTGGTCGGGCCGGATCGACCGCCCGACCGCGCGGGCCGGGATCCCCCGCCGGACCAGCTCGGCGAGCACGGCCGACCCGATCCCGCCCCGGGCGCCGAGGACGACGGCGAGCCCGGTCACGGGGCCACCTCCCGGTCCGCCCGCCGGCCGGCCGGCAGGGGCGCGGGTCGCCCGGTCACAGGGCACCCCGCCCCGGGCCGACGCGGCGCACGGCCACCAGCACGCCCAGCGCGGCCAGCCACACGAACCACACGGTGTAGATCCCGAAGGCGACCGCGGAGACGCCGTCCCCGGCCAGCGCCGGCGCGTACGGCTCCGGCACGATCAGCACCGCCCAGCCGACCGCGGACCCGAGGCCGACCAGCCCGAACCAGCGCGGGACGTTGACGGCGGTCAGCGCGAGCACCCCGACCGCGATCGCCCACGGCGCCTGGAACAGCCAGCCCAGGTGCTCCCCGACCGCCCCGCCGGCGTACGCGTTGATCAGGTCGTACGCGGCCACGGTCGCCGTCCGCTGCGCCTCGTCGGCGGCCGGGTCGGCGTACCGCTCGGCCAGCCCGGGCACGACGACCGGCCAGCGCACCCAGCCGAGGACCTGGAACAGCGCCCCGGCGACGCCGAAGGTGGTGAGCACCCGCAGCGCGTCGGAGCCGCGGCCGAGTGCCCGGGCGATCCCGTACGCGGCCGGGACGAGCAGCAGGCTGCTCAGCAGCTCGGCGTAGAAGCCGATCCGGATGGCGGTCTCGTCGGCGCTGAACGCCGGCAGCGCCACCGTGCCGGGCTCGTCCAGCACGGCCGGCCAGTCGAACACCGCACCGAGCAGGACGGCGCCGAACGCCGCGAGCACCGCGGCGGTGACGAGCAGGGTTCCGGTCAGCGGCCAGCGCCGCGCCGGGTCGGAAGGGGTCATCACGAGCTCCTCAGGTCCGCTGTTCTTGTCGAGAACAGTGTTCGCATAACCCGCCCGAGAACGCAAGGACTTCTTGCGAACAGTGTTCTCGTACGTCATGCTGGGCCGGTGACCGAGGCCCGACCGACCCTGCGGGAGCGCCGCCGGCAGGACCTGACCACCGAGATCAAGGCGGCGGCCCGGACCCGGCTGGCCGCCGACGGCCTGGCCGCGCTGTCCCTGCGCGCGGTCGCCCGGGACGTCGGGATGGCCGTCTCGGCCCTCTACCGCTACTTCGCCAGCCGCGACGACCTGATCACCGAGCTGCTGGTGGACGCGTACACGGCCCAGGCCGAGGCGGTGGAGGCCGCCGTGGCCGCGACGGCCGGCGGGCCGGTGCCCCGGCTGCGGGCGGCGCTGCTGGAGTTCCGGGCGTGGAGCCTCGCGCACCCGGTCGAGTACGGCCTGCTGTACGGCGACCCGCTGCCCGGCTACCAGGCCCCGACCGACCGGCTCCAGCTCCCCGGCACCCGGGTGGCCGCCCTGCTCTACGGCCTCGTCGACGCCGCCGACCGGGCCGGCCGGCTCGACCGGGCGGTGGCCGGCGCCCGCCGGGACCGCCTGCCCGCCGAGCACGTCGACCAGCTGGACCGGTGGCGCCGGCGCCGGGTGCCGGACATGGGGCTGGACGCGGTGGTGGTCACCGTGGACCTGTGGACCCGGATGCAGGGCCTGCTCACCCTGGAGGTCTTCGGCCAGCTGCGGCCGGTCCTCCCGGACGTCACCGCGTACTTCACCGCGGCCCTGGACGACGCCCTCGCCGCGGCCGGCCTGACCGCCGGCTAGGGCCGGTCCGGCGCCCCGGTGAGCTCGAGGCTGCGCCGCCACAGCTCCGCGCGGGCCGCCGGGTCGTACGCCTGCGCGTTCGCCCGGGCCTCCCGCTGCCGGTCGAAGAACCGGCCGGTCACCCCGGCCAGCGCCGGGTCGAGCACCAGCCGGGCCGTCGCCGCGACCCCGGTCCCCAGCTCGTCCTCGGTCCGGCCGTAGCCCTCGGCCACCAGCTTGGTCGGCATCAGCGTCGCCGGGTGCAGGCTGTTCACCGTCACCTCGGCCGCCGGCAGCCGGCCGGCCAGCTCGAACCCGGCGATGATCTGCGCGAGCTTGCTCTGGTTGTACGCCCGGCGCCCGGTGTAGCCGCGCTCCAGCATGAGGTCGGCGAAGTCCAGCGGGGTCTGGCCGAGCGAGGCGACGTGCACCACCCGGGCCGGCGCGGCGGCCCGCAGCAGCGGCAGCAGCTCCTGGGTGAGCAGGAAGTGGGCCAGGTGGTTGACCGCGAACCGCAGCTCGTACCCGTCGGCGCTGACCTCCCGCCGCGCGTCGTCCGGCCCGCCGCCGAGCCCGGCGTTGTTGACCAGGACGTCGAGCCGGTCGGTGGTCGATCGGACCTCGGCGGCCAGCGCGCGCACCGCGGCCAGCGACGACAGGTCGGCCCGCAGCGGCACCGGCCGGCCCGGCAGCTCGGCCGCGACCGCCGCCAGCCTGGCCGGGTCGCGCCCGTGCAGCAGCAGGGTGGCGCCGGCCGCGGCGAGCCGCTCCGCCAGCGCCCGGCCGAGCCCGTCGGTGGCCCCGGTGAGCAGGATGGTGGTCACCGCGCCGAGCCTGCCAGACGCCCGGCCGTGGGACCGGCCGAGGTGGTGCGCACGTTCTGGGACCGGACGCGGGCCCGGGTGCGCGGCGGGCTGGTCGTGGCCGCCCGGGAGTACTGGACGGTGCTCGGCGGCGAGGAGCCGCCGGCCTGGCGGAAGCCGTACGCCCGGCGGTTCTGAGCGCCGCGGGCACGAACCGGCCAGCCGGGCCGGCACCCCGCTCCGTAGCCCTCCGGTCACGCAAATCACCGTTGACTGTTCGAACATGCGTTCGACTAGCATTGCCCCCGTCGAGAGGGGGCCGAGATGGGCTGGGACAACCCGCCGATCCCGTGGGCGGAGCTGGAGCGGGCGCTGTCCGGGCGCCGGCCGGACGGGGTGCACCCGGGCGACGGGGGCGACAGCCCGGCCTGGTCCCGGCGCCGCGCCCCGGTGGTCGCCGAGCCGGCCCGGCCCGCGCCCGGCGACCGGGTGCCCTTCGCGGAGCTGCACTGCCACTCCAACTTCAGCTTCCTGGACGGCGCCAGCCACCCGGAGGAGCTGGTCGAGGAGGCCGCTCGGCTCGGCCTGGACGCGATCGCGCTGACCGACCACGACGGGATGTACGGCGTGGTCCGGTTCGCCGAGGCCGCCCGGGCGTACGGGGTGCGCACCGTCTACGGCGCCGAGCTGTCCCTCGGGCTGGCCGAGCCCCAGGGCGGGCACGCCGACCCGCCGGGCGAGCACCTCGTGGTGCTGGCCCGCGACCCGGAGGGCTACAGCCGGCTGTGCCGGCAGATCAGCGCGGCCCAGCTGGCCGGCGGCACCAAGGGCCGCCCGGTCTACGACGCCGACGAGCTGGCCGGCGCGCACGACGGGCACTGGCAGGTGCTCACCGGCTGCCGCAAGGGCGCGGTCCCGGCCGCGCTGGCCGCGGGCGGGAGCGCCGGGGCGGACGCCGCCGGCGCGGCGCTGGACGAGTTGGTCGGCCGGTTCGGCCGGGACGGCGTGGCGGTCGAGCTGTGGCACCACGGCGACCCGCTGGACGACGCCCGCAACGACGCGCTGGCCGACCTGGCCGCCGCCCGCGGCCTGGTCACCGTGGCCACCGGCAACACGCACTACGCCTCGCCCCGCCGGCGCCGGCTGGCCACCGCGCTGGCCGCGGTCCGGGCCCGGCGCAGCCTGGACGAGATGGACGGCTGGCTGCCGGCCGCCGGGACCGCGCACCTGCGGTCCGGGGCGGAGATGGCCGCGCGGTTCCGGCGCTTCCCCGGCGCCGTGCGGCGGGCGGCGGAGCTCGGCCTGGCCTGCGCGTTCGACCTGCAGCTGGTGGCCCCGCAGCTGCCGGACTGGGACGTGCCGGACGGGCACGGCGAGATGAGCTGGCTGCGCGAGCTGACCCTGGACCGCGCCCGCGAGCGGTACGGCCCGCCCGGGGCCGAGCGCGTCCCGGGGGCGTACGCGCAGCTCGCGCACGAGCTGGACATGATCGACCAGCTGGACTTCCCGGGCTACTTCCTGATCGTCAGCGAGATCGTCGACTTCTGCCGGGAGAGCGACATCCTCTGCCAGGGCCGCGGCTCGGCCGCCAACTCCGCGGTCTGCTACGCGCTGGGCATCACCGCCGTCGACCCGGTGCGGTACGGCCTGCTCTTCGAGCGGTTCCTGGCCCCGGACCGGGACGGCCCGCCGGACATCGACCTGGACATCGAGTCCGGCCGCCGGGAGGAGGTCATCCAGCACGTCTACGAGCGGTACGGCCGGGACCGCGCCGCCCAGGTCGCCAACGTCATCACGTACCGGCCCCGGATGGCGGTGCGGGACATGGCCCGCGCGCTGGGCCACGCGCCGGGCCAGCAGGACGCCTGGTCCAAGCAGATCGAGCGGTGGGGCCCGCTGACCGACACCGTCGACCACGACATCCCCGACGAGGTGGTGGAGCTGGCCACCGAGCTCATGCACTTCCCGCGGCACCTGGGCATCCACTCCGGCGGGATGGTGATCTGCGACCGGCCGGTCGCCGAGGTGTGCCCGGTGGAGTGGGCGACGTTCGCCGACCGGTCGGTGCTGCAGTGGGACAAGGACGACTGCGCGGCGGCCGGGCTGGTGAAGTTCGACCTGCTCGGGCTGGGGATGCTCGCGGTGCTGCACACCACGATGGACCTGATCCGCGACCACCACGGCCGCCGGGTCGAGCTGGCCACCCTCCCGCCCGACGACGAGGGCGTCTACGACATGCTCTGCGCGGCCGACTCGATCGGCGTCTTCCAGGTGGAGAGCCGGGCCCAGATGGCCACCCTGCCCCGGCTGCGGCCCCGCTCGTTCTACGACCTGGTGGTCGAGGTGGCGTTGATCCGGCCGGGGCCGATCCAGGGCGGCTCCGTCCACCCGTACATCCGCCGCCGGCAGGGGCTGGAGCCGGTGACGTACGCGCACCCGCTGCTGCAGCCGGCGCTGCGGCGCACCCTCGGCGTGCCGCTGTTCCAGGAGCAGCTGATGCAGATGGCCATGGACGCGGCCGGCTGCACGCCCGCGTTCGCCGACCTGCTGCGCCGGGCGATGGGCTCCAAGCGCTCGCACGAGAAGATGGCCGAGCTCCGCGACGACCTGTACGCGGGGATGGCCCGCAACGGGATCGTCGGCGAGGTGGCCGACGAGATCTACGAGAAGCTCGCCGCGTTCGCCAACTTCGGCTTCGCCGAGAGCCACTCGATCAGCTTCGCCTACCTGGTCTACGCGTCGGCGTTCTTCAAGCGCTACTACCCGGCCGCGTTCTGCGCGGCGCTGCTCGACGCCCAGCCGATGGGCTTCTACTCGCCGCAGACGCTGGTCGCCGACGCCCGCCGGCACGGCGTGGTGGTCCGCGGGCCGGACCTCAACGCCTCCGCGGCCGGGCCGACGCTGGAGCTCCAGGACCCGGACGGGGAGCCACCGGAGATGTCGGTCGAGCCGGACTGGAGCGACCTGACGGTCGCCACCGGGTTCGCCGTCCGGCTCGGGCTGTCCTCGATCCGGGCGATCGGGCCGGAGGTGGCGGAGCGGATCGCCGCCGGCCGGCCGTACGCGGACATGGCCGACCTGACCCGGCGGGCCGAGCTGACCGCGGTTCAGCTGGAGGCGCTGGCGACGGCGGGCGTGTTCGGCTGCTTCGGGATGTCCCGCCGGCAGGCG
Source organism: uncultured Mycobacteriales bacterium (assembly GCA_902805565.1). Taxonomy (GTDB): domain Bacteria; phylum Actinomycetota; class Actinomycetes; order Mycobacteriales; family CADCTP01; genus CADCTP01. Next base: position 10,054 of record CADCTP010000263.1, read on the forward strand.
CTGTGGGCGGCCGGCGCGGTCGCGCAGGACCGGTCGGACCGGCTCGGCGGCCTCGCCGTCGGCGTCGACGCCCCGCCGCTGCCGATGCTGACCGGGGTGGAGCGGGCGATGGCCGACGTGTGGGCGACCGGCGTGTCGCCGGACAGCTACCCGACCCAGTTCGTCCGGGACCGGCTGGCCGCGGCCGGGGTGCTCACCGCGGCCGGGCTGTCCACGGTGGACGACGGCTCCCGGGTGCTGGTCGGCGGCGTGGTGACGCACCGGCAGCGGCCGGCGACCGCCAGCGGGATCACGTTCCTCAACCTCGAGGACGAGACCGGCCTGGTCAACGTGATCTGCTCGAAGGGCGTGTGGGCCCGGCACCGGCGGGTCGCCCGGGACTCCGCGGCGCTGGTGGTGCGCGGGATGCTGGAGCGGGTCGACGGGGTCACCAACGTGGTCGCGGAGCGGATCGACAAGCTGGAGCTGTCGGTGCGCTCGGCGTCGCGGGACTTCCGGTGAGCGCCGCCCCGCTGCGCTGGCGGCTGGCGGACGCGCCGGAGGAGTCCGGCCAGGGCAGCCTGTTCTCCTCCGACGACCTGATGACCACCGAGCGGGGCACCGGCCGGCTGTCCGGCCTGGAGTTCCTGCACGTCCACGCCCGGAAGATCGTCAACGAGGTGCCGGCGCGGTCCCGGATGCCGTTCCGCTTCACGATCAACGCCTACCGCGGCTGCTCCCACGCCTGCACGTACTGCTTCGCCCGGCCGACCCACGACTACCTCGGGCTGGACATCGGCGCGGACTTCGACCGCCGGATCGTGGTCAAGGTCAACGCGGTGCAGCGGCTGCGGGCCGAGCTGCGCGCCCCGGCGTGGGCCGGCGGGTCCATCGCGATGGGCACCAACACCGACCCGTACCAGCGCTGCGAGGGAAAATACCGGCTGACCCGCGGGCTGGTCGAGGTGCTGGCCGAGGCGCGCAACCCGTTCTCGGTGCTGACCAAGTCGGCGCTGGTGCTGCGGGACCTGGACGTGCTGGCCGCGGCGGCCCGGCGGACCGACGTGTCGGTGTCGCTGTCGATCGGCACGCTCGACGAGGCGGTGTGGCGGGCCACCGAGCCCGGCGCGCCGCACCCGCTGCGCCGGGTGGACGCGGTCCGGCAGCTGGCCGCCGCCGGCATCCGCACCGGCGTGCTGGTGGCACCGGTGCTGCCCGGGCTGTCGGACTCCCCGGACCGGCTGGAGGAGGTGGTGACGGCCTGCGTGGCGGCCGGCGCGCGGTCGGTCACCGCGATCGCGCTGCACCTGCGGCCCGGCGTGCGGGAGCACTTCCTCGGCTGGCTGCGACCACGCGACCCGGCCCTGGCCGCGGACTACGAGCGCCGCTACCGGCGGGCCTACCTGCCCGAGCAGGAGCAGCGGCGGCTCGCGGCCCGGGTCCGGGCCATCGCCGAGCGGTCCGGCGCCCGCTACGCCTCCCCCGCCGAGGCCCGCATCCCGACCTGAGCCCGACCGGCACCGGCGCCGGCACCGGCACCGACCCGTCAGGCGGTCGGCCACCGGTCCGGAAGACCCGGGCTGGACCGGTGCGGGGGGACGTGTCACTCTCTGCCCGTGAGGAACGGCATGGTGCTGCTTGTCGCGCGCCGGTACGTGGACCTCATGCGCCGGTCGACCCAGGCATGTCGCCCGCTGCGACGCTCCGCGACCGGGTGACGCCGCCGTCCCGCCTACCGCGGGGCGGCACGGTCGGCCCACGCCGGCGTCGCGACGCTCCCATCCCCGATCCCGCTCGAGACCCCCGGCGCGGGACCCCGACCGCCGTACCCCGGCACAGCCCGACGTCGGACCGGACCACCTGACCGAGTGACCCGGCCGGCGCCCTTGCGAGCACAGGAGGACCGGTGCACTTCCTCTCCCGGCGCCGCACCGCGCGCGCCCTCCCTGTCCTGGCCACCCTCGCCGCGCTCGCGCTCACCGCGGGCTGCGCGGGCGGCGGCGGGGACGGCGGCGACCAGCAGGCCGCCGACCAGAAGCAGACGATCTCCTTCTACCACTGGCGGGCGGAGGACAAGGAGACGTTCGACGCGCTGATCAAGGACTTCCAGGCGAAGAACGCCAACATCACCGTCGAGCAGTCGATCTTCCCCTCCGAGCAGTACCAGGCCACCGCGCAGACCAAGATCCGCGACGGCTCCGTCGGAGACGTGTTCACCGTCTTCCGCGGCGCCCAGTTCGAGTCGGTGGCCAAGGCCGGTCTGTTCGCCGACCTCACGGACGAGGGATTCGTCGACAACTACCAGGAAAGCCTGATCGAGCCGGGCCGGCGCGAGGGCAAGCAGCTCGGCCTGCCGTACCAGCTGGTCTTCAACGACCCGCTCTACAGCAAGGCGGCGTTCGCCAAGGCCGGCGTGCAGGTGCCGACCAGCTGGCCGGCGTTCCTGGACACCTGCCGCAAGCTGAAGTCGGCCGGCTACATCCCGGTCGCGTTCCCCGGCGGCGACCCGAACAACGCCGGCCAGCTGCTGAACACGATGGTGATGAACAACCTCCCCGCCGACGACGGCTTCGCCCAGCTCGAGCAGGGGAAGACGAAGGCGACCGACGCGTGGTGGGTGAAGACGCTGACGCAGTACAAGCAGGCGCAGGACGCCGGCTGCTTCGCCCCGAACGCGCTGGGCACCAAGACCGACGCCGCGCTGGCGCTGTTCGCCCAGGGCAAGGCGGCGATCCTGCCGACCGGCTCGTTCCAGGTGGCGGCCGTCCGCAAGCAGGCGCCGGACCTGGAGATCGACCTGTTCGCGCCGATCACCACCGAGACCCCGGGCGAGGCGAAGTACGAGGGCGTCTACAACGCGACCTTCATCCTCGGGGTGAACGCCCGCTCGGCGAAGCAGGCGGCGGCCAAGAAGTTCGTCGAGTACCTCTCCGACCCGGCCAACGCGGCGACGTACGCCAACGGCACCGCGCAGCTGGTCACCGTCAAGGACGTCAAGTACGACAGCCCGGACCTCGCGTTCACCGAGCCCTGGCTGACGAAGAAGACGCTGCTGGCCCCGCGCTTCCAGTTCACCAACCTGGAGATCCGCAGCGCGATCGAGAACTCGGTGATCGCCGTGCTCGGCGGCAAGGACCCGGCGCAGGCGGCGACCGAGGCGCAGAAGATCGTGGACGAGAAGCGGTAGGGATGCGCACGCGTCCCGGGGGCGGGGTCCGCCCGGACCCCGCCCCGGAGCCCCGCCGCCGAGAGGCCGGCGTGACGGCGACCGAGCCCGCCCGCCGGGCGGGACAGGTCCTCGAGCCCCCGCCCGCGGCCCCGATCCAGGCCGGGCGGAAGCGGCGCTCGCCGACCCGGCCGAGCCCGCTGCTGTGGCTGTTCGTGCTGCCGGCCCTGCTGCTCTACGTCGTCTTCTTCGTCGGCCCGACGCTGTTCGCCCTGCAGTACTCGATCACCGACTGGGACGGCATCAGCCCGTCCTTCGGCTACGTCGGCACCGCGAACTACACCGAGCTGTTCACCGACGACACGATCTTCCGCCGGGCGCTGGGCAACAACCTGCGGTTCGTGCTCGTCGTCGTGGTCCTGCAGACGGTCCTGTCGCTGCTGTTCGCGATGCTGCTGGTCCGCAACACCCGCGGGTCGATCCTGCTGCGGGCGCTGTTCTTCTTCCCGACCATCCTGTCCTCGGTGTCGGTCGCGTTCGTCTGGTCGTTCGTCTACGACCCCAACGGCGGGCTGCTGCAGGAGATCGGGGTGCCCGGGCCGGCGCAGGGCTGGCTGGGCAGCGAGGACACCGCGCTGTACGCGCTCGCGGTCACCCAGGTCTGGTTCCACACCGGCCAGATGCTGGTTGTCTTCGTCGCCGGGCTGCAGGCCATCCCGGCCGAGCTGTACGAGGCGGCCGAGCTGGAGGGGGCCAGTGGCTGGCAGAGCTTCCGGCACGTGACCTGGCCGCTGGTCGCGCCGGCCACCGCGATCGTGCTCGCGTACACGACGATCCAGTCGTTCAAGGCGTTCGACCTGGTCTTCGCCATGACCCAGGGCGGCCCGAACTACTCGACCGAGATCCTCGCGACGCTGATCTACAACACCGCCTTCGTCAACTTCCGCTTCGGCTACGCCGCCGCGGAGTCGGTGGTGTTCATGGTGCTGGTCGGGCTGGTGGCCTGGCTGCAGCGCCGGGCCCTGCGGGTGGAGCGGGAGGCGTGATGCGGCGCAGGCGGATCGGTCTCGGGCGGCGGGCGCTGCTCGGGGCGTACGCGGTCCTGGTCGTGGTGCCGCTGCTGGTCGTGCTGACGGCGACGGTGAAGACCGACGCCGAGCTGTTCGCCGACCCGTTCGGGCTGCCGTCCGGGCTGGACCTGGGCAACTACCGGACGATCTTCGGCGAGCAGGAGCTGGGCCGCTACTTCCTCAACAGCCTGCTCGTCGCCGCGGTGTCGGTGCCGGCGACGCTGCTGGCCGGCAGCCTGGCCGCGTACGCGACCAGCCGGATGCGCGGCTGGGTCGGCTGGGCGGTCTACGGCTTCTTCGCGCTCGGGATGACCGTCCCGGCGCAGGTCAACATGATCCCGCAGTACGCGCTGTTCTACGACCTCGGCCTGACCAACTCCCGGTTCGGGCTGATGCTGGTCAACGTGGTGGTGACGCTGCCGATCGCGGTGTTCATCCTCGGCGGGTTCATGCGGACGCTGCCGCGGGAGCTGTTCGAGGCGGCGATGGTGGACGGCGCGGGGCCGTGGCGGACGTACCGGTCCATCGCCATGCCGCTGTCGCTGCCCTCGCTGTCGGCGACCGCGATCTTCCTGTTCGTCATCCACTGGAACGACCTGCTCTACCCGCTGCTGTTCATCTCCCGGGACGAGCTGAAGACGCTGCCGCTGGCGCTGCTGGACTTCAAGGGCGAGTTCCTCACGAACTACCCGCTGCTGTTCACCGGCGTCGTGGTCGCCTCGGCCCCGCTCGTGGTCGCGTACGTCTTCCTGCAGCGCTACTTCGTCGCCGGCATCACCGCCGGCGGGGTCAAGGGCTGAGCACCCGGGCCAGCGAGCCGGACACGCCGGTGGCCCACGGGCCGAGCACCGCGTCGAGGTCGCCGAAGTGGGCCTCGAGCACCGACAGGCCGGGCACCGGGACGGCCGCGCCCAACTCGGCCAGCAGCGGCCGCAGGTGCACCTCGACCGCGGCCCGGTGGGCCGCCGATGCCGAGGTCATCAGTGGCACGGCCACCACGCCGGCCAGCGCGTCGCGGGGCAGGCCGTCGAGGAAGACCTTGAGCAGCCCGGTGTAGGCGGCCTTGTACGTCGGGCTCGCGACGACGAGCAGCCGGCCGGAGCGGACGGTGGCGACCGCCGCGGCGACCCGGTCGTCCGGCGGGCCGAGCAGCAGCGGCGCCAGCTCGGCGAGGTCGACGACGTCCGGGGCGGCGACCGGGAGGCCGGCCCCGGCCAGCCGGTCGGCCAGCGCGGCGAGGGCCGCCCGGGCGACCCGCGCGGTGCGGGACCCCGGCCGGGGGTTGCCGATCAGCAGGGTGCACGGGATCGGCACCGGCCCGGCGGCCGGGGCGGCGGCCGGAGCCGGGGACGAAGCGGCGG
>CADCTP010000264.1 GCA_902805565.1 uncultured Mycobacteriales bacterium
GCTGGACGCCTCGCCGTCGAGGTCCAGATCCTGGTCCAGCCGCCGGGCCAGCGCCCGCGGGGTCTCGCTCGCCGGCACCGGAACCCCGTAGTCGGCGGCCGTGCCGACGACCTCGTCCCAGGCCGCCCGGGCGGCCGCGCCGGGATCCGCGCCGGCCGCCGCCCGCAGCCGCCGCCGGCGGGACACCAGCCGCGCCGCCGCCGGCAGCAGCAGGAGCAGCAGCACGGCGAGCCCGCTCCCGGCGACGAGCAGCCGCTGCGGGGTCACCAGCCCGTCCCGCTGGATCCCGCTGCCGTCCGAGCCGGCCTCCAGGTCCTCCTGGGGGAGCTGGTTGGCGGTCGGCCCGGCACTGGGCACCGCCCCGCCGGACACGCTCGCGGTCGGGGTGGGGGCGGCCTCGGGCCGGGGCGCGTACGCCGGCGGCACCGCGCGACCCTCGTCGTCCAGCGGCGTCGGGTCGAACCAGGTCCAGCCGATGTCCTGGAAGTAGGCCTCGACCCAGGCGTGCGCGTCGTTCGTGCTGACCACCCGGGTCCTCTGGTCGCCCTCCTGCGGCCGGCCCGGGGTGTAGCCGACGACCACCCGGGACGGGATGCCCTGCAGCCGCAGCATGACCGCCATGGCGGCCGCGTACTGCTCGCAGTAGCCCTGCTTGTTCTGCAGGAAGTCGACCAGCGCGTCGTTGCCGTTGCCCAGCGTGGACTCGGAGTAGGTGAAGCCGTTCTTGCCGTCGGTGAAGTAGTCGTTGATCGCCTTGGCCCGCAGGTACGGCGAGTCGATGTCCTCGGTGATGATCTCCTCGAGCGCCCTCTCGACCTCGTCCGGCACGCTGTCGGGCACCGAGGTCTCCCGGCGGAACTCCCTCTCGGCCCGCTCGTCGGACAGCGGCAGCACCGCCTGCAGGTCGGTCACCGACGGCTGCGGGACCGTGCCTTGCACGGTGTAGCGGAAGTCCCCGCGCTGGTCGCGGGAGGTCACGACGCCCCGGTCGGCGTCCCACCGCCAGCCGCCGCCGGTGTCGACGATCCGGGTCGGCAGGTAGTGCACCGGCAGGTGGTCGTCGGTGAAGTTGTCGGTGAGCTCGATCTGCGTCTGGTACGTGCGGCCCCGGACGCTGCCGGTGGACGGCTGGTTCAGCGCCTGGCCCTCGATGTCGCCCTGCCCGGGCCCGCTCCTGCCGGTGGAGAAGCCGGTCGCGTTGTAGATGTCGAGCACCTTCATCCGCAGGTAGGACGGCTGCGGCAGGTCAGAGGTGACCGTCATCACGTCGACCGGGTCACGCCGGTTCAGCTCACCGCGTAGTGAGGCGAAGTCGTTGAGCGGGCCGGTGCCCTGCCCGGTCCCGTTGCCGCGGTCGCTGGTCAGCCGGCTCAGCGCGTTGCCGGTCATGCCCGGCACCAGCAGCGGCAGGATCACCGCCAGCCCGATCGCGGCGGCGCCGATCCGCTGGCCGGTCAGCGGGGACGGCGTGTCGGCGTCCGGGTCGAGTGCCGACGGGGCCTCGGCCGGTCCGGCCGGCCCGTCGACCGGGCGCCCCCAGTGCAGCAGCCGGTCCCGGCCCTCCACCATGAGCAGCATCAGGTAGCCCACGGCGGCGATCGCGAACAGGATCCACGGCACGCCGGCCAGCACCACCGCGGTGGGGACCGCGTACAGCGCGAGCAGGGCCAGCCCGGCCGCCGCCGGCTTGCGCAGGGTGACCGCGACGACGTCCACCACGATCGCGGTGGCCCCGAGGGACGCCGCGGTGATCAGCACCAGGCCGGTCCGCACCGGCACCGGGGCGGCGTAGTCGTTGACGTCGCTCATGCCCTCGGCCAGCGTGGACCGCAGCAGCTCCATGCTGTCCGGCGTGGGGATCAGCCCGAGCAGCGCGCCGTCGGTGCCGAAGACCGCGGTGAGGTAGAGCAGGAGGCCGGCCGCGCCGGCGACCGGCAGGAGGACGGCGGGCAGCCGGGCCGCCCGGGCGAGCAGGTGGGCGCCGGCCACCGCGGCGATCGCGGCCCACGCGTACCACAGCCAGCTCCAGTCCTCGAAGACCGCGCCCAGCGGCGCCGCCCCGAGCGCGACCGCACCCGCGGCGGCCAGCGTCATCCGGGTGCTGGTCCTCATCGTGTCGCACTTCCTTCCGCGCTCGGCCTCGGTAGCGGGGCCGTCCCCAGCGCCACCCCGCCGGGTCGCTGCCCCGCCGTCGGCCACAGTGCCGGCAGCCGGTCGCCGTGCCGGGCCCGCAACACCCGCCACCCCGCCCGGGCCAGCACCTCGGCGGAGGCGTCGTACGCCGCGCCCGCCTCGGCCAGCGCCCGGGGGGAGAGACTCAGCCAGCTGTTGCCGTCCACCAGCACCACGATCGACACCTCGCTCGGCGCCCGGGTGGACGCCAGCATCCGGGCCTGCTCCGGGTCGAGCAGGCCCATCACCGCGACCAGGGTGCCGAGTCCCTCGGCTCCGCGCAACGGCTCGGCGATCGCGTCCAGCCCGGCGTTGCGGGAGGTGCCGACCTCGGCGAGCTGGTCGAGCAGGACGCCGTCGTCGGACAGCTCGGCGCCGCCGGCCACCGGGCCGGCGTCGGTGAGCAGCCGCAGCGAGTAGCCGCGGCGGGCGGTGTGCACGCCGACGCTGGCCGCCGCGGACACCGCCCACTCGAAGCTGGAGCCCGGCCCCTCGCCGCGGTGCGCCTGCGCCCGGGTGTCCAGCAGCAGGGTGGCCCGGGACTGCCAGGGCCGCTCCTCGCGGCGGACCATGAGCTTGCCGACCCGGGCGGTGGAGCGCCAGTGCACCTTCCGCAGGTCGTCGCCGTTGCGGTACTCCCGGGTGGCGGCGTCGTCGTCGCCGCGGATGGCGACCGACCGGCTCACCGACTCGCCGCCGGAGTCCCAGGCCCCGCCGAGCGGCACCGACGGCAGCGGGTGCACCGCCGGGACCACGGTCAGCGTGTCCACCGCGGTGAACGAGCGGGTCAGCTCGACCAGCCCGAACGGGTCGGCCAGCCGCAGCCGCAGCGGGCCGATCCGGTAGCGGCCGCGGGCGTCGGACCGGATCGGGTAGTGCACCGTCCGCTGCTGGCCCGGGCCGATCCGGTCCACGGTGAACCGCGGCCGCCCGCCCAGCGTGTACGGCACCTCGTCCTCGAGCAGCAGCAGCCCGGTCGGCAGGAAGGAGACGTTCTCCAGCACCAGCCGGGCGGTGGCCGGCTGCCCGGCCGGGACCCGGCCCGGGTTGAGGTCGCGGCTGCAGGACAGCCGGAACCGGGTCCGGGCCACCACCGCGGCGGCGACCAGCGGCAGCGCGACGAGGAACACCGCGACCCGCAGCAGGTCCCGCTCACCGAGCACGACCCCGCACAGCGCCGCCGCGACGCCCGCCGCGAGCAGGCAGCGCCCGCGGGTGGTCAGGCCGGACAGGGCCGCCCGCACCGGCTCAGACCCGCCGGCCGGCCGGCGGCGACTCCGCCGGCCGCGGCACCGGGACCGACCGCAGCACGCCGTCGACCACGCTGTCCGCGCCGCGCCGGGCGATCTGCGCCTCCGCGGTGAGCAGCAGCCGGTGGGCCAGCACCGGCTGGGCCAGCCGCTGCAGGTCGTCGGGCAGCACGTACTCCCGGCCGGACAGCGCCGCCTGCGCCTTCGCCGCCCGCAGCAGCTGCAGGGTGGCCCGGGGCGAGGCGCCCAGCCGCAGGTCGGGGGCCCGTCGGGTGGCGTTGACCAGGTCCACCGCGTACTTCCGGACCGGGTCGGAGACGTGCACCCGGCGGACGACGTCGATCAGCGCGCGGACCTCGGTCGCGGTGGACACCGGCGTCAGCGAGTCCAGCGGGTCCCGGCCGGCGTGGTCGGCCAGCATGATCATCTCGGCGGCGGCGTCCGGGTAGCCCATCGACAGCCGCGCGGTGAACCGGTCCCGCTGCGCCTCCGGCAGGGGATAGGTCCCCTCCATCTCGATCGGGTTCTGGGTGGCCACGACCATGAACGGCGACTCCAGCACGTACGTCGTGCCGTCGACGGTGACCTGCCGCTCCTCCATGCACTCCAGCAGCGCGGACTGGGTCTTCGGTGAGGCCCGGTTGATCTCGTCCCCGACGACCAGGTTCGCGAAGACCGCCCCCGGCCGGAACTCGAAGTCCCGGGTCTCCTGGTTGTAGACGCTCACCCCGGTGACGTCGGAGGGCAGCAGGTCCGGGGTGAACTGGATCCGCCGCACCGAGCAGTCGACCGACCGGGCCAGCGCCTTGGCCAGCTTGGTCTTGCCGACGCCCGGGACGTCCTCGATGAGCAGGTGGCCTTCCGCGAGCAGGACCACGATCGCCAGCCGCACGATCTCGGGCTTGCCGTCGATGACGCGCTCGATGTTGGCCGCGATCCGTCCGCCGGCCTCGCCGACCACGTCCACCGGCACCGGCCCGGCATTCCCCGTCACGTCCTGCACCGCCACCGCTGCCTCCTCGCCGGCCCGACACGGCCGGCCGCCCGCCCGCGGGCAGCGCCCGCGCTCCCACTACCTACGGATCAGTCTGTCAAAGTGTTCCCGATCCCGCCGACGCTCCGTCCGACCTGCTGATTTCGTCCGCCGTCACGCGGGCGTGCGATTCTGGCCGCTCCTTGACGCCGAGGAGGACCATGTCCGCGCCCAACCCCCAGGTGGGGCTCGAGGTGACGACGCACCGGACCGTCACGGCGACCACCGAGTCGCCGGACGGCATGACGCTCGACGAACTGGCCGGCCTCTTGCGCCGCGCCATGGCCGCCGGGCTGGACCCGCACACGCCGATCAGGGTGCGTGCGCGCCGCAACGGCGCTGTGCTGTCCGCCACGGTGGCGGGAGTCGCCACCGGGGTCTGAGCCCCACCAGCACGGACGGCGCCCCTGACCCCCCAACGAGGCCGGCCCCCGCGGGCCCACCCCCCGACCGGGTCAGGGGCGCCGCCGCGTCCGGCGCCGCGACCGGCCGGTCAGCGGCGGAAGGTCCAGTGCCAGGCCTCGCTCGGCACGTCGTTGACGAAGCCGTACCGGCCGGCGTTGGCCCGCAGCCAGCGCAGCGTCGCCGGGTCCCGCACCGAGATGTCCGCGGACAGGCCGAGGCCGTGCGTGCTGCGGCCCGGGGCGGCGGCCAGGTTGCCGGTGCCCTCCCGGTACCGCCGGTAGAGCTCGGCCTGCTCGGCGTGCGTCCGGTAGCCGCTGTTGACGTGCAGGTCCAGGCCGGCCGCCCGGGCCGCCGCGTCCATCCGGACGAAGGCGGCGGCCGCCGGGCCGGCCATCCGCTCCCCGTCGCCGACCGGGCTCAGCGCGCTGTCCGGCAGCCGCCCGTTGGTGCCCGCGGGCGCGGCCGGGGCGACCCGCGCCGGCTCGTTGAGCAGCGCGGTCGCGGTGCCCAGGTCGGCC
>CADCTP010000265.1 GCA_902805565.1 uncultured Mycobacteriales bacterium
CGGCGCGACCGCGCCCCGGCCCGGCGCCCGCCCGCAGAAGCGGCCGGCGGCCAAGCGCGCCGGCGGGGGCCGGCCGTCGGCCAAGAAGCGCCGGTGACCGACGACCTGGCCGGGCGGATCGCCGCCCGGATCCGGGACGTCCCCGACTTCCCGAAGCCGGGCATCGGGTTCAAGGACCTGACCCCGCTGCTGGCCGACGGTCCGCTGTTCGCCGAGGTGGGCCGGGCGATCGCCGCCCGGCACACCGGGTTCGACGTGGTGGCCGGGGTGGAGGCGCGCGGGTTCCTGTTCGCCGCGGCCGTCGCGGTCGCGGCCGGCACCGGGGTGGTGCCGGTCCGCAAGGCCGGCAAGCTGCCGTGGCGCACGGTCCGCGCCGCGTACCGGCTGGAGTACGGCGAGGCCGTGGTCGAGGTGCACGAGGACGCCTTCGCCGACCACAAGCGGGTGCTGCTGGTCGACGACGTGCTGGCCACCGGGGGCACCCTGGCCGCGGCGGCCGACCTGATCGGCCGGGCCGGGGGCGAGCTGGTGGGCGTGTCGGTGCTGCTGGAGCTGGCCGCGCTCGGCGGCCGGGCCACGCTCGCGCCGCTCGACGTGCACGCCGTGCTCGCCGCGTAGTCGCCCGGGGCCGGCACGCTGGGCCGATCGGGCGACACGATCCCGGCCGGTGCCGGATGCCCGGGTGCCCCCGTACACTCGGTGAGGTCAGCTCCGCGGACGGAAGGGGAGCGGCCCTGAGCTCCGAACTGGCGTCCCCCGCGGCACGCACCGGCTCGACCGGGGCGGCCGGCGATGAGCCGCGCCCGTCGGACCCGGCCGCGGCCGCCCCGCGGGCCGCCGTCGCTCCGGACGCCGCCGTGGACCCCGCGCCCGGTCCCGCCGTGGATCCCGCGGCCGGTCCTGCCGTGGATCCCCCGCCCGGTCCCGCCGTGGACGCCGGGACCGGGCCGCATGAGGACGCCGAGTTCGAGGACCCGTACCCGACCCAGCCGCTGCCCGGGCTGCCGCTGCTGCTGGACGACGACCAGGACCCGCCGGACGGCGCCGACCCGCACGCCGACCTGCACGCAGACCCGCACGCCGACCCGCGGGCCGCCCCGCCGGCCGAGATCGACCCCACGACCTACCGCCGCCGGGTCCGGGCCCGCCTCGCCCGCCGGCTCGCCTCCGGCGGCCAGCGCCCGTCCGGCATCCAGGCCGTGCTCGAGCCGCTGGTCGCGACCCACCGGGCCGCCCACCCCAAGGCCGACCTGAAGATCCTGCAGCGCGCGTACGACATCGCCGAGGAGCAGCACCGCGGGCAGCTGCGCAAGTCCGGCGACCCGTACATCACCCACCCGCTCGCGGTGGCGACCATCCTGGCCGAGCTGGGCATGGACACCACCACGCTGGTCTCCGCGCTGCTGCACGACACCGTCGAGGACACCGGCTACACGGTGGAGAACGTCAAGGCCGACTTCGACGCCGAGGTCGCCCACCTCGTCGACGGCGTGACCAAGCTCGACAAGGTCAAGTACGGCGACGCGGCCGAGGCCGAGACGATCCGCAAGATGATCGTGGCGATGGCCCGCGACCCCCGGGTGCTGGTCATCAAGCTGGCCGACCGGCTGCACAACATGCGCACGCTGCGCTTCCTCAAGCCGGACAAGCAGGAGCGCATCGCCCGGCAGACGCTGGAGGTGCTGGCCCCGCTGGCCCACCGCCTGGGCATGAACACCGTGAAGTGGGAGCTGGAGGACCTGGCCTTCGCCACCCTCTACCCCAAGCGGTACGACGAGATCGTCCGGCTGGTGGCCGAGCGGGCCCCGTCCCGGGACACCTACCTGGCCCGGGTGGTCGAGCGGGTGTCCGCCGACCTGCGCGCGGCCCGGGTGAAGGCGACCGTCACCGGCCGCCCGAAGCACTACTACTCGATCTACCAGAAGATGATCGTCCGCGGCCGCGACTTCACCGACATCTACGACCTGGTCGGCATCCGGATCCTGGTCGACTCGGTGCGGGACTGCTACGCGACGCTCGGCGTGGTGCACGCGACCTGGCAACCGGTCCCCGGCCGGTTCAAGGACTACATCGCGATGCCGAAGTTCAACATGTACCAGTCCCTGCACACCACGGTGATCGGTCCCGAGGGCAAGCCGGTCGAGCTGCAGATCCGCACGCTGGCCATGCACCGCACCGCCGAGTACGGCATCGCCGCGCACTGGAAGTACAAGGAGACCGCGAAGAACGAGCCGCAGCCGCCCACCGCCGGCACCCCGGGCGGGGAGGACCTGCTCTGGCTGCGGCAGCTGCTGGACTGGCAGCGCGAGACCCAGGAGCCCGGCGAGTTCCTGGAGTCGCTGCGGTTCGACCTGGGCTCCCGCGAGGTCTTCGTGTTCACCCCGAAGGGCGACGTCATCGCGCTGCCGTCCGGGTCCACCCCGGTCGACTTCGCGTACGCGGTGCACACCGAGGTCGGGCACCGCTGCATCGGCGCCCGGGTGAACGGCCGGCTGGTGGCGCTGGAGTCCCCGCTGGAGAACGGCGACACCGTCGAGGTCTTCACCTCCAAGTCCGAGGGCGCCGGGCCGTCCCGGGACTGGCTGTCGTTCGTCGCCTCGCCGCGGGCCAAGGCCAAGATCCGGCAGTGGTTCGCCAAGGAGCGCCGCGAGGACGCGATCGAGTCCGGCAAGGAGGCGATCAGCCGGGCCATGCGCAAGGCCGGCCTCCCGCTGCAGCGCCTGCTCGGCGGCGACGCGCTGGTCACCATCGCCCGCGACCTGCGGTACGCCGACGTCACCGCGCTGTACGCGGCGGTGGGGGAGAGCCACGTGTCCGCCACCTCGGTGGTGCAGAAGGTGGTCGCCTCGCTCGGCGGCTCCGAGGGCGCCGTCGAGGACATCGCCGAGACCGCGGTCCCGGCCCGCACCGGGCGCCGCCGCCCGACCGGCGACCCCGGCGTCGTGGTCAAGGGCGCCTCGGACGTGTGGGTCAAGCTGGCCAAGTGCTGCACCCCGGTGCCCGGTGACGACATCCTCGGCTTCGTCACCCGCGGCGGCGGCGTCTCGGTGCACCGCCGGTCCTGCACCAACGCCGGCGACCTCACCGCCGAGCCGGAGCGCATCGTGGAGGTCGAGTGGGCGCCGTCCACCGACTCGGTGTTCCTGGTCGCCATCCAGGTCGAGGCGCTGGACCGGCACCGGCTGCTGTCCGACGTGACCCGGGTCCTGTCCGACGAGCGGATCAGCATCCTGTCCGCCTCGGTGACGACCAGCCGGGACCGGGTCGCGGTCAGCCGGTTCACCTTCGAGCTGGGTGATCCCAAACACCTCGGCCACCTGCTGAAGGCGATCCGCTCGGTCGAAGGCGTGTACGACGTGTACCGCCTCACGTCGGGTACGTGAGCACCACGCCGCTGCACCGTTAACCGTTCACGCACAGTGCCCGTCGGCGTGAAGCTTGCGGGTGCTTCTGTCACGCTCTGTGGAGATGACTCTACGTGGTGTGGGGGCCTATTTTGCTCACGCACTGCATTTATAACGGTACTCAAAGTCGTTATTGCATTGACTGGGGATTGGTGTCTGAATAAGCCTGCTCGCGCCGGGTGGAGACGTCGCCCGTCGGGCGAGCCAGGCCGACGTACCAGAGGGAGTCGAATGTCCGCGGGCCGACGGATCGGCTGGTCCTCGACCTCCCGTTACAGTCCGGTGCAGGACCGGGTGGGGGTCGTCGACCCGGCCGAGGACGAGCTGCCCCCGGTCCTCGACCGGGTGAACCAGCACCCCTCGCCGTACTCGCCCGCCTGGCTGGACGAGCGTGAGATCCTCCGGGTGACCTACCAGGGCGACGACCGGTGCAACCTGCGCTGCCCGGGCTGCTACACGGGCGAGCGGCTGGAGCGGCCCTCGATGGCCCCGGTCCTGGTGAACGAGCGGCTGCGCGTGCCGTGGGAGGACTTCACCGGCCACCTGCGTGGACTGGGTTCCGGACTGCAGGACTTCTACCTGCTGGGGGCCGAGCCGACGATGGACCCGGAGGGGTCCGCGGCCAAGCTGGCACACGCGGCCGCGGCCGGCCTGGCGACCATGTCGATCACCAACGGGGTCGGCTCGCCGGCCCGGTTCGACCGGACGTTCGGCCCGGCGCTGAGCTCCGGGGACCTCTACAAGGTCATCGTCAGCCTGGACTCGATCGACCCCGAGGTCAATGACGCGTTGCGCGGCGTGGTCGGCGCTTTCCGGCGCACCATTGCGACGATCAGGCGTGCGGTCGACTCCGGGGCGCCGGTCAAGGTGCAGGTCACTGTGTGGCCGCGCAATTACCTCAGCGTTCTGCAAACCGTCGACGCGCTGTGGGAGATGGGGGTTAGGGGTTTCGCATTCCACTGCGGTTCGGTGGAGGGGACGCCCGATTTCCTCAGCCGCGGCCTGGACCACCTCGACCCGGTGGCCTGGCGCACGCTCTGTGAGCGCCTGTACGAGTTCCGGGACACGCACCGTGACGAGCTGCTGCACTTCAACTTCCCGCTCATCTACTTCACCGAGCAGGAGCTGCGCGGACGGGTGATTGGTGACGAAGAGGTCGCCGACGCGTATCTCACCCACGTCGCCGCGCTCGAAGAGGGTGTGGAGTCCACCAAGCCCTTCCACGCCTGCCCGGCGATGGACGTGCCGCAGGTGTACGTGTACGCCAACGACGGGCCGGCCGGGCGCGGCTCGGTGTCGCTGTGCAACGTGCACAGCCCGGACTCCGACGCCGCGTTCGCCGACTGGGACCCGGAGGCGGAGCGGTGGGCGGTCGTGCGGGACCCGGAGCGCAACCAGCTGCAGCGGATGGCCGACTCGCCGCACCTGTGCCCGGCGATGCCCTTCGCGACCGGCGGCCGTGGATCCGACCGGGTCGTCACCGAACTAGGTGATTTATACCATGCCTGCCGCTATCTGGGTTGCAACCAAGTATCGACCGACCCGAAGCAGTTCGGAACTGCGGCGTACGAGCGTTCTGTCGAGTTTTATGGAGCCGTGGAGATCCTTCGGCGGGCTTCGGTGCGCTCCGGGGCGGAGGCGGTCGAGCCGCACCTGGCCCGGGTCCGCCGGATCGGCGCCGGGGTGACCGGTCTGCGGGAGCGGACGGTGGCGGTCCTGCGCGAGGCCCTGGCGGTCGGCGGGCCGGTCGACCTCGCGGCCTTCCCGGCCGAGGTGCGGGCGGCGGTCGGCGCGGCGCCGCGGCGTACGGCGACCCGCCCGCTCGGTCTGCCGGTGTTCGTCCTCGGCGGCCCGGCGGGCGGCGCGGACGGCGCTCCCGCGGCCACCCCCTGCGGCAGCGGCCGGTGAGCCAGGAGGCGCCGGGGACGGCGGACACCGACGCGGTCGTGCCCCGCCTCCGGACGCCTCCC
>CADCTP010000266.1 GCA_902805565.1 uncultured Mycobacteriales bacterium
GGGGCCGTCCCGAGGACGCCCGCGGGGGCCGGCGGGCGGGCCGCGCGACCGCCGTCGCCGCCGAACACCGCCCCGGCGGCGACCCCGAGTGCCGCGGCCGAGAGCAGCAGGACCACGATGATGGCCGGCGTCCGGCGTTCCCGCTCCATGTCGCCCCCGTTCCGGTGACCACGGTGGTCCCGGTCCGTCACCGTACGTGACTGCGGGAGTATTGCCGCGACACGCCGCGCGGGTCCTGGACCGACCCCGCGGCGCTGCTTACTGTCCCTGGCAGCGGACAGGTTGACATAACGTTAACCGTCGACCTGAGGGTGAGACCCCAAACCACCGGGTAGGCCCGTCGACCACACCGAGGGAAGGCACTGCCGATGACACCTCCGCACAACTACCTGGCGGTCATCAAGGTCGTCGGCATCGGCGGCGGCGGCGTCAACGCGGTCAACCGCATGATCGAGGTCGGCCTCAAGGGCGTCGAGTTCATCGCGATCAACACCGACGCGCAGGCCCTGCTGATGAGCGACGCCGACGTCAAGCTGGACGTCGGCCGCGAGCTCACCCGCGGGCTCGGCGCCGGCGCCATGCCCGACGTCGGCAAGAAGGCGGCCGAGGACCACCGCGAGGAGATCGAGGAGGTCCTCAAAGGGGCCGACATGGTCTTCGTCACCGCGGGCGAGGGCGGCGGCACCGGCACCGGCGGCGCCCCGGTGGTGGCCAGCATCGCCCGCAAGCTCGGGGCGCTCACCATCGGCGTGGTGACCCGGCCGTTCTCCTTCGAGGGCCGTAAACGGGCCGGCCAGGCCGAGCTCGGGATCGAGCAGCTCCGGGCCGAGTGCGACACGCTCATAGTGATTCCGAACGACCGCCTCCTGCAGATCAGCGACCGCGGCGTCAGCGTGATGGACGCCTTCAAGAGCGCCGACCAGGTGCTGCTGTCCGGCGTGCAGGGCATCACCGACCTGATCACCACGCCCGGCCTGATCAACCTCGACTTCGCCGACGTCAAGTCGGTGATGAGCGGGGCCGGCTCGGCCCTGATGGGCATCGGCAGCGCCCGCGGCGACAACCGGGCCATCTCCGCCGCCGAGCTGGCGATCGCCTCGCCGCTGCTGGAGGCCTCGATGGAGGGCGCGCACGGCGTGCTGCTGTCCATCTCCGGCGGCTCCGACCTCGGCATCTTCGAGATCAACGAGGCCGCCTCGATGGTGGCCGACTCCGCGCACCCCGAGGCCAACATCATCTTCGGCGCGATCATCGACGACGCGCTGGGCGACGAGGTGCGGGTCACGGTGATCGCCGCCGGCTTCGACGGCGGGTCGCCGAAGCACAAGCCGGCCGAGCCGCCGCCGCGCCGCGCGACCCCGCCGCCCGCGCAGCAGCAGCACCACAGCGCCACCCCCACCGTCACCTCCCGGTACGGCCCGCCCGCCAGCTCGGGCGGCGCCCGTGGCGGCAGCGCGGGCTCGGGCGGCGCCGGCGGCGGGCACGTCCGGCGTACGGCCGAGCCGGACGAGGACCTCGACGTCCCCGACTTCCTCAAGGGCTGACCGGGCGGCGCGGTGATCGGCCGCGCCCTCCCGTCCCGGCCGGGCTCTCCCATCCGGCCGGGCCGTCCCGGCCGCGGCGGCCGGCGGCGGTAGCCTGCCCGGATGCCTCGCGTCCGCCGGATCGTCACCTCCCGCTCCGGCGGGGTCAGCCCGGCCCCGTACGACTCGTTCAACCTGGGCGACCACGTCGGCGACGACCCGGCCGCGGTGGCCGCGAACCGCCGCCGGCTGGCCGCGGCGGCCGGCCTGGCCCCGGAGCACGTGGTGTGGATGGAGCAGATCCACGGCGCGACCGTGACCGCCGTGGACGGCCCCCGCACCGGCCCGGTGGAGGCCTGCGACGGGCTGGTCACCGCCACCCCCGGGGTGGCCGTCGCGGTGCTCGTCGCCGACTGCGTGCCCGTCCTGCTGGCCGACGCCGGGGCCGGGGTGGTCGCGGCCGTGCACGCCGGGCGGGTCGGCGCCGCCGCCGGGGTGCTGCGCCGGGCGGTCGAGCGGCTCGTCGAGCTCGGCGGCGACCCGGGCCGGACCGACGCGCTGCTCGGCCCGGCCGTCTGCGGGGCCTGCTACGAGGTGCCGGCGCAGATGCGGGCCGCGGTGGAGTCCCGGCTGCCCGGCAGCGCGGTCCGTACCCGCCGGGGCACCCCCGGCCTGGACCTGCGGGCCGGCCTGGCCCGCCAGCTGGCCGGGCTGGGGGTGGCCGGCGTGGTCACCGACCCGCGCTGCACCGCCGAGGACCGCGAGCTGTTCAGCCACCGCCGGGACGGCGTGACCGGCCGCCAGGCCGCGGTCGCCTGGATCGAGCCCTGACCCGCCGCCCGGCGGGACGGCCAGGGCGGGACGGCGGGGGCGGACGGCATGGGCGGGACGCGGCCGGACGGCGCGGGTGGGACGGCCTGGGCGGGTGGTCGCCGGACCGACCCGGCGCCGGGCGGCCTGGCAGGATCGGCCGGGTGAGCGATCCACGCACCGAGCAGATCGCGGCCAACCTGGCCGACGTACGGGACCGGATCGAGCAGGCGGCCCGGGCCGCCGGCCGGGACCCGGCCGGGCTGACCCTGGTCGGGGTGACCAAGACCTTCCCGGTGCAGGACGCCCGCCGGCTGTACGAGCTGGGCGTGCCCGACCTGGGGGAGGCCCGCGACCAGGAGGCCCGGGTCAAGGCGGCCGAGCTGACCGGGCCGCGCTGGCACTTCGTCGGCCGGCTGCAGCGCAACAAGGCCGGCTCGGTCGCCGCGTACGCCGCGCTGGTGCACACCGTCGACCGGCCGGAGCTGGTCCGGGCGCTGGCCAACGGCGTGCGCCGGGCCGGCCGGGAGCCCCTCGACGTGCTGCTGCAGGTGAGCCTGGACGGCGACCCGGACCGCGGCGGCGCGCCGGCCGCCGACGTGCCGGCGCTGGCCGACGAGGCCGCGGCCACCGGGGTGCTCCGGCCGGCCGGGGTGATGGCGATCGCGCCGATCGACGCCGACCCGGACGAGGCGTTCGCGGCCCTGGCCGCGGTGGCGGCCCGGCTGGTCGCCGACCACCCCGGGGCGGGCATCGTGTCCGCCGGCATGAGCGGTGACCTGGAGGCGGCCGTCCGGAACGGCGCGACACACCTTCGGATCGGTACGGCGTTGCTCGGCGGCCGGCCGCCCCACCCGAGGTAGTGTCGGCCCGCGCCCAGGGTCCCAGAGCCCGGGGTGGACGGTTCCGGCGAGGAGGGGAGTCCTGATGGCGGGCGCCATGCGCAAGATGGGGGTCTACCTCGGCCTCGTCGAGGACGACGACCGGCGCGAGCCGGCCGACTACGAGGAGTACGACGAGTATCCCGAGGCCGAGGTGGTCCCGGTCCGCCGGGTGGCCGCCGGTCGCGGCTGGGAGGACGCCGAGCCCCGTGCGGCGGTGCCCCATCACGACGGCTACCGGGAGCCGGTCTATCGTGAGGTCGTGGACGAACCGGCGAGCTATCGGATCACCACGCTCCATCCCCGTACGTACAACGAGGCCCGGACGATCGGTGAGCACTTCCGGGAGTCCGTGCCCGTCATCATGAACCTGACCGAGATGGACGACGCGGACGCCAAGCGCCTCGTCGACTTCGCGGCGGGCCTCTCCTTCGGTCTACGCGGTAGCATCGAGCGGGTGACGAACAAGGTGTTCCTGCTCTCTCCGCAGAACGTCCACGTCACCGCGGAAGACAAGGCCCGCATCGCCGAGGGCGGGTTCTTCAACCAGAGCTGACACAGGAGATCGGTGGCCGTAGTCCTGGAGCTGGCGTATTTCGTCCTCCTCGTCTTCTTCATCCTGCTTCTCGCACGGCTGGTGTTCGACTACGTGATGATGTTCGCGCGGTCGTGGCGTCCATCCGGCGTAGCAGCCGTTGGGCTGGAGGTCGTCTACTCGGCCACCGATCCGCCTCTCAAGGCGCTGCGGCGTGTGATCCCGCCCCTGCGTCTGGGAAACTTCAGCATCGACCTGGGCTTCATGGTGCTGCTCTTCATCGTGTACCTGCTGATGAACTTCGTCGGCGCGGCCGCGAACCAGTAGCAGTACCGTCAGCGCGAGGCCGTAGTCTGACCTGTGTCCCGTCGACCCGAGGTGATCCGATGCCCCTGACCCCAGCGGACGTGCACAACGTCGCGTTCAAGAAACCGCCGATAGGGAAGCGCGGCTACGACGAAGACGAGGTCGACGCCTTCCTCGACCTGATCGAGGCCGAGCTGGCCCGCCTCATCGAGGAGAACAACGACCTCAAGCAGCAGGTCGACGACATGGCGCGGTCCGGCCCGATCCAGCAGGGCGGACCCCAGCAGCTGCGCCAGCAGCCGCCCCCGCCGGCTCCCGAGCCGATGCAGATGGCCCCGCCGCCCCCGCCGCAGCCGGCGCCGCGCATCGACGAGAACAGCCAGGTCGTCAAGGTGCTGGCGATGGCCCAGGAGACGGCCGAGAAGTACGTCTCCGACGCCAAGTCCGAGGCCGACCGGATGCTGGGCGACGCCCGGTCCTCGGCCGACCGCATGATCGGCGAGGCGCGGAGCAAGGCCGACGCGATGGTCGGCGACGCTCGCACCCAGGCGGCGTCGGTGGAGCGCGAGGCGCGGGGGAAGGCGACCTCGATGGTTCAGGAGGCCGAGCGCAAGCACAACGAGATCATCGGCGGGCTGGAGCAGCGCAAGGGCACGCTCGAGAAGAGCATCGAGCAGCTCCGCACGTTCGAGCGGGAGTACCGCACCCGGCTCAAGTCCTACCTGGAGTCCCAGCTGCGTGACCTGGACGGCCGTGGTTCGGCCGAGCCGGCCGCCGTGGCCGCGGTCGCCGGGGCGGGCTACGCCGGTGCCTACGGTGGGCGGGGCGAGAGCGACGGCCGCGGCGACAACTGACGTCCGGTCCGTCCCGCACACCGTGAACGAGCCGCGCCCCGGGCGCACGCCCGGGGACCGCTCGTGATCCTGCTCAGCCTCGCGCTCGTCGTCGCCTCCGCGGTGACGCTCGGGATCGGGGTGTTCAGCACCAGCGACGAGCTCGTGTGGGTGTCGCTGGCGGCCGGTCTCGGCGCCGTGGCGCTGATCGCCGGCTCCGTCGTACGCCGCCGCCGGACCCTGGGTCCGGACCCGGCGGTCCCGGGCGTCACCGGTCCAGAATCGGCCGGTGCCGTCGCGGTCACGGCGCCGCAACCCGGGCCGGGTGGCCCGGGTTCCGTCCCGTCCCCGATCCCCACCGCTCCCGGGGAACGCGCCGTCCCCGCCGCACCGGTGCCGGCGAGCCCGGTCGACGGGCCCGGCGCGCGGTCCTGGCCGTGGAGCACGGCCGCCCCGACCGGCCCGCAGGGCTGGACCGGCGCG
>CADCTP010000267.1 GCA_902805565.1 uncultured Mycobacteriales bacterium
GGCCAGCGCCGCGTCCCGGAACGTCTCGCCCGCCCCGACCCGGCCCGGCGCCGTCCGGGCGTCCTCCAGCAGCGCGTCGACCAGCAGCGGGTTGCCGGCGCCGACCCGCTCCACGTCCGGGCCGAGCTCGCCGGCCGCCGCGGCCCCGAGCGCGCCGGCCACCAGCGCGCGCACTTCGGTGCCGGTCAGCCCGCGCAGCCGGACCCGGTGCAGCGGCGCGGCCCGGAGCAGCTCCGCGTACGCCTCCGGGTGCCGCGGCCGGACCCGCGGGGCCTCGGCCAGCGCGAGCAGGACGGGCTCGCCGGCCAGCCGCCGGGCCACGTACGCCAGGCAGCGCAGGGACGGGACGTCGGCCTGGTGCACGTCGTCGACGACGACGCACAGCGGGCCCTCGGCCGCCAGGTCCAGCAGCACCGCGCCCAGCGCCGCCGCGGTGCGCGGACCGGCGTCACCGCCGGCCGGACCGCCGCCCCCGTGCACCCGCCCGGCCCCGCGCAGGAGCTGGCGCACCACCTCGTACGGGATGTCGTGCTCGGCGGCCGACCCGGTGGCCCGCAGCAGCCGGGCGCCGCGCGCGGCGGCGAACTCCCCGAGCTCCTGGAGCACCGTGGTCTTGCCGGTGCCGACCGGCCCGGTGACCACGGCGACCGGCCGGCGGGCGGGGGGCGAGGACCGGGCGAGCACCTGCTCGGCCAGCCGGTCGAGCCCGGTCGCGGCGAGGCCGGACACCTCAGTCCGGGCCCGGCCCGCGCCGGGACCGGCGGGTCACCCGGGCTCCCGGATCGGTTCGGTACATCATCGCTGATACCCTAACGGTCGCTGCTGACGCCGACCAGACATCGGTCCCGACGGTCGCCGACCGAGCGGTCCGGCATCGGTGCCACCCCTGTCCTGCGCGCGCGACCGTGGCGTCGGGACGGACGTTCCGCCCTCCCCACCCCTATCAAATCCCCGGCGCCCCGGCCCGGGCGGTTAGGGGTTGGGTGCCGGTCGCGGCGCCCTTAGCGTCGGGCTCAGCACGGCCCGTGGGCCGGCCCTCCGGCGACCCCTGGGACCGCCGGCACCACCGTCGGAGCCGACCCGTGACCCTCTCGACCCGCGACCCGCGACGGAGGCACCGCCATGACCGACCCGCACGCCGCCCGGCCGGGACACCCGACCGCCGGGACCGGCCCGGACGACCCCGCCGACCTCGTCGACGTCCTGCTGGAGGGCGGCCCGCTCGGCCTTCCGGCCGAGCTGCGCCGGCACCGGGCGCTCAGTACGGCCGACACCGTCAAGGTGGCGCACCGCGGTGGCTACGAGCACTTCCAGCGGGACGACTCCGGCGCGTTCCGGTGGTCGATGCGGACCCACATGGCCGAGTGAGACCGGCCCGCGGCGGCCCCGGCTCCGCGGGGGCCGCCGCGGCGCTGCCAGGGGCCGCCGCGGCCGGTGACCGGTCCGGTCAGCCCCGGACCAGCGGCACGTCCGGCCCGGACCGCAACGACCGGGGGTCCAGGTCGACGATCGCCAGCTCCTCGGGCCGCAGCGGGGGCCCGGTCAGCTCGGGGTGGAGCTCGGCGGTGCGGGTCAGCGACAGGAACCGGTTGGACCCCAGCTCCGACTGCGGCCGGTTGAGGCTCATCACGTCCGTCACCACCTCGCAGATCTCGGGGGAGCGGATGGACCTGCTCCCGATGGCGCGGGCGAAGCCCAGCCGCTGCTGGATGTCCATCCCCAGCAGCCGCGGGTCCGTGGCCCGGGTACGGCAGTCGACGTACCCGACGTCGGTGGTCGCGGCCAGGATCCACGGGTCGTCGACGACCGCGCTGATCGCGGCCTGGATCCGGTGGGTGCCGACCGGCTCGTCCCGGCCCAGCTGCTCGTCCAGGGCCGCCGCGCACCGCGCCGCCGCGCTCATCCCGTGCCCGTAGACCGGGTTGAACCCGGTGAGGGAGTCGCCCAGCACGAGCAGCCCCTCCGGCCACTCCGGCAGCCGCTCGGGATAGCGGCGCCGGTTGCCGGTCGACCGGGAGACGAACACCGGGGTCAGCGGCTCGGCCGTACGCAGCAGGTCGGCGACGATCGGGTGCCGCAGCCGCTCGGCGAAGCCGAGGAAGTCCTCCTCCCGGGTGGGCAGCTCCGCGCCCCGGGTGACCGACAGCGTCGCGATCCAGCGGCCGCCCTCCAGCGGGTAGACCACCCCGAACCGGCCGGGCCGGCCCACCTCGTGGTCGGAGGCCACGTTGACCGCCGGGAAGCCGGCCGTCGCCCCCGGCGGGGCGGCGAAGAGCCGGGTCGAGTAGCCGATGCCGGCGTCGACGACGTCCTCCTCGGGCGCCGGCAGCCCCAGCCCCTCCAGCCACGGCCGCAACCGGGACGCGCGGCCGGTGGCGTCGACCACCAGGTCGGCCGCCAGCCGGGTCGGGGCGCCGCCGTCCGTGCTGACCAGCGCGCCGGTCACCCGCCCGCCGGCACCGGTCAGCTCCAGCACCTCGGTCGACTGGCGCACGGTGATCCGCCCGTGGCCGAGCGCCTGCCGCCGGATCACCAGGTCCAGCAGCGGCCGGCTGCACAGCACGGCGAACTGGGTGGCCGGGAAGCGGTGCTGCCAACCCTGGGTCGTCAGCGTCACCAGGTCCTCCGGGAACCCGATCCGGCGGGCGCCCGCGGCCAGCAGCCGGTCGGTGGTTCCGGGGAGCAGGGCCTCGATGATCCGGGCGCCGTTGGACCACAGCAGGTGGGCGTGGCGGCCCTGGGGCACGCCGCGGCGGTGCTCCGCGGTGTCGGGCAGCACGTCCCGGTCCACCAGCGTGACGGTGTCCACGTGCCGGGCCAGCACGTGCGCGGCGAGCACGCCGGCCATCCCGGCCCCCAGCACCAGCGCGTGTCCGGGTCGGTCGCCGTTCATGCCGGGGGTCCTCCCACCGTCGCGGGACGGCCGGTGTCCGCCGGCTCGTCCATGGTCACGTCGCTCACGCCCCAGAACGCCTGCACCCGGGAGCCCAGCCCGTCCTCGCGCAGCTCCACGATGCCGACGATGTCGAAGGTCATCGGCCGGGGCTTGCGCACGGTGACCGTCGTCGGGGTCACCACGTACCGGTCGCACATCGAGGTCACCGGCGGGCCCGGCACCTCGTGCGCGCCGTGCAGCAGCGCCAGCTCCAGGTGCAGCCGCAGCCCGTCCTTGCCGACCACCGGTGGCCGGCCGACCGGGTCCTCGAAGAGGATGTCGTCGGCGAACAGGGCGAGCACCCCGTCGACGTCGTGGGCGTTGAACCGGCGCGCGTAGTCCAGCGCCATCTGCTTGCGGGCCGCCTCGCCCGGCACCGGGACCGCCGGCGTCCCCGGCACCTCGAGGTCCGACCGGCCCCAGAACGCCCGCAGCCCGCTGATCCGCCCGGCCCCGTCGATCCGGAACAGCTGCATCGACCGGCGCCGCAGCCGGGCGTCCGCCGGGTCCCGCGGCGCCGGGAGCCAGCCCCGGGCCGCCAGCACCGGCCCGTACGGCAGGTGGTCCATGACCGCGGTGACCGGCAGCAGCACGTGCGCGTCGTCCTGGCCGACGACCGGCCGCCCCGGCGTCTCCCGGATGTTGCCCTCGATGACCTGCGCGAAGTGCTCGCGCACCGCGTCCCGGCCGGTCAGCCGGTCGTGGCCGACCGGGTCCTCGACGGTGACCTCGTCCGCGTAGAGCTCCAGCAGCGCGTCCAGGTCACCGGCGGTCAGCCGGCGGCTGTGTTCCAGCGCGAGCTGCTTGCGCCGTCGCTCGCTCATCGGCAGCCTCCTATGCCTCTCGGGCGCTCAGGCCGCGGCCCAGGTCCCGGTCGATGAAGTCGAAGATCTCCTCGGCGCTGGCGCCGTCGAGCCGCTCGGCGGCGTGGTCGGCGGGCGCGGCGTCCCCGTCCAGCCCGTCCAGCCGCGACAGGGTCGCCCGCAGCCGTACGGTCAGCGCGGCCCGGGCCCGCTCGTCCTCACCCACGGCCAGCAGGGACAGCTCCAGCCGGTCCAGCTCGTCCAGCATCGGCGTCAGCGCGTCGCCCGCCGCCGGGGTGAACAGCGTGTGCAGGTGCTGGGCCAGCTCCGCCGGGGTGGGGTGGTCGAACACGAACGTCGCCGGCAGCGTCAGCCCGGTCGCGGCGGACAGCCGGTTGCGCAGCTCGACCGCGGTCAGCGAGTCGAAGCCGAGCTCCCGCAACCCCTGTGCCGGGTCGACGACGGTGTCCGGGCCGTGCCCCAGGACCGCCGCGGTGTGCGTGCACACCAGGTCCAGCAGCGCCCGCTCCCGCTCCGGCTCGGACAGGGCGGCCAGGGTCGCGGCCAGCGCCGCGCCGGTGGCGCCGGCCGCCCGCGGGGCACCGGCCCGGATCAGGTGCCGCAGCACCGCGGGCACCGCGTTCGTCCGGGCCTGCCGCCGCATGGTGGGCAGGTCCAGGCGGGCCGCGGCCCGCAGCGGGGCCCCACCGGCGAGCACGGTGTCGAGCAGGTCCAGGCCCTCCTCCGGGGTCAGCCCGACCGCCCCGGCCCGGGCGTACCGGGCCTGGTCGACCTCGCTCAGCCCCTCGGCCATGCCGCTGGCCACGTCCCACAGGCCCCACGCCACCGACGTCGCGACCAGGCCGTGCGCGTGCCGGTGCGTGGCCAGCGCGTCGAGGAACGCGTTGGCCGCGGTGTAGCCGGCCTGCCCCGGTCCGCCGATCAGGCCGGTGACCGAGGAGAACAGCACGAACGCGGCCAGGTCGGCCCCGCGGGTCAGCTCGTGCAGGTGCCAGGCCGCGTCGGCCTTGACCCGGAGCACCTCGGCCAGCCGCTCGCCGGTCAGGTTGGGCACGGTGGCGTCGCGGACCACGCCGGCGCAGTGCACCACCGCGGTCAGCGGGTGCGCGGCCGGCACCGAGTCCAGCAGCGCGGCCAGCGTGTCCCGGTCGCCGACGTCCCCGGCGACCAGGCGGACCTCCGCGCCGAGCAGGGTCAGCGTGTCGACCAGCTCGGCCGCGCCCGGCGCGTCCGGCCCCCGCCGGCTGACCAGCAGCAGGTGCCGGGCGCCGTGCCGGGTGACCAGGTGCCGGGCGGTCAGCGCGCCCAGCCCCCCGGTGGCACCGGTGACCAGCACGGTCCCGTCCGGGTCCAGCGCCGGCGGCAGGGTGAGGACCAGGCCGTCCCCGGCCGATCGGATGGCCTCGGGGGCCTCCCGGTAGTCCCACGGCTGCACCGGCGGCGGCCCGGCGGCGGGGTCCGCGGTGCCGTCCCGGCCGGCCGCGGCGGCCTGGGCCCAGGACCAGCCGGCCGGCACCGGGGACAGCGCCGCCCGGTCGACCACCGCCACCGGCCGTACGCCGTCGACCCGGCCCAGCACCCGGTCGCCGACCGCCGGCAGC
>CADCTP010000268.1 GCA_902805565.1 uncultured Mycobacteriales bacterium
GCTGCGCGAGCAGACCGGGCAGCGCCGGCAGGCCGAGCGGGCCCGGACGGCCGCGGAGGAGGCGCTGGCCGAGGAGCGCCGCCGGGCCGCGACCGAGGACTCCCGCGCCCAGGCCGAGCTGCGCCGGCTCCGGCAGCGGCTGGCCGAGGCCGAGGACGCGGTGGAGACCGGCCGGCGGGCGGCCCGGGAGACCCGGCAGGCCGACGAGGCGCGGCTGTGGCTGCTGCTGGACACCGTCGCCGGCGCCGTCCAAGGGCTGCGCCGGGAGCTGGCGCTGAGCCCGACCGAGGAACGCCCGGCCGACTCGGTGGCCGCCGCCCTGCCGACCGCGGACGTCGTCGGCGCCCGTGGCGACGACCCGGAGCGGGTGGACCGGCTGCTGGAGCTGCCGCACGTGCACCTGGTGGTGGACGGCTACAACGTGACCAAGTCCGGGTACGGCGAGCTGCCGCTGGCCGCCCAGCGGTCCCGGCTGATCCGCGGGCTCGGCGCCCTGGCCGCCCGGACCGGGGCCGAGGTGACCTGCGTGTTCGACGGGGCGACCCGGCCGCCGATCATGCCGCCCGGGCCGCGCGGGGTGCGGGTGCTGTTCAGCAAGGAGGACGAGATCGCCGACGACGTGATCCGCCGGCTGGTCGCCGCGGAGCCGGCCGGCCGGCCGGTCGTGGTGGTCTCCTCCGACCGCGAGGTGGCCGACGACGTGACCCGGGCCGGCGCGTACGCGGTGGCGTCGGCGATGCTGCTGCGCCGGCTGGATCGCGGCTGACCCGGAATTGTCGTACCCCCCGCCTAGCGTCCCGGGTGTCAGTACGGGGCCCGGGAGGGGGAGTTGTGGACATCGACTGCGACGGCTGCGAGGCCCGCGGGCCGGCGTGCGGTGACTGCGTGGTCACGGTGCTGCTCGGGGCGCCCCCGGAGGGCATCCACTTCGACGAGGCCGAACGCCGGGCGATCGAGGCGCTGGCCGACGGCGGCCTCATCCCGCCGCTGCGGCTGGTCCCCGTCACCCCACCCCGCCGGCGTCGCCCACACGTGGCCTGACCGGCCCTGCCCCACACGTCGCGTGATCGGTAACGCACCACTGGTGAGAGCGGATTACGCCAGAAGGGTGGTGTTCGCCGTGTCCCGCGGGGTGGGCGTGGTGCCGCTCCGCGCCCGACCGTAGGGTTCGCGCGATTCGACGGCTCCTGTCCCCGAGATCACGAGGGCACCGTCGGACCCGCCGGCGCTCGACGCGGTGGTGAGTGACGAAGGAGTGCCGCGTCTGTGGCCAGTTCGAGACGGACGCAGGTCCTCCGTGGTGTCGGCGTCCTGGCGCTGACCGGCGCCGCCACCCTGGTCCCCGCGACCGTGGCGCACGCCGAGCCCAGCTGCTCCGAGGCCCGGCAGCAGTTCGTCGTCAACGGCAACGCCGCGGAGAAGGTCGCCGAGCAGCTGAACGACGCCCGGGTCGACCGGGCGAAGGTCGCCAAGACCGTGGCCGCCACCGACAAGAAGGCCCGCGCCGCCACCCAGCAGTACGGCAAGGTCGCCGCCGACTTCAAGAAGATCGTCTCCGGTGAGCTGAAGAACGCGCCGGCCGGCCAGTTCGCCGTGTTCTTCACCAGCGGCTCGCCGAAGGCGTTCGCCGAGCGGATGGCGCTGATGGACTACGTCGCCGGCCGCAAGGGCAAGACGATCGACGCGCTGGCCACCGTCCGCGCCGACGCGGTCCGGGCGCAGAGTGAGGCGAAGCAGCAGCTCGCCGCCAAGACCAAGGTCGAGAAGGACATCGCGGCCAAGGTCGCCGACCTGAAGAAGCGCGCCACCACGCTGACCGGCCTGCTGTCCCGGGTCTGCGTCGAGGACGATCCGGTCGTGCAGGGCGTCGCCGGCGGCGGCGACGTGACGCCGCTGCCGGTCGGCCCGGCCAGCGGTGGCGCGGTCAAGGCCGTGCAGGTCGCCATGGCCCAGATCGGCGACCCGTACGTGTGGGCCGCCGGCGGACCGAACGCCTTCGACTGCTCCGGCCTGACGTCGTACGCGTGGGCCGCGGCGGGCGTGTCGCTGCCGCACTCCTCGTCCGCCCAGTTCGGCACCGGGCGCCGGGTGTCCCGCTCCGAGGTCCGCGCCGGCGACCTGGTGTTCTTCTACAGCCCGATCAGCCACGTCGGCATCGCGATCAACAACAGCCAGATGGTGCACGCCCCGACGTTCGGGGTGCCGGTGCGGATCGACAGCATCGACAGCTCCCCGTTCACCGGCGCGACCCGCCTGGGGTGACGGTTCCGCCTACGATCCACGCCATGGGGGACGGTGCGTCGGTGCGGGGTGCGCCGGACCGGCGACGGCGCTGGGCCGGCGGCCCCCTGGTCGCCCTGCTGGTCGTCACCGGCGTCTGCACCGCCGCGGTCCCCGGCCAGGTCAACCTGGGCGCGGCCCGGCCCGGGGCCACCGCCCCGGAGTCGGCCGGACGGGCCGACCCGGTCGCCGCGGCCCGGCTGGCCGCGGTCCGGACCACGCTGGACCGGCGGGCCGCCGCGCTGGTCCGCCGGGACCGGGCCGGCTGGCTGGCCGGCGTCGACCCGGCGGCCACCGCGTTCCGCGAGCGGCAGGCCGCGCTGTTCACCAACATCGCCGCCGTGCCGCTGGGCGCCTGGCGGTACACGGTCGAGCCCGGCGACGAGGCCGGCCGCGACGAGCGGGGCGGCGGCTGGACGGTCCGGGTGACCCTCCGCTACGCGCTGCGCGAGGTCGACCCGGCCCCGACGGCCCGGCCGCTGGTGCTCACGTTCCGCCCGGCCGGGGGCCGCTGGCTGATCTCCGGCGACGACCGCCGCACCGCGGACGGGGCCCGGTCCTGGCGCGGGCCGTGGGAGCAGGGCCCGATCGTGGTCCGCCGGGGCACGGCCAGCCTGGTGCTGGGCCACCCGGCGAACGCCCGCCGGCTGCCCGCCATCGCCGCCGCCGTCGACATCGCGGTGCCCCGGGTCCGCGCGGTGGTCGGCGCCGGCACCCCGGCCCGGGTCGCGGTCATCGTCCCCGGCGACCAGCGGGAGATGTCCGTGCTGGTCGGGGAGAAGCTGGTGCTCTCCACCATCGCCGCGGTCGCCGTGGCCGACAGCGTCGACCCGAGCACCGCGCAGGCCCGCGGCCAGCGGGTCGTGGTGAACCCGGCCAACATCGACCGGATCGGCCCGCTCGGCCGCCAGGTGGTGCTGCAGCACGAGGTCGCCCACGTCGCCACCCGCGGCGTGACCGGCCCCGGCACGCCGATCTGGCTGACCGAGGGCCTGGCCGACTGGGTCGGCTACGCGGACAGCGGCCTGCCGGACCGGCAGATCGGCGACGAGCTGCGGGCGGCGCTGCGGACGGGCAGGTGGCCCGGGCGGCTGCCCACGGAGGCCGACTTCCGCGGCGACTCGCCGCGGCTGGCCCTCGCGTACGAGGAGGCGTGGAGCGCCTGTCGCTTCCTGGCCCGGCAGGCCGGCCCGGCCGAGCTGCTGCGGCTCTACCGCGCGGTCGGGACGGCGGCCGACCCGGCCGCCGCGGTCGACGCGCAGCTCCGCCGGTCGGTGGGGATGTCGCTGCCGGAGTTCACCGCCCGCTGGCGGGCGAGCGTCCGGGCGGAGTTCCGGTGAGCCGGCGGACACTCGTCGTCACCAACGACTTCCCGCCGCGGGCCGGCGGCATCCAGGCGTACGTGCACGAGCTGGCCCGCCGGCAGCCGCCCGGCTCGCTGGTCGTCTTCGCCTCGACCTCGCCGGGGTCGGCCGAGTTCGACGCGGCCCAGCCGTTCCCGGTCATCCGGCATCCGACGTCGATGCTGCTGCCCACCCCGGCGGTCGCCCGCCGGGTCGCCGACGTGGCCCGGGCCGAGGGCTGCACCGCGGCCTGGTTCGGCGCGGCGGCGCCGCTCGGGCTGCTGGCGCCGGCGCTGCGCAAGGCCGGGGTGGAGCGGGTGGTCGCCGCCACCCACGGGCACGAGGTCGGCTGGGCCGCGGTCCCCGGCGGCCGGCAGGCGCTGCGCCGGATCGGCGCCGGCGTGGACGTGCTGACCTACCTCGGCGAGTACACCCGCAGCCGGCTCGCCCCCGCCGTCGGCCCCGGCCCCCGGCTGGTACGGCTGCCGCCGGGGGTGGACACCGGCGCCTTCCGACCCGACGTGGACGGGACGGGGATCCGCGAGCGGCACCGGCTCGGCGACCGGCCGACCGTGGTCTGCGTGTCCCGCCTGGTGCCCCGCAAGGGCCAGGACACGCTGGTCAAGGCCTGGCCGGCGGTGCGGCGGCGGATGCCCGGAGCGGTGCTGCTGGTCGTCGGCCGGGGCCGGGACCTGCCCCGGCTGCGCCGGCTCGTCGCCGAGACCGGGGTAGACCGGGACGTCGTGTTCACCGGCGGCGTGCCCTGGGACGAGCTGCCCGCGCACTACGCGGCCGGGGACGTGTTCGCGATGCCGTGCCGGACCCGGCGCCGCGGGCTGGATGTCGAGGGCCTCGGCATCGTCTACCTCGAAGCCTCCGCGACCGGGCTGCCGGTGATCGCCGGCGACTCCGGCGGGGCGCCGGACGCGGTGCTGCCCGGGGAGACCGGCTGGGTGGTGCCGGGCCGGTCGGTGCCGCGGGTCGCCGACCGGGTGGCCACCCTGCTCGCCGACCGGGCCGCCGCGGCCGACATGGGCGCCAAGGGCCGGGCCTGGGTGGAGCGCGAGTGGCGCTGGGACACCCTGGCCGGCCGGCTGCGCGACCTCCTGCAGGGCTGAGCCGCCGCCCGGGGCGGCGGCCGGCATGGCAGGCTCGGGCGGTGCCGACCCTCGTGCGCGACCGGCTGACCTGGCTCTCCTACACGCAGCTCGGCACGTACGGGTTCTTCCTCTACGGCTTCGGCTCCTCGGTGCCGCTGCTGCGCGACGATCTCGGCGTCTCCAGCGCGGTGTCGGCGCTGCACGGGACCGCGCTGGCCGTCGGGTCGGTGCTGGCCGGGCTGACGTACGCGGCGGTGGTCGCCCGGCTCGGCCGGCCGGCGGCGCTGCGGGTCGCGCTGGCCGGGCTGGCCGCCGGCATCCTGGTCTACTGCCTGGGCCCGGTGCTGCCGCTGACCCTGACCGGCGCCCTGCTCGGCGGCCTGTTCGGCTCGTACGTGGTGACCGGCACGATCGTCGTCCTCGGCGCCCGGCACGGGACCGCCGGGCCGGCGGCGATCAGCGAGGCCAACGCGGGCGCGGCCGGCGCCGGGCTGGTCTCGCCGCTGCTCATCGGGGCCGGCGTGTCGCTCGGCCTCGGCTGGCGGCCGGGCATGCTGGCGACGGCGGCCGCGGCGGTGGCCGTCTGGTACCTCTCCGTCCGCGCCGGCCGGGCG
>CADCTP010000269.1 GCA_902805565.1 uncultured Mycobacteriales bacterium
GAGGTGAACAGGGCGCGGCTGACCGAGGCCGCGATCTCGGCCGGGGTTCGCCCCGCCGCCACCGTGGCCGGCCCCTCCGGCGTGGCCGGCACGGCCGCCGGCGCGTCCTGCGCCCCGGCCCGGTCCGCCGGCCGCTCGGTCCCCCCGGTGGACCCGCCGTCGCCCGTGCACGCCCCCGCCAGCAGGGCGGCGGCCAGCAGGAGGGAGGACATCGTCGGCACCCGTCGCGTCGTCATCGCCGTGCAGTATCCCTGGTTCCGGGGCGCCGACCGGCGCCGGCGGCACCGCACGGGATAGAAAGGGGCCCATGACGCACACCACGTCCCAGTCCGACAGCAGCTGGCTCGCCGGGGAGGAGCTGGACGCGGCCCGGCAGCGGCTGCCGATCCTGTACGTCGACGCCCTGCCCGTCCGGGTGGACGGCCAGGGCGTGGTGACGGCCGTCGGGCTGCTGCTGCGGGTGACCGGCGAGGGCACCATCACCCGGGCGCTGGTGTCCGGCCGGGTGCTCTACCACGAGCGGGTGCGCTCGGCCCTGCTGCGCCACCTGGAGAAGGACCTGGGCCCGCTGGCCCTGCCGAAGGTGCCGCTGGCGCCGCAACCGTTCACCGTCGCGGAGTACTTCCCCACCCCCGGGGTCACCCCGTTCCACGACCCGCGCCAGCACGCGGTCTCCCTCGCGTACGTCGTGCCGGTCGAGGGGGACTGCGCGCCGCAGCAGGACGCGCTGGAGCTGACCTGGTTCACGCCCGAGGAGGCCCGGGACCAGCGGCTGCTGGCCGAGATGACCGGCGGCCAGGGCGCCCTGCTGCGGATGGGGCTGGCCCACGTCGGCGTCTGAGGGCCGGGCGCCGGCCGGCGGAAACCGTTCGCCGCCCGTCGTAGGGTTCCGCCGTGGACATCGAGGTCGACGGCCTGCGGAAGACCTTCCGGGTGCCCCGCCGGGAGGCCGGCCTGCGGGCGTCGCTGCGCAGCCTGGTCCGCCGCACCACGACCGAGGTCGTGGCGGTCGACGCCGTGTCCTTCTCGGTGGAGCCCGGTGAGGTGGTCGGCTTCCTCGGTCCCAACGGCGCCGGCAAGACCACCACGCTGAAGATGCTGTCCGGGCTGCTGTTCCCGGGCAGCGGGACGGTGCGGGTGCTCGGGCACGTCCCGTCCCGGCGCGAGCACGACTTCCTGCGCCGGATCACCCTGGTGATGGGCAACCGCAACCAGCTGCAGTGGGACCTGCCCGCCCTCGACTCGTACGAGATGAACCGGGCGATCTACCGGATCCCGGCGCCGGACTTCCGGCGGGTCCGGGACGAGCTGGTCGAGCTGCTCGACCTGGGTGACCAGGTCCGCAAGCCGGTGCGGCAGCTGTCGCTCGGCGAGCGGATGAAGGCCGAGATCGTCGGCGCCCTGCTGCACTCGCCGCAGGTGCTCTTCCTGGACGAGCCGACGATCGGGCTCGACGTGACGATGCAGAAGCGGATCCGCGCGTTCCTGGCCGAGTACAACTCCCGGCACGGCGCGACGGTTCTGCTGACCAGCCACTACATGGCCGACGTGCAGGCGCTCTGCAAGCGGGTGGTGGTGATCGACGCCGGCCGGATCCTGTACGACGGCTCGCTGCGCACGCTGTCCGCCCGCTACTCGCAGCGCCAGACGATCACCGCCACCGTGGCCGACCGGGCGGGCCTGGCCGGCCTGGGCGAGCTGGTGTCGGTGGACGGCGACCGGGTCACGCTGCGGGTCGACAAGGAGCGGTCCGCCGCCGTCGTCGCCGCCCTGCTCGGCCACGGGGTGACCGACCTGACGATCGAGGACCCGCCGGTGGAGGACGTCATCGAGCAGGTCTTCGCGTCGTGAACGGCCTGCCCGGGCTGTACGCGACGGTCATGAAGGCCGCCGTGCAGACCCAGTTCCAGTACCGGACCGCGAACTACGCCTACATGCTCGGGATGGTCGCCGAGCCGGTGGTCTACCTGGTCGTCTGGTCCGCGGTGGCCGAGTCGCGCGGCGGGTCGGTCGGCGGGATCACCGCCGGCGAGTTCGCCGCGTACTACATCGTCTGGACGCTGGTCCGGAACATGAACATCGTCCTCACGCCGTACGCGTGGGAGGACCGGATCCAGCAGGGCGAGCTGTCCGGGATGCTGCTGCGCCCGGTGCACCCGATCCACTACGACCTCGCCTTCTTCGCCGGCTGGAAGGTCGTCGTGGTCCTGCTGTGGATCCCGATCGCGCTGGTGCTGTCGGTGGCGTTCCGGCCGACGTTCGACATCTCCGCGCTGGAGGCGGTGGTGTTCCTGGTGGCGATCTGGGGCGCGTACCTGATCCGGTCGCTGCTGCTCTGGGCCCTGGGCATGATCACCTTCTGGACCACCCGGGTGAGCGCCATCTACGACGTCTACTTCACCGCCGAGCTGCTGCTGTCCGGGCGGCTGGTGCCGCTGGCGCTGCTGCCGGCGTGGGCCGGCGGGCTGGCCGACTGGCTGCCGTTCAAGTACACCTTCGGCTACCCGATCGAGGTCCTCGCCGGGTCGCTGTCCACCCGGGAGCTGCTCACCGGGCTGGCCCTGCAGGCGGTGTGGATCGGGTTCGGGGCCGCGCTCGTGGCCGCGGTCTGGCGGGTCGGCATCCGGCGGTACGGGGCGGTCGGCTCGTGACCGCGCTCCGGCTGGCCGGGACGTTCCTGCGGATCGGCATCCTCAACGAGCTGCAGTACCGGGTGAACCTGGTGTTCAGCCTGGTCCAGTCGGCGATCGCGGTCGGCACGTCGCTGGCCGTGCTGGCCCTGGTCTTCGGCAACACCGACTCGCTGCGCGGCTGGTCCGCCGGCGAGCTGCTCGTCGTGATGGGCGTGCACGTGCTGGTCGGCGGGCTGATCCGGTCGGTGATCCAGCCGAACATGCAGCAGCTGATGGAGGACATCCAGCGCGGCACCCTGGACTTCGTGCTGACCAAGCCGGCCGACGGGCAGCTGCTGGTCAGCGTGCGGCGGGTGCAGATCTGGCAGGCCGTCGACATCCTGGTCGGGGCGGCGCTCGTCGTCGTCGCCGTGGTGCGGCTGCCGGCCACCCCCGGCGTCCTGGACGTCCTGGCCTTCGCCGCCGCGCTGGCGCTCGGCGCGGTGTCGATCTACTGCTTCTGGCTGCTGCTGACCACGCTCGCGTTCTGGGTGACCCGGCTGGACCCGCTGGTCGAGCTGTTCGAGGGGATGTACCAGGCCGGGCGCTGGCCGGTGTCGGTCTACCCCGGCTGGCTGCGGATCGGCTTCACCGTCCTGGTCCCGCTCGCGTTCGCGGTCACCGTCCCGGCCTCCGCCCTGACCGGCCGGTCCACCGGCTGGCTGCTGCTCGGCTCGGTCGCCTTCACCGTCGCGCTGGCGACCGTCACCCGCCTGGCGTGGCGGCACGCCCTCCGCCGCTACTCCGGCGCCTCCGCCTGACCGGCCCCTCCGCCTGACCGACCCCGTCAGCCGGCCGTCGTAGCCTCTGGGCGTGCCTGACCTGTCGGAGTGGACGACGTTCCCGTTCGTGTCGCCGGTGGAGGTGCGGGAGCTGGAGCCGGCGGTGGCCGAGGAGCCGCCGCGCAACGGCGAGGGCGGCGTCGATTGCTGGGCCTGCGAGAAGCCCGACGCGGACTTCCTGTGGACCGACGAGCGCTGGCGGTTGACGCTCTACACGCCGAGCCCGTTCCGCGGGGTGGTCCTGCTGCAGCCGAGGGTGCACGCCGAGTCGGTCGCGGAGCTGCCGGCCACCGAGGCGGCCGAGTTCGGCCCGCTGGCCGGGCGGGTGCAGCGGGCGGTGGAGTCCCTCGGCGGCATCGGCCGGGTGCACCTGAACGTGTGGGGCGACGGCGGCGCCCACCTGCACCTGTGGTTCTACCCCCGGCCCTACGGCCGGCTCCAGCTGCGCGGCACCTTCCTGCCGCTGTGGGGCCTCGTGCTGCCGGACCTGCCCGACGACGAGGTCCGGGCGGCCGGCGAGGCGGTCGCGCGGGCGCTCGGCTGACCCGCTCGGCGCGTGCCCGCCGCCGGGCGGGACACCGGCGGCGGGGGGAAACGGATGTGGCGGCGGTCCGCGGACGACTCCCGCTCAACGGGCGGAACGGTGCCTCCGGGGACCGGTCGGTCGATCGCGGGACGACTCGCCGGCCGGGATGTCGGCCCTCGTAGTCACTCCGCCCGAACCGGTTGACCGGCCCCGGAGCTGCGGTGACGCTGGACGGCAGCCGGGCGCACCGGGGCGTCCGCTGGCGGAGGGAGTGTCCGCATGACGGGGAACAAGGCGGTCGCATATCTGGGCACCGGCCGGGTCGAGATCCAGGAGATCGACTACCCGACGCTGGAGCTGCGGGACGGGCCGGGGGTGAACCCGGCCAACGTCGGGCGGCAGCTGCCGCACGCGGCGATCCTGAAGAACGTCGCCACCAACATCTGCGGCAGCGACCAGCACATGGTGCGCGGCCGGACCACCGCGCCGGAGGGGCTGGTGCTCGGGCACGAGATCACCGGCGAGGTGGTCGAGGTCGGGCCGGGCGTGGAGTACATCAAGGTCGGCGACCTGTGCTCGGTGCCGTTCAACATCTCCTGCGGCCGGTGCCGCAACTGCAAGGAGGGCAAGACCGGGATCTGCCTCAACGTCAATCCCGACCGCCCGGGCTCCGCGTACGGCTACGTGGACATGGGCGGCTGGGTCGGCGGGCAGGCGCAGTACGTCGCGGTGCCGTACGCGGACTGGAACCTGCTGAAGTTCCCGGACAAGGACCGGGCGATGGAGAAGATCCTCGACCTGACGATGCTGTCGGACATCTTCCCGACCGGCTACCACGGCTGCGTGAGCGCCGGGGTGACCACCGGCTCGACGGTGTACATCGCCGGGGCGGGCCCGGTCGGGCTGGCCGCGGCCGCGTCGGCGTTCCTGCTCGGCGCCGCGGTCGTCATCGTCGGCGACCTCAACGCCGACCGGCTGGCCCAGGCCCGCACCTTCGGCTGCGAGACCGTGGACGTCTCGCAGGGCGACCCGAAGGACCAGATCGAGCAGATCCTCGGCGAGCCGGAGGTCGACTGCGGCGTCGACGCGGTCGGCTTCGAGGCCCGCGGGCACGGCGCCGACGCCGGGTCCGAGCAGCCGGCCCGGGTGCTCAACTCGCTGATGGACCTGACCCGCGCCGGCGGCGCGCTCGGCATCCCGGGGCTCTACGTGACCGGTGACCCGGGCGCGCCCGACGACGCGGCCAAGGTGGGGTCGCTGTCGATCCGGCTCGGCCTCGGCTGGGCGAAGTCGCACGCCTTCTACACCGGCCAGACGCCGGTGATGAAGTACAACCGGCAGCTGATGATGGCGATCCTGCACGACCGGGTGCAGATCGCGAAGGCGGTCAACGCGACGCCGATCCCGCTGGAGGAGGCGCCGCAGGGGTACGCGGACTTCGACAAGGGCGCGGCCCGCAAGTACGTGCTGGACCCGCACGGCATGCTCGCCGGCGTCGGCGGCTGACCCAGCCCTCTCGGGGCCGGGCGCGCACCCGGCCCCGAGGGAGGCCGGGTCCGCCCGGCGCCCGGGGTCAGCCGGCGCGCAGCAGGTCCGCGA
Organism: uncultured Mycobacteriales bacterium; assembly: GCA_902805565.1. Classification (GTDB taxonomy): domain Bacteria; phylum Actinomycetota; class Actinomycetes; order Mycobacteriales; family CADCTP01; genus CADCTP01. Next base: position 5,580 of record CADCTP010000269.1, read on the forward strand.
ACCCGGTCGGCTCGTCGAACGGGTCGGTGCGGCGGGCCGGCTGCCGGCCGGCGACCAGGTCGGCCAGCTCGGCCGCGGCCCGGTCGACCCGGGTGGACAGGTCCCCGCCGGCCCAGTCCTCGGGCGCGGCGACGACGCCGGTCGGGACGACGAGCGCCCGCAGGTGGGCGAACAGCGGCCGCATGGCGTGGTCGAGCGCCAGCGTGTGCCGGGCGCTGCCGGCGGTCGCCGCCACCAGCACCGGCCGCCCGGCCAGCGCGTCCGGCTCCAGCACGTCGAAGAACGTCTTGAACAGCCCGCTGTACGACCCGGTGAACACGGGCGTCACCGCGATCACCGCGTCCGCCCCGGCGACGGCGTCCAGCGCCGACCGCAGCGCCCCGGTGGAGAAACCGGTGACCAGCGCGTCGGCCAGCGCCCGGGCGTGCTCGCGCAGCTCGACCACCTCGACCTCGGCCGGTACGCCGCGGGAGTCCAGCGCCGCCGCGGTGGCGGCGCCGAGCCGGTCGGCCAGCAGCCGGGTCGACGACGGCGTCGACAGCCCGGCGCTGACCACGACGATCCGCCGCGCGGTCATCGCGTCACCGCCGCGGTCCCGGCCGCGACCAGCGACGGGTGGGTCGGCGGCTCCTCCGGCACCCCGGCCGGCCGCAGCGCCGCGAACTCCTTGCGCAGCACCGGCACCACCTCCTCGCCGAGCAGGTCGAGCTGCTCCAGCACGGTCGTCAGCGGCAGCCCGGCGTGGTCGATGAGGAACAGCTGCCGCTGGTAGTCCCCGGCGTAGTCGCGGAAGGACAGCGTCCGGTCGATGACCTGCTGCGGGCTGCCCACGGTCAGCGGCGTCTGCGCCATGAACTCCTCCAGCGACGGGCCGTGCCCGTACACCGGGGCGACGTCGAAGTACGGGCGGAACTCGCGCACCGCGTCCTGCGAGTTCTTCCGCATGAACACCTGGCCGCCGAGCCCGACGATCGCGTGCGCCGCCGGCCCGTGCCCGTGGTGCTCGAACCGCCGCCGGTAGAGCTCGACCATCCGCCGCACGTGCGACGACGGCCAGAAGATGTTGTTGTGGAAGAAGCCGTCGCCGTAGTACGCGGCCTGCTCGGCGATCTCCGGCGACCGGATCGAGGCGTGCCAGACGAACGGCGGCCGGCCGTCGAGCGGGCGCGGGGTGGAGGTGAAGCCCTGCAGGGGCGTACGGAACCGGCCCTGCCAGTCGACGTCCTCCTCCCGCCAGAGCCGGTGCAGCAGCGCGTAGTTCTGCACGGCGAGCGCGAGCCCGTCCCGGATGTCCTGGCCGAACCACGGGTAGACGGGCCCGGTGTTGCCGCGCCCGAGCATCAGGTCGACCCGGCCGTCCGCGAGGTGCTGCAGCATCGCGTAGTCCTCGGCGATCTTCACCGGGTCGTTGGTGGTGATCAGCGTGGTGGCGGTGGACAGCAGCAGGCTGGTGGTCCGCCCGGCGAGGTGGCCGAGCAGGGTGGTCGGCGAGGACGGCACGAACGGCGGGTTGTGGTGCTCGCCGGTCGCGAAGACGTCCAGCCCGACCTCCTCGGCCTTCAGCGCGATCGCGACCATGGCCTTGATCCGCTCGGCCTCGGTCGGCGTCCGGCCCGTCGTCGGGTCCGGCGTCACGTCGCCGACCGAGAACACCCCGAACTGCATCCGGTCCTCCAGAAGTAGTTGCGTATGCAAGCACTGCGGAGAACGGGCCCGGCCCTCCGGTCATTCCTCGCCGAGGATCGCCCGCCGGTTGGAGTGCGGCCGCACCCCGTGCTCGTCGGTCACGCCGTAGTCCGCGGCCAGCTCCGCCGCCACCAGCCACCGGCCGGTCAGCCGCAGCCGGTCCGCGTCGGCGGCCAGCGCCGCCACCACCCGCCCGACGAACAGCGGCGTCTCCCGGTTCGGCTCGTGCGCGAAGTGCTCGATGTTGGCCAGCACCCCCTCGGTGAGCACGAGCCCGGGGTAGAGCGAGACCGAGGTCACCCCGTGCGGCCGGAAGTCCGCGGCCATGTCCCGGGCCAGCCGGTCGATCGCGGCGTGGGCGACGCCGTACGGGACCGGCGGCACCCGCACCTGCCCGGCGAAGGAGGAGAGGCTGACCACCAGCCCGCCCGAGGCGATCAGCAGCGGCGCGGCCAGCGCGGTGGTCACGTAGTGCGCGCGCAGCCCGATCCGGTGCATGGCGTCCCACAGCTGCAGCGGCTGCTCCCAGAACGGCCCCGGGTTGAACGGCGTCCCGTCGGTGAACCGCTCGTACCCGCCCCAGGCGCTGTTGACCAGCACGTCCAGCCGGCCCTGCTCGGCCCGCACCCGGTCCACCAGCGCGGCCAGCTGCGCGTCGTCGCCGGCGTCGCCCGGGGCGGCGACGGCGGTGCCGCCGCGGGCGGTGACCTCGGCGGCGGTGGCCCGCACGGTGCCGGGCAGCCGGGACGGCGCGGTGCCCTCGGCCACGGTGCGGCCGGTGACGTACACGGTGGCGCCGGCCTCGCCCAGCCCCAGCGCGATGCCCCGCCCCACCCCGCGGCTGGCTCCGGTGACGATGGCGACCTTGCCGGTGAGTGCTCCCATGCCGGCAGCGTAGGTGTCCGTCCCGGGCCGGTCTGCGCCATGATGACCGGGTGAGGATCACCCATGTCGGCGGCCCGACCACGCTGATCGAGGTGGGCGGCTGGCGGTTGCTCACCGACCCCACCTTCGACCCGCCGGGCCGGCGGTACAGCTTCGGCCTCGGCACCGGCAGCCGGAAGGTGACCGGCCCCGCGGTGCCGGCCGCCGCGCTGGGCCGGATCGACGCGGTGCTGCTCACCCACGACCAGCACGCGGACAACCTGGACGACGCCGGGCGGGCGTTCCTGCCCTCGGCCGGCGCGGTGCTGACGACGGTGGCCGGCGCCGCCCGGCTCGGCGGCGGCGCCCGCGGCCTCGCCCCCTGGGACCGTACGGTGCTGGAGGGACCGGACCGGCCGCCGCTGGCGGTGACCGCGACCCCGTGCCGGCACGGCCCGCCGCTGAGCCGGCCGATCGTCGGCGAGGTGACCGGGTTCGCGGTGCGGGCCGGCGAGGGGCCGGTGCTGTGGGTCTCCGGCGACACCGTGCTGCACGGCGGCGTCCGCGAGGTGGCGTCCCGGTTCGACGTGGACGTCGCCCTGGTGCACCTGGGCGCGGTGCGGTTCCCGGTGACCCGGTCGCTGAAGTACACGATGAGCGCCGCCGACGCGGTGGCGCTGTGCCGGCAGCTCCGGCCGCGCGCCGTCGTGCCGGTCCACTACGAGGGCTGGACCCACTTCCGGCAGGGCCGCGCCGCCGCCGAGGCCGACGTCGCGGCCGCCCCGGCCGAGGTCGCCACCGCCGTCCGCTGGCTCACCCCCGGCACCCCCACCGACATCTGACCCCGCGCCGGCCCGGCTGGCCCGGCCGGCCCGGCTGGCCCGGTCGGGGCGGTCGGGGCGGTCGGGCCCGGGACGCCGGCCGGGGTGTCCTAGGGTGGCTGCGGTGGAGCCGACCGGGGACCTGCTGACCGCGCTGGACGCGGTGCTCGGCGACACCTCCGGCGCCGAGCTGCAGCGGCTCGCCGCCCGCCTCACCGCCGCCTACCGGGGCGACGCCCTGCCCGGCGAGGTCCTGGACAGCCCGGCCGCCGCCCGCGCGTACGCCGCCTACCGGATGCCCGCCACCAGCGCGGCCGTCCGCGCCGCCCTGCAGGCCACCTTCGGTCCCGCCCCGGGGGCCGAGGGGGACGGCGGGTGGCGGGCGCCGCGGACGTTGCTGGACGTGGGCGGCGGGACCGGCGGCGCGCTGTGGGCGGCCGCGGCCGTGCTGCCCGGCCTGACCGCCGCCACCGTGCTGGACCGGTCCCAGGACGCGCTCGCGCTGGGCCGGGAACTCGCCGCCCGGGGCCCGGCCGGGCCGGTCCGGGACGCCACCTTCACGCCGGGCCGGATCGGCGCGGAGCTGCCGGCCGCCGACCTGGTGACCATGGCGTACGTCCTGGCCGAGCTGCCGCCGGACGCCCGGCGCGGGCTGGTCGGCGCGGTGCGGGCGGACACCGTCGTGGTCGTCGAGCCGGGCACCCCGGCCGGCCACCGGCGGGTGCTGGAGGCCCGGGCGGTGCTGGTCGGCCGCGGGTTCCGGGTGGTCGCCCCGTGCCCGCACGACCTCGGCTGCCCGCTCGACGTCCCCGGCGACTGGTGCCACTTCGCGGCCCGGCTGCCCCGCTCGTCCCGGCACCGGCAGGCCAAGGGCGGCACGCTGGGCTGGGAGGACGAGAAGTTCTCCTACGTCGCGGCCACCCGCGGCCCGGCCGGACCGGGACCGGGCCGGATCGTGCGGCACCCGTACCTGCGCAAGGGGCTGGTCGAGCTGACCGTGTGCGACCGGCCGCCGGGGATCAGCCGGCGGACCGTGAGCAAGCGGCAGGGGACGACCTACCGGGCGGCCAGGGACGCCGGCTGGGGCGATCCCTGGCCGCCGGAGGACTAGGGCAGCCGGTCGAGCTGGCCGGCGACCGCGTCCGCGAAGGCGTACCCCTGGACCTGGTCCCAGTTGACCGACCAGGTCATCGCCCCGCGCAGGCCCGGGTAGGTGCGCGGCGGCCGGAAGCTGCCGCAGCCGGTGCCCTGGGCCAGGCAGGTCAGCGCCTGGTTGACCACCGACGGGGCGACGTACCCGCCGCCGGCCGCCCGGGGCGACGCCGGCAGGCCGAGCGAGACCTGGTCCGGGCGCAGGCCGTTCTCCAGCTGGATGCAGGCCAGGGCGGTGAGGAAGTCGACGGTGCCCTGCGCGTACACCCGGCCGTCGCAGCCGAGCATGGTGCCGGAGTTGTAGAACTGCGTGTGGACGGTGGTGAGGATGTCCTTGATGGACAGTGCCAGCGCGAAGTACGAGCCGCCGGGGGACTGCATGTCGATCGTCTGCGGGGCCATCGTGATGATGAGCCGGGCGCCGACCGCGCTCCGCAGCTGCCGCAGCGCCTGGGCCATGTAGGTGGCGTTCAGGCCGTTCTCCAGGTCGATGTCGACGCCGTCGAAGCCGAACCGGTCCATCGCCGCCCGCACCGACGTCGCGAACGCCGACGCGCTGGCCGCGTCGGTCACCGCCACCCGGCCCAGCTCGCCGCCGACCGACAGGATCACCGTGGCGCCCCGGGCGTGCAGCGCGGCCACGTCGGCGGCCAGGTCCGCGTCGGTGTAGCCGCCGAGCGCGCTGGCCAGCCCCGGGTCGACCGCGAACCGCACGGCCCCCGGCGTGCCGGTCGCCTCGGCGAAGGACACCGCGACGACGTCGTACGTGCGGGGCACGTCGCGCAGTCGCAGCGCCACCGAGCCGTTGACGAAGTTGTGCCAGTAGCCGGTGAGCGTGTGCGCCGGCAGCGTCCCGTTCCCGGGCGGCGTGGTCGTGGGCGGGGGCGTCGTGGGGGGCGGCGTCGTGGGGGGCGCCGTGGTGGGCGGCGGTGTCGGGGACGCCGTCGGGGGGACCGTGGGGGCCGGGCCGCCGCCCGGCCCGGACAGCGAGACGTCGTCGGCGTGGTAGGTGCCCTGGCCGTACCAGCCGTGGACCCGGATCCGCACCGGCCCGGACCCGGCGGTGAACCGGACGGTCAGCTGCGCGTACGCCGACCCGGTGCCGGGCGTCCAGGTGCTCACGTCGCCGCCGGCGGTCCCGGACGCGCCGAGGAAGACGTACGCGCCGCGGACCCAGGCCGTCAGCGTGTAGGCGGCGCCGGCCTGGACCGGGACCGTCTGCGCGCACTCGGCGGTGGTCGACGTCGGCGTGCCGGCCAGCGCGCGGGCGCCGGACCGGGCCTGGGTGTCGGTGCCGGTCCCCGCGGTGCACGTCCAGCCGGCCGTGCCGCTCTCGAAACCGGGGTTGCTCACCGGCTCCGCGGCCCCGGCCGAGCCGGTGGCGAGCAGGCCGGCCGCGGCGACCACCGCCGCCGCGCCGACCGCGAGCGCTGCCCTGACAGACCTCATCGCGACTCCTTCGCGACAGGGCCGGCGGCGGCAGCGAACCGGCGGCCTCCCTGTTCGACTGGCTGGACTAGACCAGACTGGACCAGTCGTCGTCAACCGTGCCCGGCGGGACTGCCCGCGGCGGGGTCAGCGGAACAGCCGCAGCGAGAACGGGTAGCGGTAGGCGTCGCCCCGGCCGGCGGCCATCGAGGCGTTGACCGTGAGCACCACGGCGGTGATCCACAGCGCGAACGTCAGCACCAGGCCGATCACCAGGATGATCAGCAGGATCGTGACGATGTAGCCGAGCAGCACGGTGAGGTGGAAGTTCAGCGCCTCGAAGCCGTGCTGCCGGACCGCGCCGCTGCTCCGGCCGCGGATCAGCAGGATCACCAGCGCCGGCAGGAACGACAGGAACAGCCCGCCGACGTGCGCGGCCACCGACCAGGCCCGGTCGCCCGACCCGGACCGCCACGGGATGCCCTCGTACGTGTCCGGGGCGGGGAGGGCAGCCATGCCCCACAGGGTAGTGCGGCGGCCCGGCCGGCCTAGCCGACCTGGGCGGAGACCACCCGGCCGTGCTCGGTGAGCGCGGTCACCCGGTCCGGGCGGTATTCCATGGTGAACACGCCGTCGACGGGGCCGAGCCGCAGCGTGGCGCCGATCTCCCGGGCCAGGGCGGTGGCCTCGGCCTCGGTGAGCCCGACGAACCTCGGCGTCTCGCCGCGGAGCCGCTCGGCGGTGATCTCCCAGTCCGCGCTGTCCATGCCCCCACCGTACGTCCGGGACGGGCGCCGGCGGCACCCCCGGCCGCACCTCCGCCGGCAGTTCCGGCGGCAGTTCCGGCGGCACTCCCGGCGGCACTCCCGGCGGCATCGGGACGGGCGCGCCGAGCCGGGTACGCCCGCGCCGACCACTGCTGCGGACGGTGAGACGGTGATCACGGGAGGTGCTGGTCCGGACGGGTGCTTGCCAGCGGGCGTACCGGTCGTGCCACGATCGGGCGGGAGATCGTCGAGCGAGCCGGGGTGGGACCGTGCAATCCGTCGAGCGTGTCCGGGTGACGGCAGCGACCAGGTCGGCGGCGTGGTGACCCGGGCCGGCGTGCGGCCCGTCGCCGGCGCCGACCACGGGGCGGCCAGGGAGCGGTTGCTGGCGCAGTACGCGGCCATCCCGGCGGGGGCGCCGGTCCGGCTGGCCAAGCGCACCTCCAACCTCTTCCGGCCCCGGTCGGCCACCGCGACCCCGGGCCTGGACGTGTCCGGACTGGACCGGGTGCTGTCGGTGGACCCGGGAGCCCGCACCGCCGACGTCCAGGGCATGACGACGTACGAGCGGCTGGTGGACGCGACGCTCGCGCACGGCCTGATGCCGACCGTGGTGCCGCAGCTGAAGACCATCACCCTCGGCGGGGCGGTGACCGGGCTCGGCATCGAGTCCAGCTCGTTCCGCGGCGGGCTGCCGCACGAGGCGGTGCGGGAGATCGAGGTGCTCACCGGGGCCGGCGAGGTGGTCACCGCCACCCCGACCAACGAGCACGCCGACCTCTACCGCGCCTTCCCCAACTCCTACGGGACGCTGGGCTACGCGCTGCGGATGGTGATCGACCTGGAGCCGGTCCGGCCGTACGTGCGGCTGCGGCACGTCCACTTCGGACAGCCGTCCGAGCTGGCCGATGCGATCGGGGTCGTCATGCGGGACGGGGCGTGGGCCGGGGAGCCGGTCGACTTCCTGGACGGCGTGGTGTTCACCGCGGACGAGGCGTACCTCACGCTCGGGTCCTGGGCGGACACGGCACCGTACACATCGGACTACACCGGCGAGCACATCTACTACCGGTCGGTGCGGGCCCGGCGGGAGGACCACCTGACCGTCCGGGACTACCTGTGGCGCTGGGACACCGACTGGTTCTGGTGCTCCCGCGCGTTCGGCGCGCAGAACCCGCGGATCCGGCGGGTGTGGCCCAGGCGCTGGCTGCGCAGCGACGTCTACTGGAAGCTCATCCGGCTGGAGAACCGCTACCACGTGGCGGCCCGGATCGACCGGTGGCGGGGCCGGCCGGACCGCGAGCGGCTGGTCCAGGACGTGGAGATCCCGCTGGAGCGGACCGCCGAGTTCCTCGGCTGGTTCCTGCGGGAGGTCCCGGTCGAGCCGGTGTGGCTGTGCCCGCTGCGGCTGCGGCCGTCCGGCCCGGCCGGCGAGCCCGCCGCCGGCGAGACGCCGTGGCCCCTCTACCCCCTCGCCGCCGGCGAGGCGTACGTCAACGTCGGCTTCTGGTCGACGGTGCCCATCCTGCCCGGCGCGGTCGACGGCGACGTCAACCGTACGGTCGAGCGGGTGGTCGCGGAGCACGGCGGCCACAAGTCGCTCTACTCCGACGCGTACTACGACGAGGAGCACTTCCGCGAGCTCTACGGCGGGCCGGCCTACGAGGCGGTGAAGGCCCGCTACGACCCCGACGGGAGGCTGTTGGATCTCTACGCGAAGGCGGTGATGAGGCGATGAGCGTCGACTCCAGGACACGTGAGTCCGCCTACCGGTACGGCGCGGTGCCGGAGGCGACCCTGGGAGAGATGTTCGACGAGCTGTTCGGACCAGGCGCACCGGTGCGCTTCTCGGCGTACGACGGGAGCACCGGCGGCAGCGCCTCCGCGCCGATCGGGGTGCGGGTGACCAACCCGCGCGGGGTGTCCTACATGGTCACCTCCCCCGGGTCGCTCGGGATGGCCCGGGCGTACCTGCAGGGCGACCTCGTGGTCGACGGCGTCCACCCGGGCGACCCGTACGACCTGCTCAAGCTGATCGACGGGCTGCGGATGCGCCGCCCGTCCCCGCAGCAGGCGGTGCAGTGGCTGCGGACCCTCGGGGTGGGCACGCTGGTGCCGCCGGAGCCGCCGCCGATGGAGGTCCGGCCGTTCCGCCGGCTCGCCCAGGGCCTGCGGCACAGCACCCACCGGGACGCGAACGCGATCAGCTACCACTACGACGTCTCCAACGCCTTCTACGAGATGGTGCTCGGGCCGTCGATGACCTACACCTGCGCCTGCTACCCCAGCGAGGACTCGACGCTGGAGGAGGCGCAGGAGCACAAGTACGACCTGGTCGCCCGCAAGCTCGGGCTCACCCCGGGGATGCGGCTGCTGGACGTCGGCTGCGGCTGGGGCGGCATGGTGCGGCACGCGGTGCGGCACTACGGCGTCACCGCGATCGGCGTCACCCTGTCCCGGGAGCAGGCGGCCTGGGGGCAGCGCCGGATCGAGGCCGAGGGCCTCGCCGGCAAGGCCGAGGTCCGGCACCTGGACTACCGGCACGTGCCCGAGCGCGGCTTCGACGCGGTCAGCTCGATCGGCCTCATCGAGCACATCGGGGTCAAGAACTACCCGGCGTACTTCCGGTTCCTGCGGTCCCGGCTGCGCTCCGGGGGCCGGCTGCTCAACCACGGCATCACCCGGCAGGACAACCAGCACCCCGGGCTGGAGCGACGCGGCTTCATCGGTCGGTACGTCTTCCCGGACGGGGAGCTGACCGGCTCCGGCGACATCGTCCGGGCGATGGAGGACGCCGGGCTGGAGGTCCAGCACCACGAGAACCTCCGGGTGCACTACGCCAAGACGCTGTCGGCGTGGTGCGACAACCTGGTGGCGAACTGGGACACCGCTGTGGCCGACGCCGGGCTGCCGATCAGCAAGGTGTGGGGCCTCTACATGGCCGGGTCGCAGCTCGGGTTCGAGATGAACCAGATCCAGCTGCACCAGATCCTGGCCACCCGGACCAGCGACGAGGGGGAGTCGCAGTACCCGCTGCGGCACGACTTCGGGGTCTGAGCCGCCGGCCGTGGGGCCCGGCGCGGCCGGGTCCCACGGCGCTCCCGGCTGCCGGCCCGTGCCCGGGCCTCGGCGTCGGCCCGGGCCGGGGCCCGCGCGGGCCCGCGTGTCGG
>CADCTP010000270.1 GCA_902805565.1 uncultured Mycobacteriales bacterium
GCCGGCGGCGCCGCTGCGGGCGGGCGGCGTGCCGGCCCGGGCGGCGGGCGCGGCGCGCGTAGCGTCCCGGGGATGGAGTACGGGACCGACGTGCTGGCGGGGGACTGGCGGCGGAAGAAGAAGATCCCGGCGGTGCCGGCCGAGCCGGACCTGGTGGTCGAGGAGGCCGCCACCGGCTTCTGCGGCGCCGTGGTGAACTGCGAGAAGGACGCGGTCACGCTGGAGGACCGGCGGGGCCGGCGGCGGATGTTCCCGCTGGTGCCGGCCGGGTTCCTGCTGGAGGGCGCGCTGGTGACGCTGACCCGCCCGGTGGCCGCCCCGGCCGCCCGCGCGCCCGGCCGCACCGCCTCCGGCTCGGTCGCCGTCGACGGGGTGCGGGCGCGGGTCGCCCGGGGCAGCCGGATCTGGGTCGAGGGCGTCCACGACGCCGCGCTGGTCGAGCGGGTGTGGGGCGAGGACCTGCGGATCGAGGCCGTCGTGGTCGAGCCGCTGGACGGCATCGACGACCTGGCCGGCGCGGTGCGCGGGTTCGCCCCCACCGCGCAGCGGCGGCTCGGCGTGCTGGTCGACCACCTGCTGCCCGGGACCAAGGAGTCCCGCATCGTCGCCGCGGTCACCGACCCGAACGTCCGGGTGCTCGGCCACCCGTACGTCGACGTCTGGCAGGCGGTCAAGCCGGCCTCGCTGGGCATCCGGGCCTGGCCGGCGGTGCCGCGCGGCGAGGACTGGAAGACCGGGGTCTGCGCCCGGCTGGGCTGGGGCGGGCCGCGCGACGGCTGGCGCCGCGTGCTGGGCGCCGTCGACTCGTACGCCGACCTCGAGGTGCCGCTGCTGCGGGCGGTCGAGGAGCTGATCGACTTCGTGACGGTGGGCGCGTCCGGTTAGCCCGTTCGTGGGAAGATGACCCCGTGCCCGCCTGGTTGATCTGGCTCATCGCCGCCGGCGTCCTCGCCATCGCCGAGACGCTGTCGCTCGACCTCGTCCTGCTCATGCTGGCGGTCGCCGCGCTGGCCACGGCCGGGGCCGCGGCCCTGGGAGCGGGCGTGGCGATCCAGGTCGGGGTCTTCGCCGTGGTGTCGCTCGGCATGGTGGCCGTGGTGCGGCCGCTGGCCAAGCGCCGGCTGCAGCTGCCGAGCTCGGAGCAGACCGGCATCGAGGGCCTGAAGGGCCGCAGCGCCGTGGTCGTCCGGACCGTCGACCAGCACGGCGGCCGGGTCCGGCTCGCCGGCGAGGAGTGGTCGGCCCAGGCGTACGACCCGCTGCAGGTGCTGCCGGTCGGCGCGACGGTGCAGGTGATGGAGATCCGCGGCGCCACCGCGGTCGTCTGGTCGCACGAATAGCCGCCGGGGGAACCGCGGGCCGGACCGGTTCGTCCCCCTGGCACACACACAGGCAGTGGAGTCGACATGGAAGCCGGTCTGATCGTCGCACTGGTGCTCATCGCACTGGTCGTCGTCGTCCTCGTCCGCAGCATCAGGATCATCCCGCAGGCCCGCGCCGGGGTCGTGGAGCGGCTGGGCAGCTACTCGCGGACCCTCACCCCCGGGCCGCACGTCCTGATCCCGTTCGCCGACCGCGTCCGGGCGATGATCGACATGCGCGAGCAGGTCGTCTCGTTCCCGCCGCAGCCGGTGATCACCGCCGACAACCTGACGGTGAACATCGACACCGTCATCTACTTCCAGGTCACCGACCCGCGGGCGGCGACGTACGAGATCGCCAACTACATCCAGGCGGTCGAGCAGCTCACCGTCACCACGCTGCGCAACGTGGTCGGCTCGATGAACCTGGAGCAGACCCTCACCTCGCGGGACGAGATCAACACCAAGCTGCGCGGCGAGCTCGACGACGCCACCGGCAAGTGGGGCATCCGGGTCGCCCGGGTCGAGCTCAAGGCGATCGACCCGCCGCCGTCCATCCAGGACGCGATGGAGAAGCAGATGCGGGCCGACCGCGACAAGCGGGCGATCATCCTGCAGGCCGAGGGCAACCGGGAGTCCTCGATCAAGACCGCCGAGGGCCAGAAGGCGGCGCAGATCCTCGCGGCCGAGGGCGCCAAGCAGTCGGCGATCCTCGCGGCCGAGGCCGAGCGGCAGTCCCGGATCCTGCGGGCCGAGGGTGAGCGGGCCGCCCGCTACCTGGCCGCGCAGGGCCAGGCCAAGGCGATCGAGACCGTGTTCGCCTCGATCCACGCCGCCGACCCGGACCCGAAGCTGCTGGCGTACCAGTACCTGCAGACCCTGCCGCAGATCGCCCAGGGCGACGCCAACAAGCTCTGGATCATCCCGAGCGAGTTCTCCCAGGCGCTGCAGGGGCTGGCCGGGATGGCCGGCGGCGGGGCCGGCGCGGCCGCCGAGGGGCAGAACGGCGGCGCGAGCTGGCTGACCGAGGCGGCCAAGGCCGGCGACGGCCCGGCCCGCCCGGCGTACCAGACGCTGGACACCGAGGACTGGTTCGACTCCAAGCTGCCGCCGGCCCGGCTGCAGCCGGAGGCGGAGATCCGCGCGTCGGACCGGGACTCCGAGACCGAGGCCGCGCACCGCGGGCTGTCCTTCGACGACCCCGGCACCCAGGCCGCGCCGCCCGCGCCGGACGACGACTCGCCGCGGGCGCTGCCGCCCTCGCCGCCGGCGTACACCGGGCCGGCGTCCGGCCGCCAGCAGGGCGTGCCGTACGGCGCGGCCGGCGACCGGCGCAACCAGGGCTACCCCAGCGGTCCCGGCTCGTCCTCCGGGCAGGGCTACCCGGGGCAGAACCAGCCGGCCCCGCCTCCGGGGTACGGCCAGCAGCCCGGCCCGCAGCACTAGGCCGGCGCCACCCGGCCGGCGGCACCCGGCCCGGAGCACTAGGCCCGCGGCCCGGGCCCACGGGCCCAGGACCGACCCGCCGCCCGGCCCCCTCGACCGGGGCCGGGCGTCGGCGTGCCCGGGTCAGCCGGCCGCCGGCACCGGCGCGGCCACCGCCGCCGCCTCCGGGAGCAGCTCGGGCCGGGTGCCGAGGTAGAGCGCGGCCAGCAGCATCCCGGCCGTCATCACGCCGAGCAGGATGCGGTGGTCGACGCTCGCGGCCAGCAGCGCGCCGAGTGCGATGGACAGGCTCTGCGGGGTGCTGACCAGCACGTCCACCGCGGAGAACGTGCGGCCCTGCAGGTGCGTCGGGGTCAGCTTCTGCAGGGTGGTCGACATGCCGGCGACGATCGGCGGCACCCCGATCCCGACCAGCACCATCGCCCCGATCGCCACCGGCACCACCGGGACGACCAGGGCGGCCAGCCCGAGCGCGGACACCACCAGGCCGCCGGTCACCGCGGCGCCGGGGCCGACCCGGCGCAGCACCCGGCCGACCAGCAGCCCGCCGACCACCGACCCGGCGCCGAAGCCGAGGTCCAGCACGCCGACGAACGCGGGGGAGCGGCCGAGCCCGGCGTCCACGACCGCGAACATCACCACCTCGATGAAGCCGATCACCAGCATCGCGAACCCGACCGCGGTGACGATCTGCCGGAGCACGACGGTCCGGCGCAGGTGCGCCAGGCCGGCCCCGACCTCGGCCCGCCAGGCGCCCTCGGCCGGCCGCGGCGCCGGCTCGACCACCCGCAGCAGCGCCAGCCCGCCCGCCGCCAGCAGGAAGGTCGCCGCGTCCAGCAGCACCACCGAGTGCGGGCCGACGGCGGCGTAGAGCCCCGCGCCGGCGATCGGGCTGAGCAGCCGGGACAGCGCGGCCAGCGTCTGCAGCGCGCCGTTGGCCGCGGCGAGCTGGTCGTCGTCGGTGACCAGCGTGCGCAGCAGCGCGGACTGGGCGGAGCGCAGCAGCCCGTACGACACGCCGTACAGGCCGGCGACCGCGTACAGCAGCCAGAGCTGGTCGCGGTCGCGCACCAGCAGCAGCAGGCACACCGCGGCCGCCGCGGCGAGGTTGACCACGATGAGCAGCGGCCGGCGGCGGACCCGGTCGACCAGCATCCCGGCCACCGGGGCCAGCAGCACCGGCGGCGCCAGCACGGCGAAGATCACCATGCCGGCGGCCGCGTTGCTGCCGGTCAGCGACTTGGCCCAGATCGCCAGGGCCAGCAACAGGGCGCCACTGCCGACCAGCGACAACGCGTCGGCCCCCAGGAACAGCCGCAGGTCGCGGGAGGCCAGGACGCCCTTCACGACCGCTCCGCCGGGGGACGCATCGGCACCGCGTGCAGGCCGATGGAGACCGGCACCGCGCCGTCCGGCCGCTCCCCGGCGAACTCCCGGGCGGTGTACGACGCGATCGCCGCCTCGATCGCCGCGGTCAGCGCGGTCAGCTCCGCCGCGGTGAGGTGCAGCACGAGGCGCATCTCGTTGGCGGCCGAGCGCCACTCGGCCGGGTAGCGCGAGCGGGTGGTGCCCCAGGCGCGCAGCCGGGCGGCGTCCCGCTCCCGCAGCAGCTCCAGGAAGCCGTCGGCGGCCAGCTTGGCCTCCGCGCCCAGCTCCTCGTCGTGGATCTGCTGGGTCTCCACGACCGCCCGCCACGGCCGCTGCCGGCCGCGGCCGCCCTCGGCCTCCTCCACGAACCCGTACCGGGCCAGCGTCCGGAGGTGGAAGGAGGCGCTGGCCGGCGACTCGCCGATCAGCTCGCCGGCCTGGGTGGCGGTGAGCGGGCCCTCCTGGTGCAGCAGGTCCAGCAGGGTCAGCCGGGTCGGGTGGCTGAGCGCGCGCAGCTCGGTGGCGGACGTCAGGCGCCGTCGTTCGGAAGACATGTTTCGAAGTAGAGCTTTCGAAACATGTCTTGTCAAGCTGCGGTCAGGTCGGGTCCCCCTCGTGCCGGAGCAGCGCCACGGTCACGTTGTCCCGCCCGCCGCGGTCCAGGGCCAGCCCGACCAGGGCGTCGGCCCCGGCCAGCAGGTCCCCGGCGTACGCCGAGCGGACGGCGGCCCCCAGCTCGGCCGGGTCGAGCAGGTAGTTCCACAGCCCGTCCGAGCACACCAGCACCAGGCCGGGGCCCTCGAGGCGGACCGTACGGACCGCGGCCGGGACCTCGGCGTCGGCACCCAGCCAGCGGGTCAGCGTGTGCGCCCGGGTGTCGGCCCAGGCCCGGTCCGGGTCCTCGCCGGCCCGGACCGCCGCCGCGGCCCACGAGTCGTCCTCGGTGAGCAGCTCGGCCGGCCCCTCGTCGGGCACCCAGTAGACCCGGGAGTCGCCGATGCCGACCACCCGCACCAGGCCGGCGTCCAGGGTCGCGGCGACCAGCGTGCAGGCCGGCGCGCGCCCGGCGGTGCCGAGCGCGGCCACCGCGGCCGCGGCCGCCCGCGCCGCCGCCGCCAGCCGCTCGGCGGGGTCTCCGCCCGCGCCGGCGGTCAG
>CADCTP010000271.1 GCA_902805565.1 uncultured Mycobacteriales bacterium
GTGACCACGCAGTCGGCGACCCCGCCGGCGCCGTCGGACAGCACCAGCGGCTCGCCGGCCCGCAGCCGGCGCACGGCGGCGGCGTGGTGGCCCTCGGCGCCGTCCAGCACCGCGGTGCCGCCCGCGGGCAGCGCGTCGACGAGGAAGACCGGCGGGGTGCTCACCGCCCGTTGAACGCGTCCCGCATCTTGGAGAACAGGCCACCGCCGCCGTGCCCCCGGGTGGAGACCGGCAGGTCCTCGCCGCGCAGGGTGGCCAGCTGCCGCAGCAGCGCCTCCTGCTCGTCGTCCAGCCGGGTCGGGGTGGTGACCTGGACGTGCACGTGCAGGTCACCGCGGCCGACCCCGCGCAGGTGCGGCACGCCGCGGGCGCGCAGGGCGACCACGGTGTCCGGCTGGGTGCCGGGCCGGATCTCGATCTGCTCGTCGCCGTCCAGCGTGCTGAGCGTCAGGCTGGTGCCCAGCGCCGCGGCGGTCATCGGCAGTGAGACGTGGCAGTGCAGGTCGTCACCCTCGCGGGTGAAGATGTCGTGCGGCTGCTCGTGGATCTCCACGTACAGGTCGCCGGCGGGGCCGCCGCCCGGGCCGACCTCGCCCTGGCCGGACAGCCGGATCCGCATGCCGTCCTCGACGCCGGCCGGCACCTTCACCCCGACCGTGCGGCGGGCCCGGACCCGGCCGTCGCCGCCGCAGGTGCCGCACGGGGTGGGGATCACGGTCCCGGTCCCGGAGCAGGTCGGGCAGGCCCGGCTGGTCATCACCTGGCCGAGGAACGAGCGCTGCACGCTCTGCACCTCGCCCCGGCCGGCGCAGGTGTCGCAGGTCGCCGGGTGGGTGCCGGGCGCGGTGCCGGCGCCGGAGCAGGTGGTGCAGACCACGGCGGTGTCCACGGTGAGGTCCCGGGTCACGCCGAACGCGGTCTCGGCCAGCTCCAGGTCCAGCCGGATCAGCGCGTCGGCGCCCTGCCGGACCCGGCTGCGCGGGCCGCGGGCGCTGGACGCGCCGAAGAAGGCGTCCATGATGTCGCCGAGGCCGCCGAACCCGGCCGCCCCGAACGGGTTGCCGGCGCCGTTGCCCCCGGAGGCCAGCGGGTCACCGCCGAGGTCGACGATCTCCCGCTTCTCCGGGTCGGACAGCACCTCGTAGGCCTTGGTGGCCTCCTTGAAGCGGTCCTGCGCCTCCGGGTCAGGGTTGACGTCGGGATGCAGTTCGCGGGCGAGCTTGCGGTAGGCCCGCTTGATCTCGTCACCCGTCGCGTCCCGGCGTACACCCAGCACGCCGTAGTAGTCGGTCGCCACGACACCCCAGCTTCCTGGCACTCTGTTGGACCGACTGCCAGTCTACGGTTCCCGCGATTCAGCGCACGGCCGCCACCGACACCCCGATGCCGCCGGGGGTGTCCGCGCCGTACCGGGCCTTGTCCGCGGCGAGGTCCAGGCGGCCGATCCGGTCCTTGCGGGCGAGCACGTCCTCGGTCAGCAGCGCGGCGGGGACCAGCCAGGACACCTCGAACTCCAGGCCGTCGGGGTCCTTGGCGTAGAGCGCCTTGGTGGTCGCGTGGTCCGACGCGCCGGCCAGCGCGCCGTGCTCGGCCAGCCGGCCGGCGATGCGCTCGAGCTCGTCGAGGGTGTCCACCTCCCAGGCGAGGTGGTAGAGCCCGACGGCGCCGCGGCCGGCGGGCGAGGCCGCCGCGTCCGGGCCGATCTCGAACAGGCCGAGGTCGTGGTCGTTGGTGCTGCCCTCCGCCTGCAGGAACGCGGCGCCCGGCATGGCCATGACCTGCCGGAACCCGAGCACCGCGGAGTAGAAGTCGACGCTGCGGCGGACGTCGCGGACGTAGAGGACGGCGTGGTTCAGTCGCTGCACGGGCATGCCACGAGCGTACGCTCGGATTGTTGACCCTTCAACTAAAGGAGGCGCGATGACGAGATGGCTCGACGACGACGAGCAGCGCACCTGGCGCGCCTTCAACGCCACCGCCGAGATGCTGTACGCCGAGCTGGACCGGCAGCTGCAGCGCGACGCCGGGCTGACCCACGCCTCCTACATCGTGCTGGCGATGCTGTCCGAGGCCCCGGACCGGTCGCTGCGGATGAGCGAGCTGGCGGCCCGGGCCAACTCCTCCCCCAGCCGGCTGTCGCACGCGGTGGCGCGGCTGCAGGAGCGCGGCTGGATCCGCCGCGAACCCGACCCCCGGGACGGCCGGGGCACGGTGGCGGTGCTGACCGACGCGGGCTGGGACATGCTGGTGGCGACGGCGCCCGGGCACGTCGCCGCGGTGCGCGAGCACCTGTTCGACCGGCTGACCCCCGAGCAGGTCCGCAGCCTCGGCGAGATCTGTGACGTGGTCCTGAACGGTCTGATCCCGAAACGGGTAGGACCCGCCTGCTAAAAATCTGTGGCATGGGCCACATTGCCGGTACACCGCGTCATAGAGAACGTTGACCGGTGGTGATCTGTCAGCGGGGTGAACGCCGCAGCGGGACCGCCCGGCCCGCCGGCGGTGACGCGGCGGCCACAGCCCCGTGCGGACCGAGGTCGATCTGGGGACGGGCCGGGCGGGAGCTGCTCGTCATCGCGCTGATGTTCGGCGCGTACAAGCTGGGCCGGGTGATCGCGGCCAAGCACGTCGGCGAGGCCTTCGACAACGCGTACGTGATCTGGGACCTGGAGCGGATCCTCCGGCTGCCCGACGAGCTGACCCTGCAGACGCTGATGCTCAACAGCGACCTGCTCACCCGCGCCGCGAACGTCTACTACGCGGCCGTCCACTTCCCGGCCACCGCGGCCTTCCTGATCTGGATGTTCCTGCGCAAGCCGGCGGACTACCTCTGGGTGCGGCGCAGCCTGGCGCTGCTGACCGCGGCCGGCCTGGTGGTGCACCTGATGGTCCCGGTCGCCCCGCCGCGGATGCTGGGCCGGCTCGGCTTCGTGGACACCGCCGCCGTCTACGGCCCCGCCGTGTACGGGCCACCCGGCCAGAACAGCCTGGCCGACCAGTACGCCGCCATGCCGTCGCTGCACGTGGGCTGGGCGATCGTGGTCGCGCTCGGGATCATCGTGACCTGCCGCACCCGGTGGCGGTGGCTCGCGCTGGCGCACCCGGTGCTCACATCGCTGATCGTCGTGGCCACCGCCAACCACTTCTGGCTGGACGGCCTGGTCGCGGCCGGCCTGCTCGCCCTCTCGGTCCTCGCGGTGCGCACCGTGCCGGCCCGGTGGGCGGCCCGGCGGGACCGGGTCGACCCGGACGCGGTGCCGGCCACGGTGCCGGACATGGGCACGCTGCCGGCGGCCCGGATCGAGGCCGGGTCGCCGCGGACCGCGGCGCTGCCCGGGCTGCCGGACCGGATGCCCCCGCCGCTGCGGTCCGGGAACCCGCTGGTCCGGCCGGACGCCCGGTCAGGACCCGGCGCTGAGGATCTGGCCGATGTAGCGGGCGACCGCCGCGACCGCTGACATCGAGCTCGCGTAGTCCATCCGGGTCGGCCCGAGCACTCCCAGCCCGCCCAGCGCCTGGTCGCCCCGGCCGTAGCCGACGGAGACGACCGAGGTCGAGCGGAGCCCCTCGATCGGGTTCTCCTCGCCGATGCGGACCAGCACCCGGCTCGGCGACTGGACCTCGCCGATCAGCCGCAGCAGGGTGACCTGCTCCTCCAGCGCCTCCAGCACCGGCCGGATCGTCCCCGGGAAGTCCAGGGCGCCGCGGGTGAGGTTGGCGGTGCCGCCGAGCACCACCCGCTCCTCCGGCCGCTCGACCAGGGTCTCCAGCAGCACGGTGGTCATCGTGGTCAGCAGCGGCCGCAGCTCCGGGGCGGTGTTGTCCGGCAGCCCGGTCACCACCTCGGCGGCGTCGGCCAGCTTCTGGTCCCGCAGCGCCCCGTTGAGCACCCCGCGCAGGTCGGCGACGAGCGTCTCGGTGACCGGGACCGGCAGCTCGACCACCCGCTGCTCGACCCGGCCGGTGTCGGTGATCAGCACCAGCATCAGCCGGGTGGCGGCCAGGTGCACCACCTCCAGGTGGCGGACCGCCGAGCGGGCCAGCGACGGGTACTGCACGACGGCGACCTGGCGGGTGAGCTGGGCCAGCAGCCGGACCGTGCGGTGCAGCACGTCGTCCAGGTCGACCGCGCCCTCGAGGAAGCTGGCGATCGCCTTGCGCTCGGCCGGCGACAGCGGCTTGAGGGCGGCCAGCTTGTCCACGAAGAGCCGGTAGCCCTTGTCGGTGGGCACCCGCCCGGCGCTGGTGTGCGGCTGGGCGATCAGCCCCTCCTCCTCCAGCAGCGCCATGTCGTTGCGGATGGTCGCCGGCGACACGCCGAGATGGTGCCGCTCGGCGAGAGCCTTGCTGCCGACCGGCTCCTCGGTGGCGATGTAGTCCTCGATCACGGCACGCAGCACCTGGAGCTTGCGTTCCTCGAGGTTCATGCACACCTCCTGGCACTCCGCACCGTCAAGTGCCAGCCTACCGGCGGCGCGACCCCCTGGCAGCGATCGTGTCCCGGTCGTGACCCACGCGCGGATGATCCGGTTACGCTCTGTCCGGCCCGGACAGGTGGACGAGGGAGTGACGTGATCTTCAAGGCGGTACGCGACGGCCGGCCGTATCCGGAGCACGGGCTGTCGACCCGCGACTGGGCCAAACTACCGCCGCGGCAGGTGCGGCTGGACGAGCTCATCACCACCAAGCGGGAGCTGGAGCTCGACCGCCTCCTGGACGAGGACTCGACCTTCTACGGCGACCTCTTCCCGCACGCGGTGCAGTGGGAGGGCGACCTCTACCTCGAGGACGGCCTGCACCGGGCGCTGCGGGCGGCGCTGCAGCAGCGCAACAGCCTGCACGTGCGCGTGCTGAGCCTGGACGAGACGGAACAGCCGGCCTCCTCCGGGTGACGCCCGGGCGGCTGTGCACCCGGACGCCCGACCCGGTGCGTACCCTTCCGCTGCCACGCGCCGTCAGCCGGCCTGGCACTCGTGGGGACGAGCAGGGGGGATCGGAATGACAGACGGCCCGTCGGATCCGGACGGCGCGTCGACGCCGGACAGCGCGTCGGACGACGTCCTCGGCGACCAGCGGTCCGGCGACGAGGAGCTCACTCCCGTCACGCCGGTCGAGCCGGTGCGCGAGCGCCGGCGGCTCGCCGAGCTGGTCGCGGTCGCCGGCGTCGTCGCGGTGGTGATCGCGTTCGTCGGCGCCACGGTGGCGATGGGCGGCGACGACCGGGCCGGGGACGTCCCGGGCCTGCCGGCGCCGTACGAGACCGCCGCCGGCGGCGCCGGGCAGCCACCCAGCCCGGCTGCCCCGGCCGGCACGT
>CADCTP010000272.1 GCA_902805565.1 uncultured Mycobacteriales bacterium
GAGCCCGCGGCGGGCCGCGCGGGATGGCCCGTCCGGACCGGGCGGCGGGGGACCGGGGGCGTCGCCGGGCCGCGGGCGGCCCGCGGGGGCCAGCGGCCCGGGCACGCCCTCCTCGTCACACAGCGTCGACATCAGGAGTGAGCGCGGTGTTCTACCACACCCAGAACATGCAGTACGAAGCCAAGCCGGACGGCCCGGACGCGGCCTTCGCCAACCGCTTCCAGGAGGTCCTCGGCGGCAAGTGGGGCGAGATGACGGTCGCCACGCAGTACCTGTTCCAGGGCTGGAACTGCAAGCTGCCCGGCAAGTACAAGGACATGCTGCTGGCCATCGGCACCGAGGAGCTCGGCCACGTCGAGATGATCACGACGATGATCGCCCGGCTGCTCGAGGCCGCGCCGATGACCGTCCAGGAGGCGGCGGCCGAGAAGAACCCGATGCTGGCCGCCCTCTACGGCGGCTCCAACCCGCAGCACTTCATCGAGAACGGCGGCGGCGCGTACCCGAAGGACAGCAACGGCACCCCGTGGAGCGGCGCGTTCGTCACCGCCAGCGGCAACCTGTACGCCGACTTCCACCTCAACGCCACGGCCGAGATGCAGGGCCGGCTGCAGGTGTCGCGGCTGTGGCACATGACCGACGACCCGGGCGTGAAGGACCTCATCAACTTCCTGGTCACCCGCGACCACATGCACCAGATGCAGTGGCTGGCCGCGATCAAGGAGCTGGAGGCCGACGGCCTGGACCAGGTCCCGGTCCCGCACGCCTTCCCGATCAGCAACGAGCTGCCGGACTGGGCGTACACGTTCATCAACCATTCCGACGGCGCGCAGGCCGGTGACGGCCAGTGGGCGCACGGCCCGGCCACGGACGGCTCCGACAAGGAGTTCATGTACGCCGAGCGCCCGCCGACCCCCTCCGACGACAAGCCGATCCCGCCGATCGGCGACGTCCGGCTGTACGGCACCCCGCCGGCCACCCACCCGCAGGGCCTGGTCGAGAAGGTCAAGGACAAGCTCACCTGAGCGGCCGTTTGAGCCCGGTCGGCGCGGGCACGCTCTCCGACCGGCCGGCAACGCTGCCGGCCGGACCGAGGGGGACCAGTTTGACCGCACCGACCCCGTCGGCGGCCCAGACCCCGCTGCCGACCGCACGCGGACCGATCAGCGCGGCGCTGCTGACCGCGCTGATCGGGCCGCCGCACGAGCTGCCGGCGGTGCCGGTGGCGACCGAGGACGCGCTGACCGACGACGACCTGCTGCTGTCGCTGCACCTGTGCTACGAGCTGCACTACCGCGGCCTGGCCGGCGTGCCGGAGGAGTGGGAGTGGCACCCGTCACTGCTGGCCCTGCGGGCCCGGCTGGAGGCGCCGCTGGAGGCCGCGCTGCGCCGGCTGGCCGCGGCCCGGCTGGCTGACGCGGGCGTCACCGTGGCCGGCCCGGCCGACGTGCCGCGGGCGCTGGCCGCGCTGGCCGCCGAGGACGACGGCGTCGCGGTCTCCCCGTACGTGCAGCGCCGGGCGACCCTGGACCAGGTCGCCGAGCTGCTCGTGCACCGCTCGGTCTACCAGCTCAAGGAGGCCGACCCGCACACCTGGGCGATCCCGCGGCTGGCCGGGCGGGCCAAGGCCGCGCTGGTGGAGATCCAGACCGACGAGTACGGCAACGGCCGGCCGGAGCGGATGCACTCGACGCTGTTCGCGACCGCGATGCGCGAGGTCGGCCTGGACGACGGCTACGGCCGGTACGTCGACGTCGTCCCGGCGGTGACCCTGGCCACCAGCGTGACGGCGTCGTTCTTCGGGCTGCACCGGCGGCTGCGGGGCGCGATCACCGGGCACCTGGCCGCGCTGGAGATGACCTCGTCGCTGCCGATGCGCCGGTACGGCGCCGGCCTGCGCCGGCTCGGGCTGGGCCCGGCCGCGACCCGGTTCTTCGACGAGCACGTGGAGGCGGACGCCGTGCACGAGCAGGTCGCCGCGCACGACCTGTGCGGCGCGCTGGTCACCGCCGAGCCGGCCCTGGTCGGCGACGTGCTGTTCGGCGCGGCCGTCTGCCTGGCGCTGGACGCCCGGCAGGCCGCGCACCTGCTCGCCGCCTGGGAGCGGGGGTCCTCCTCGCTGCGCGGCCTGCCGGTGGCCGCGTGAACGCCGAGTACGTCCTGCCCCTGCGCTGGGCGACGCACCGCCCGGACGAGCTGGCGGAGCTGACCGACTACCTGGCCGGGCTGACCGGCACCCTCGCGGTCACCGTGGTGGACGGCTCGCCGCCGGCGGTCTTCGCCGCGCACGCCGCGGCCTGGGCCGGGCTCGGGCTGACCCACGTGCCGCCGGACCAGGACCTGCACTACGCCATGGGCAAGGTGAACGGCGTGGTCACCGGGCTGCGCCGGGCCGGGCCGGACCGGGTGGTGATCGGCGACGACGACGTGCGGTGGAGCCGGGGCGCGCTGCTGGCCGCGCTGGGGCTGCTGGACCGGTACGAGGTCGTCCGGCCGCAGAACCACTTCGACCCGCTGCCCTGGCACGCCCGCTGGGACACCGGCCGGACCCTGCTGAACCGGGCGTTCGCCGCGGACTGGCCGGGCACCCTGGCCGTACGCCGGTCCGCCCTGCCCGGCGGCTACGACGGCGACGCGATGTTCGAGAACCTGGAGCTGGTCCGGACCGTGCGGTCCCGGGGCGGCCGGGAGATCGCCCCGCTCGACCTGTACGTGCCGCGCCGGCCACCCAGCTCCGCGCACTTCCGCGGGCAGCGGGTGCGCCAGGCGTACGACAGCTTCGCCCAGCCGGGCCGGCTCGCGGTCGAGCTGGCGATCGCGCCGGCGGTCGGCGCGGCCCTGGTCACGCGGCGGCCGGGCGTGCTCGGCGCCGGCGTGGTCGCCGTCGTGGCGCTGGCCGAGCGCGGCCGGCGCCGGGCCGGGGGAGCGGCGGTCTTCCCGGCCGACACCCCGCTGTGGGCGCCGCTGTGGCTGGCCGAGCGGGCGGTCTGCTCGTGGCTGGCGGTGGTGGCCCGGCTGCGCGGCGGGGTCCCGTACAACGGGCGGCGGCTCGCGCTGGCCGCTCACTCCGTCGGGGCGCTCCGGCGGGCGTCCGGGGCGGACGCGGCCCGGAACCTGACCACCTTGTGGGTGCCGTCGCAGAAGGGCTTGCTGCCGGACCGGCCGCACCGGCAGAGCGCGACCGTGGCCCGGCCGGGGTCGACCTCCTGACCGTCCTGGGTCAGGTAGGTCACCGGGCCGCGCACGATCAGCGGGCCGTCCTCGTACGCGGTGATGGTCACCGGGTCCTCGTCCACGACCGGGGACGTACCCAACCGGGACCCGGCTAGACGGCCCGCGCGGCGACCCGTCCCCGGACGGCGGCCCGGCCCCGGGCGGCGACCCGGCCCGGACGGCGGCCGGGTGGCTAGACGACGACCTGGTCCACGAAGCACCAGCGCCAGTGCTCGCCCGGCTCGAACGACCGGATGACCGGGTGCTCGGCCGCCGCGCCGTGCCGGCTGGCGTGCCGCTGCGGCGAGGAGTCGCAGCAGCCGACCTTGCCGCAGGTCAGGCACTCGCGCAGGTGCACCCAGCGGGTGCCGGCGGCGAGGCAGTCCTCGCAGCCCTCGGTGGTGCTCGGCTCGGGCTCGGGACCGAGCTCGCGGACGTGGGTGCAGGCGGCAGCGGTCACGGGGGCCTCCTCGGGGCGGTCTGACGGGGTCGAACGTACGCCGGGCCGGGCCGGTCGGTGGCCCGCGGTCGCGGTCAGCCGCCGGCGGTCGCCATCCGGGCCGTCGCCGGCCAGCGCACCGATCCGTCCGGCCGCTCCCAGGTCCGGTCGTCGAGGAAGCAGTAGGCCCACGTCTCGCCGGGCTCCAGCGAGGCGATGATCGGGTGCTCGGTCGCCTCGTGGTGCGCGCGGGCGTGCCGGTTCGGCGAGGAGTCGCAGCAGCCGACGTACCCGCAGGACAGGCACAACCGCAGGTGCACCCAGGTGTCGCCGGTGCGCAGGCAGTCCTCGCAGCCCTTGGCCGACGGCAGCACGGCCTCGACCTCCACGACGTGCGGGCACTCCTCGCCCTCCGGGGGCCGCCAGGTGACCAGCCGGGTGGTGTCGATCCAGCCGGCGCCGGGCGCCGGCGTGCCGATCGGCCGGTCCAGCGCGCCGAGGACCGAGTGCGCCAGCGCGGCGGAGCTGGTGCGCCGGGGGCTCACCACCCGGTCCACGCCGACCTCGGCGAGGGCCTCCAGGTCGCCCTCCACGGTCGGCCGGACCACGATCTGGGCGGTCGGGTTGATGCCGCGCACGACCGCGGCGATGTGCGCGGCGGTCTCCGGGTCGTCCTCGGGCAGCACGACGACCGCGGCCGCGGACACCCCGGCGGTGTCGAGCACGTGCTGCTTGGTCGAGTCGCCCCGGACCACGTCGTGGCCGGCCTCCTCGGCCTCGGCCGCGCCGTCGGGGTTGAGGGTGAGCACGACGACCGGGACGTGCATGCCGCGCAGGTCGGCGGCGAGCGCCCGGGCGGCGTCGCCCCAGCCGGAGATGACGACGTGCCCGGTCCGGACGGGGTCGCCGCCGGCACCGGCCGCGGGCGCCCGCGCCGGCCGGCGCGGCTGCCACCGCCGCTCGGCGCCGCGACCCAGCCCGGCCAGCAGCGGCGTGGCCAGCATGAGCAGCACCGTCGTGGCGACCACGGCCTGCCGGCCGTCCTCGCCGAGCCCGGCCGGGCTCAGGCCGGCGTCCTCGCCCACCCCCTGCAGGACGAAGGAGAACTCGCCGACCTGGGCGAGCAGCAGCGCCGTGGCGATCGTGACCCCGGTCCCGGGCCGCAGCACGGCGACCGACACGGCGGTGACGAGGAACTTGACGACCACCACGAAGGCGACCGCGCCGAGCACCAGCGGCAGGTGCGAGACCAGGAACCCGACGTCGAGCAGCATCCCGACGGAGACGAAGAAGACGGCGCTGAACAGGATCTGCAGCGGCAGGATCTCGCCGAGCGCGTGGTCGGAGTGCCGGCTCTCGCTGACGACCAGGCCGGCCAGGAACGCGCCGAGGGACACGCTGACCCCGGCCAGGGCGGTGAGGTAGGCCGTGCCGAGGCAGATCGCCATGACGGCCAGCAGGAAGATCTCCGGCGAGCACTGCCGGGCGACGACCTCCAGCACCCTCGGCATCACCCGGCGCGCGACGACCAGGACCAGGACGATGATGCCCAGCGCCCGGGCCACCGCCAGGCCCAGCTCGCCGGGCGTGCCGCCGTCGGTGCCGAGCATCGGCACGACCAGGACCATCGCCACCACGGCGAGGTCCTGGAAGATCAGCACCGCGGTCGCCGTCTGCCCGGTCGGCGTGCCGGCCCGGCCGGAGTCGCCGAGCAGCTTGAGCACGATGGCGGTGGAGCTGAGCGCGACGAGGAAGCCGGTGAACAGGCCCTCGCGCCAGCCGACGCCGAACGCCGCGAGCAGCCCGAGGACCGCCAGCGAGGTCAGCCCCACCTGCAGGCCGCCGCCGACCAGCACGGCGCGGCGGATGCGGGTCAGCCGCGCCAGCGAGAACTCGATGCCGATGGTGAACAGCAGCAGGATCACGCCGACCTCGGCGGCGATGTCGACGGCCTCCTGCTCCTGGACGAGGCCGAGCGCGTTCGGCCCGATGAGGACGCCGGCCAGCAGGAAGCCGACGATCGGCAGGACCCGGGCGCGCACCGAGGCGAACCCGATGACGAACGCCGCGACGACGAGGGCGGCGGTGGGGGTCAGGTACTCCGGGACGCCGCCGGCGGCGAGCACCGTCACCTGGGTGCCCGTCGGCACATCGAACTCGAACACACGCGCACGGGTCCTCCCGTCGGACCGATTCCGGTGATCGCGGTCGACGTCGACCCGCGAGCGCATGGTAGGCGCTGCCCGGCCGGTTCGTCGTCCGTCGGCCCGGCCCCGGGGCGCGGCGCCCGGCGGGGTCGCAGGTCAGGGCGGTGTTCCGCTGACCGCTAAACGACCGGGGCCGGGGCGGGACGCCGGGGGCGGGCACCGCCGGCGGCCCGGGGCCGGGTCAGCCGCCGATGGCGGGGACGAAGAGGTCGGTGACGACCTCGGCGTAGCGGCGGGCGTCGGCGGCGCCGCTGTCCGGGGGGACCGCGGGGTCGCTGGGCGACGAGCTCTGCACGACGACGACCAGGTCGAGATCGGGGACGACCTGGACGAGCTGGCCGCCGTCGCCCATCGCGGCGAAGGCCCGGTGCCCGTCGGCGGTCATGGTCCAGAACTGGTAGCCGAAGCCGCGGCCGTCGACGGCGGCGACCTGCTGGCTGGTGGCCGCGGTCAT
This sequence comes from uncultured Mycobacteriales bacterium, assembly GCA_902805565.1. Taxonomy (GTDB): domain Bacteria; phylum Actinomycetota; class Actinomycetes; order Mycobacteriales; family CADCTP01; genus CADCTP01. The sequence goes on from CADCTP010000272.1 coordinate 6,314, forward strand.
CCAGGACTCGGGCACGAGCTGCCGGCCCTCCCACTTGCCCCGGTCGAGCCAGAGCCGGCCGATCCGGGCCAGGTCGGAGGCGGTGAGCTTCTGGCAGCCGGCGCCGAGGTGGACGCCCTGCGGGTCCCGGGGCCAGGCGAAGCCGGCCGCGTCGTACTCGGCGAACCGGCCGGCGCGCGGCACCGGCTCCGCGGCCGGGGTGGTGCCGATGCTCAGCGGCTCGAACAGCTTCTCCCGGGCGTAGTCCAGCACCGGTCGCCCGGTCGCCCGCGTCAGCGCCGCCGCGACCAGGTGCGCGCCGCCGTTGGAGTAGCCGAAGCGGCCGGGCAGCTTCTCCTGGCCGGCCGCGACGATGGTCCGCACCCAGTCGGTGCCGGCCGGGGCGTCGGGCCCGATGACCTGCGGGTAGAAGTCGTTCGGCAGGCCGCCGCTCATCGTCAGCAGCTGCTTGAGCGTCACTCGCGCCAGGTACGGCGACATGTCCTTGCGGTAGTCCGGCAGCAGGTCGGCGAGGGTCTGGTCCAGCCGCAGCCGGCGCTCGGCGACCGCCACGCCGACCAGCGTGCCGAGGATGCTCGTCCCGACGCCCTGCAGGTTGTACGTGCTCGTCGGGGTGGCCGGCCCCTCCCGCCGCTCGTACACGGTCTGGCCGCCCACGGTGACCAGCACGGCCCGCCGGTTGCCGAACTCCCCGGCCGGGTCGGCGGCGAAGAACGCGTCGGCCTTCGCGGCCAGGTCGACGTCCACCGGGTGCCCGCCGACCAGGACGGTGGCCGGGCGGGTGGCGACCGGGGTCGGGGTGACCTCGGCGGCGCACGCGGTGAGGGCGAGCGCCGTTATCACACCGATGATCAAGGGCGCGCGCATGGGGCACATCATTGCTGCCCAAGCGGGCCAGCACCACCCGATCGGGCGAGTTTGGGTCTGGATACCGGCACTATCCGTCCACGCCTGCGGGTGCGGTGGGTGGGGGTTCGGATATTCGGGACAACTGTCCCGAGTCCGCTGGCGGTCCGTGAGCGGGGAGTAACCGTCGGTCGGGGCGCCGGGGAGTTTTCGCCGGGGGCGCAATCCGCCGGGAAGACGCGGGGGGTCCGCGCTGCTTGACTTGGGCACCATGAGCGCCCCCGACAGCGGTCGCGTCGCCCGCCCCGCGATCCTCACCGTCGACGACGACGGCAGCGTGTCCCGTGCCGTCGCCCGCGACCTGCGCCGCAAGTACGGCGAGGGCTACCGGATCGTCCGGGCCGAGTCCGGCCCGCAGGCGCTGGAGGCGCTGCGGGAGATCAAGCTGCGTGGCGAGCAGGTGGCCGTGCTGCTCGCCGACTACCGGATGCCGCAGATGAGCGGCATCGAGTTCCTGGAGCAGGCGATGGACCTGTTCCCGCTGGCCCGCCGGGTGCTGCTCACCGCGTACGCGGACACCGAAGCGGCGATCCAGGCGATCAACGTCGTCGACCTGGACCACTACCTGCTCAAGCCGTGGGACCCGCCGGAGGAGAAGCTCTACCCGGTGCTCGACGCGCTGCTGGAGGCGTGGACGGCGACCGACCGGCAGCCGCCCCGGGAGATCCGGGTGATCGGGCACCGCTGGTCGGCCCGGTCCTACGAGGTGCGCGACTTCCTGGCCCGCAACTCGGTGCCGTTCCGGTGGTACCTGGCCGAGGAGCCGGAGGCCGAGCGGCTGCTGGCCGCGGCCGGCGCCGACCCGGCCGTGCTGCCGGTGGTGATCACCGCCGACGGCGAGACGATGGTGCGGCCCGGCGACGCCCTGCTCGCCGAGAAGGCGGGCCTGGCCACCACCCCGGCCACCGACTTCTACGACCTCGTGGTCGTCGGCGGCGGCCCGGCCGGTCTGGGCGCGGCGGTGTACGGCGGGTCCGAGGGCCTGCGCACCGTGCTGGTCGAGCGGCGGGCCACCGGCGGCCAGGCCGGCACCAGCAGCCGCATCGAGAACTACCTGGGCTTCCCGGACGGCGTGTCCGGCGAGCAGCTCACCGAGCGGGCCCGCCGGCAGGCCCAGAAGTTCCACGTCGAGATGCTGACCACCCGGGACGTGGTGGGGCTGGAGCAGCGCGGCGGGGCCCGGGTCGTCCGCTTCGAGGACGGCACCGAGATCGCCGGGCACACCGTCATCCTCGCCACCGGCGTGGCGTACCGGCTGCTGGAGGCGCCCGGGCTCGGCGCGCTGTCCGGCCGGGGCGTCTACTACGGCGCCGCGACCACCGAGGGACCGTCCTGCCGCAGCCAGGACGTCTACATCGTCGGCGGCGCCAACTCCGCCGGCCAGGCCGCCATGTACTTCTCCCGGTACGCCACCCGCGTGGTCATGCTGGTCCGCGGCCGGTCGCTGGACTCCTCGATGTCCCGCTACCTGATCGACCAGATCGACCAGGTCCCGAACATCGAGGTGCGCACCTGCACCGAGATCGTGGACGGGGCCGGCGAGGAGCACCTGGAGTCGCTGACGCTGCGCAACAACGCGACCGGGGCGACGGAGACGGTCCCGGCGTCCTGGCTGTTCGTGTTCATCGGCGCGGTCCCGCGCACCGACTGGCTGGACGGCTGCCTGGCCCGGGACCGGCGCGGGTTCGTGCTGGCCGGCCCGGACCTGGTGGCCAACGGCGCCCGGCCGGCCGGCTGGTCGTTGGAGCGCGACCCGTACCACCTGGAGACCAGCGTGCCGGGGGTCTTCGTGGCCGGCGACGTGCGGGCCGAGTCGGTCAAGCGGGTGGCCTCGGCCGTCGGCGAGGGCGCGATGGCGGTCTCGCTGGTCCACCGCTACCTGGAGAAGCCGTGAGCATGGGCAGGACCGAGACGCTGGACCGCGCCGAGCTGCGGAAGCTGTTCCTCTTCACCGAGCTGACCGACGAGCAGCTGGACTGGCTGCGCGCGCACGGCGTGGTGGTGACCGTGCCGGCCGGGGAGACGGTGGTGGTCGAGGGCGAGGACGCCTCCTGCTTCTACGTCCTGCTCTCCGGCACCCTCACCCTGTCCCGGCTGGCCGGCGGCGAGCAGGTGCAGATCAACCGCTCCGACCACGTGGGGTCCTACTTCGGCGCCACCCAGGCGTACCTCACCGACGACCGGGCCCAGCGGGCGTACGGCGCGACCACCACCGCCGTCACCGACCTGCGGCTGTTCCAGCTGCCGGCGGACGAGTTCGGCGCGATGCTGCGGGCCTGGTTCCCGATGGCGATGCACATGCTGGAGGGGTTGTTCCTCGGCATGACCGCCAGCCAGCGGCTGATGAACGAGCGGGAGCGGCTGCTCGCGCTCGGCTCGCTGTCGGCCGGGCTGACCCACGAGCTGAACAACCCGGCCGCCGCGGCGGTCCGGGCCACCGCGGCGCTGCGCGAGCGGGTCGCCGGGATGCGGCACAAGCTGGCCATGCTCGCCGACGGCGGGATCGACCCGGTGACCCTGCCGGCGCTGGTCAAGCTGCAGGAGGAGGCGGTCGAGCGGGTCGCGAAGGCGCCGAAGCTCGGCCCGCTGGAGGCCAGCGACCGCGAGGACGAGCTGGGCGACTGGCTGGAGGAGCACGGCGTCCGCGGCGGCTGGGACCTGGCCCCGGTCCTGGTCAACGGCGGGCTGGACGTCGAGTGGCTGGAGCGGGCGGTCGCGATGTGCCCGAAGACGGCCACCGAGGGGGCGATCCGCTGGCTGTCGTACACGGTGGAGACCGAGACGCTGATGAACGAGATCGAGGACGCCACCACCCGGGTGTCCACGCTGGTCGGCGCGGCGAAGCAGTACTCGCAGATGGACCGGGCGCCGTTCCAGGTCGTCGACGTGCACGAGCTGCTCGACTCCACGCTGGTGATGCTGGCCCGCAAGATCGGCGACGGCGTGCGGGTGGTCAAGGACTACGACCGGGGCCTGCCGCCGCTGCCGGCGTACGCGGCCGAGCTGAACCAGGTCTGGACCAACCTCATCGACAACGCGGTCCAGGCGATGGCCGGCGCGGGCACCCTGACCGTGCGGACGTACCGGGACGACGACCGGCTGGTCGTGGGCATCGGCGACACCGGGCCCGGGGTGCCGGCCGAGATCACCGGCCGGATCTTCGAGCCGTTCTTCACCACCAAGCCGGTGGGTGAGGGCACCGGCCTGGGCCTGGACATCTCCTGGCGGATCGTGGTGAAGAAGCACCACGGCGACATCCGCGTCGAGTCCCGGCCCGGGGACACCTGGTTCCTGGTCCGGCTGCCGCTCACCGCCCCGGCCGGCGCTCCCGGGCTGGCCACCGCGGAGGGCATCGACGACTGAGCCGGCGGGACCCCGGTGCATACGGGTCTCGCCGGTGGGTAATAGAGGTGCATGGGACTCGACGACAAGTTGGACAACGCCACTGACCGGCTCACGGGGCGCGGCAAGGAGGCCGTCGGTGCCGCCACCGACGACGAGAGCCTGCGCGCCGAGGGCAAGGGCCAGCAGAGCGAGGCCGACGTCAAGGACGCCGGCGAGAAGGCGAAGGACGCGCTGGGCAGCGTGAAGGACGCGTTCAAGCGCTGAGCGGTACGCACGCGGAAGGGCATCGGCTGGTCCGGTGCCCTTCCGGCTTTCCCGGGGTGGACCGGCGACGGAGGTGAGGGTCGATGCCCGCGAAGGAAGAGTTGCCGTCGACGTTGCGACGCTCGCCGAAGAAGGCCCAGGAGACCTGGTCGAAGACGCACGACTCGGCCGTGGGGACGTACGGAGAGGGGGAGCGGGCGCACCGCACCGCGTTCGCCGCGCTCAAGCACTCCTTCGAGAAGGTCGGCGACCACTGGGAGCCGAAGGAGGAGAAGGGTCCCTCCGACCCGCAGGCCGAACGGTCCGGTGCCGACGCCCGGCAGGGCGGGCCGACCGCCGGCGGCGTGGACGCCAACGCCTCCAAGGCGCACCTGCTGGAGCTGGCCAAGCGGCTGGGGGTCAGCGGCCGGTCCCGGATGACCAAGGACGAGCTGGTCGAGGCGATCGGCCGGGCGAACGACCGGGAGACCGCCCGGGCCCGGCGGCAGTCGGACTGACCGATCGCGGTCCTGTTTGGACGGTCTGCGGTGGCGGGTAGGGAAGAGGCATGGATCTCATCCTCTGGCTCATCGCCGCGGTCCTCGTCGTCGCCGGGATCGTCAACATCGTCCGGGGTTCACTGCTGTTCGGCATCGTGCTGATCGTGGTCGGGTTGCTGGTCGGCCCGGGCGGGGTCAGCGTCTTCAGCTGACGTGGCGTACGGGTCGGGGGATGCCCGGGAGGCGACGACCTCCCGGGCATCGTCGCGTCCGGGCACCATCGCGTCGTCAAGGTCGGGCCACGTCGTCGCGTCCCGCGTCGTTCCGGGGACGTGACCCGGCCGCACCAGGGTAAGCACCCGCCATGACGGCCGTGGACAGGATCAGGAACGTGGCACGCCGGGAGGCGGACGCCTACAGTGCCGGGGCCGACCGCCCCCTGGGCGCCTATGTCGGCACCATGAGCGTGTACGCCGCCTCGGTGGCGGCGCTGACCGCGGCCGGCGTGCTCAGCGGCCGGCGGCTGCCCGAGCGGGTGGCGCCGTACGACGTGGTGCTGCTGGGGGTGGCGACGCACAAGCTGAGCCGGACCATCACCAAGGAGACGGTGACCGCGCCGCTGCGGGCGCCGTTCACCGAGTTCGACGGGCCGCAGGGACAGGGCGAGCTGCACGAGGAGGTCCGCGGGCACGGCCTGCGCCACACCCTCGGCGAGCTGCTGACCTGCCCGTTCTGCCTGGCGCAGTGGATCGGCACGGCGATGGCCGGCGGCCTGGTGTTCGCGCCGCGGCAGACCCGCCTGATCGCCGCCACGTTCGCCACGGTGGCGATCAGCGACGCCCTGCAGAACGTGTACGCCTTCCTGCAGCGCCAGGCCGAGGGCCGGTGAGGCAGCGCCGCTGACGCGCCGCGGCCCGGCTCCCCGAGGGGGGCCGGGCCGCGGCGGTCGGTCCCGCCGGTCAGGAGCCGAACGGGTTCAGCTTCCGCAGGGTTCCGGAGACGACCTCGGTGGTGCGCTGCTGCTCCCCGTGCAGGGCGTTGAGCACGAGCAGGCCGCCGGTGGCGACCGGCAGCACCCACTGCGCGATCTTCTCCTGCCGCATCGCCCGCGCGACGTCCGGCGGCGTCTCGGCGCTGGGGTCGGTCGGGCCCTGGGCCGGCACCGGGCCGGCGTTCTCGATCTTCTTGCCGACCACCCGCGCGTACGCGGTGGCGCCCAGCGCGACGACGGTCAGCGCGGTCTTCGCCGCGGTGCTCGCGCCGACGCCCTGCTGGGTGGCCACCCGGCCCTTGTTGCCGCGCAGCACGCCGGCCGCGCCGACCAGGTGCGCGCCGATCGCGACCGCGTTGACCGGGGTCCACTTCGCCCAGCCGGCGGACGCGACCCGCGCCCGCTCCTTGTCGTCGAGCACCGCGGCGCCGGCCCCGTTGAGGCCGATCGCGCCCATCAGCGAGCCGCCGAACCAGGCGGCCAGGCCGATGTCGTGCAGTGACCGGGTGAGGGTGTCACGGTCTGCCATGGTGCAGGTCCTTCCAGCGTCCGTACAGGTCCACGCGGGGTTGCCCGATCGCCGTGCGGAGTAACGCCGGGGTCCTGGTGGATGCGCTGAGTAGCGCTTCTCGCCCCGGCGGTGTTTGGCGGCGATGAAGGCCGGGGAGTCTTTCTCGCGATGGTGCTTGAGGCGCAGGCATCACCCCCGTAGAAGGCAGCCCGTCACTTCCGTGCCGGGCGTTGTGCCCCCGATCCGGAGGTGTATGCGTGCGCGTCCTCGGCATCAACGCGGTCTACCACGACCCCGCGGCCGCTCTGGTCGTCGACGGCCAGATCGTGGCCGCGGCCGAGGAGGAGCGGTTCAGCCGGCGCAAGCACGGCAAGCGCCCGGTGCCGTTCGCGGCCTGGGAACTGCCGGAGCAGGCCGCCGCCTGGTGCCTGGCCGAGGCCGGTCTCACCGCCGCCGACGTCGACGTGGTCACGTACTCGTTCGACCCGGCGCTGGTCCGCCCGCCGGAGGAGCTGGGCGTCACCGACCCGTGGGACCACCTGCGGACCACGTACGCGCAGCGCGCCCCGCAGTTCCTGGCCACCGCGCTGCCGGGCCTGGACCCGGACACCGTGCGGTACGTCCAGCACCACGTCGCGCACGCCGCCTCCGCCGGGCTGGCCGCGCCGTACCCCGAGTCCTCGGTGCTGGTGCTCGACGGCCGCGGCGAGGCGATCTCCCACCTGGCCGGCCGGTACGACGCCGCCGGGGAGCTCACCGTGCTCGCCGCCCAGGGCCTGCCGCACTCGCTGGGGCTGCTCTACGAGGACGTCACCGAGCACCTGGGCTTCCTGCGCTCGTCGGACGAGTACAAGGTGATGGCGCTGGCGTCGTACGGGACGCCCCGGCACCTGCCGCTGCTGCGGGAGGCGATCCGGGCCACCGAGGACGGTGGCTTCCGGGTCGAGCCGGTCGCCTGGGACGCGCTGGCCAAGCGGCTGGCGCCGGGCGCGGAGTTCACCGACCAGCACGCCGACCTGGCCGCCAGCGTGCAGGCCCGGCTGGAGGAGGTGCTGCTGGACCTGACCCGCTGGCTGCACGGGCGCACCGGGGACCGGGTGCTGACCATGGCCGGCGGCGTCGCGCTGAACTGCGTGGCCAACTCGCGGCTGGCCGCGGACGGCCCGTTCGACACGATCTGGGTGCAGCCGGCCGCCGGCGACGCCGGGACCGCGCTGGGCGGGGCGCTGCACGTGGCCGCGCAGGCGGGGGAGCGGGCCGCGCCGATGGCCGGCGCCGACCTCGGCCGCGGCTGGACCGACGAGGAGCTGGCGGCCTGGCTGGACACCGCCCGCTGGCCGTACGAGCGGCCGGCCGACCTGGCCGACGTGGTCGCCGAGGTGCTCGCCCACGACGGGGTGGTGGCCTGGTTCGCCGGCCGGTCGGAGTACGGCCCCCGGGCGCTGGGCCACCGCTCGCTGCTGGCCAACCCGGGCCGGCGGGACACGCTGACCAAGCTGAACGACGTCAAGGGCCGGGAGCAGTTCCGCCCGGTGGCGCCGATGATCCGGCTGGACCGGGCGGCGGACGTCTTCACCGGGCCGCTGCCCTCGCCGTACATGCTCTTCGTGCACCAGGTCCGGCCGGAGTGGCGGGACCGGATCCCGGCCGTCGTGCACGTCGACGGGACCGCGCGGGCGCAGACGGTCGACCCGGCCACCGATCCGGGCGTCGCCGCGCTGCTGGCCGCGTTCGAGCGGAAGACCGGGCTGCCGTGCCTGGTCAACACCTCGCTGAACACCGCCGGCCGGCCGATGGTGGACGACCCGCGGGACGCGCTGGAGCTGTTCGGCTCGGCCCCGGTCGACATCCTGGTGCTCGGCCCGTACGTGGTGCGGAGACCGCTGTCGTGACCTCCTTCTCCGTGGTGGTCCCGACGGTCGGCCGGCCGTCGCTGCGGGTGCTGCTGGACGCGCTCGGGACGCCGGCGTACCCGGTCGTGGTGGTGGACGACCGGCCGGCGCCGACGACCGCGCTGGACGTGCCGGGCTGGGCCGAGGTGGTGCCCGGGACCGGGCGCGGCCCGGCGGCGGCCCGCAACCTGGGCTGGCGGGCGACCGCGACGTCCTGGGTGGCCTTCCTCGACGACGACGTGCTGCCCCCGCCGACGTGGGCCCGGGACCTGGCGACCGACCTGGCCGGGCTGGACCCGGTGGTGGCCGGGTCGCAGGGCCGGCTGCGGGTGCCGCTGCCGGCCGACCGGCGGCCCACCGACTGGGAGCGGGTGACCGCCGGGCTGGCCGGGGCGCGCTGGGCCACCGCGGACATGGCGTTCCGCCGGTCGGCGCTGACCCGGGTCGGCGGGTTCGACGAGCGGTTCCCCCGGGCGTACCGGGAGGACGCGGACCTGGCGCTGCGGCTGCTGGCCGCCGGGTACACGCTGGTCCGCGGCGGGCGCGAGGTGCTGCACCCGGTGCGGCCGGCCCCGCCCCGGGTGTCCGTGCGGTCCCAGGCCGGCAACGCCGACGACGCGCTGATGCGGCGCCTGCACGGCCGCGGCTGGCGGGCCCGCGCCGGCGCGCCGGCGACCG
>CADCTP010000273.1 GCA_902805565.1 uncultured Mycobacteriales bacterium
ACGCCGCCCCGGCCGGCGAGGAGGACGCCGACGAGCCGCCGGCGGCGCGGCCGGCCCGCCGCCGGGCGCCGACCCCCCGGGCGGCCGAGCCGGAGCCCGAGCCCGAGCCGATCCCGGACCTGGCCCCCGTCACCCGCCCGGTGCAGCTGTCGCTGGCCGGCGAGACCGACTACACCCTGCCCGCGTCCACGCTGCTGGCCGGCGGCACCCCGCCGAAGGTGAAGACCAAGGTCAACGACCTGGTCATCGCCGCGCTGCAGCAGGTGTTCCTGGAGTTCGGCGTGGACGCGGCGGTCACCGGCTTCACCCGCGGCCCGACGGTCACCCGCTACGAGGTCGAGCTCGGACCCGCGGTCAAGGTCGAGCGGATCACCCAGCTGTCCCGCAACATCGCGTACGCGGTGAAGTCGGCGGACGTCCGGATCCTGTCCCCGATCCCGGGCAAGTCGGCGGTCGGCGTGGAGATCCCGAACACCGACCGCGAGCACGTCTCGCTCGGCGACGTGCTGCGCAGCCACACCGCCACCCGCGACCAGCACCCGATGATCGTCGGCCTCGGCAAGGACATCGAGGGCGGCTTCGTGGTGGCCAACCTGGCCAAGATGCCGCACATCCTCATCGCCGGCGCCACCGGCGCCGGCAAGTCCTCCTGCATCAACACGCTGATCGTCTCGATCCTGGTCCGGTCCACCCCGGACGAGGTGCGGATGATCCTCATCGACCCCAAGCGGGTCGAGCTGACCTCGTACGAGGGCGTCCCGCACCTGGTCACGCCGATCATCACCAACGCCAAGAAGGCCGCCGACGCGCTGCAGTGGGTCGTCCGCGAGATGGACCTGCGGTACGAGGACCTGGCCGCGTCCGGTGTGCGGCACGTCGACGACTTCAACCGCAAGGTCCGCAACGGCGAGATCACCGCGCCGCCGGGCAGCGAGCGGGTCTATCGGCCGTACCCGTACCTGCTGGTGATCGTGGACGAGCTGGCCGACCTGATGATGGTCGCGCCGCGGGACGTCGAGGACTCCGTCGTCCGGATCACCCAGCTGGCCCGGGCCGCCGGCATCCACCTGGTGCTGGCCACCCAGCGGCCGTCGGTCGACGTGGTCACCGGGCTCATCAAGGCCAACGTGCCGTCCCGGCTGGCCTTCTCCACCTCGAGCCTGGCCGACTCGCGGGTCATCCTGGACCAGCCGGGCGCGGAGAAGCTGATCGGCCAGGGCGACGGGCTGTTCCTGCCGATGGGGGCGAGCAAGCCGCAGCGCATCCAGGGCGCGTTCGTCCCGGAGAACGAGATCGCCGAGGTGGTGGCGCACTGCAAGGCGCAGTTGCAGCCGGTCTACCGCGAGGACGTCACCGCGCCGGCGGCCCCCGAGAAGAAGATCGACGAGGACATCGGCGACGACCTCGACCTGCTGCTGCAGGCGGTCGAGCTGGTGGTGTCGACCCAGTTCGGCTCGACGTCGATGCTGCAGCGCAAGCTGCGGGTCGGCTTCGCCAAGGCCGGCCGGCTGATGGACCTGATGGAGAGCCGCGGCGTGGTCGGGCCGTCCGAGGGTTCCAAGGCGCGCGACGTGCTGATCAAGCCGGACGAGCTGGAGGGCCTGCTGGTCATCCTGCGGGGCGGGGAGTGACCGGGGCCGACGGCCCACCGGTGGAGTGGCTGGCGGCGGCCGACGACGGCGTCCGGGCCGACGCCCACCGGCTGGTGGCCGCGGTGATGGAGCTGGGTGGCGCGGTCGGCTGGCTCGGCGTGCCGTCCCGGGCCGAGACCGACGAGTGGCTGGCCGGGGTGCTGGGGTCGGTGGCGGCCGGGCGCTGCCGGGTCGGGGTCCTCCGGCCCGGCGGGGGAGCCGGCCGGATCGAGGCCATCGGCCGCTGGAGCTGGTACGACAAGCCCACCGTCGCCGTCAACGCGGAGATCCTGCAGCTGATGGTGCACCCCGCCGCCCGGGGCCGGCGGCTGGCCCGGGTGCTGCTCGCGGCGCTGGTGGCCGACGCCCGCGCCCACGGGGTGGAGACCCTGACGCTGGACGTCCGGGGCAACAACCATGCCGCGATGGCCCTCTACGAGCGCGCCGGGTTCGAGGTCTACGGCCGGCTCCCGGACTTCGTCGGGGTCGGTGCCGAACGGTGGGACCGGGTGCTCTACCGTCTCGATCTGCGCAAAGGCGACTACCCCGTACGGCGGCACGGAAGCCGGCCGGTCGGGGCAGGATCGTCGACCGTCCGCCCGTCCGTGCGTCACCGGACCGGGCCGGGGTCGGCTTTGGCCGGACCGCCCGACGGCCCCTAGACTGGGGCCGGATCCCCCGCCCGACCGCACGTTCTACACCGGGAAGGTCCCCCGCCGTGGCCGACGACGCACGCCCGCTCGGCTCCGCGCTCGCCGCGGCCCGTCGTGAGCGCGGCCTGTCGGTGGAGGACGTCGCCGCCGCCACCCGCATCCGGCCGGCCATCGTCCGGGCCATCGAGGCCGATGACTTCGACGCCTGCGGCGGCGCCGTCTACGCCCGCGGCCACCTGCGCTCCGTCGCCCAGGTCGTCGGGGCCGACCCGCGGCCGCTGATCGCCGAGTTCGACCGGCGGTTCCACCAGCCGGTGCCGGCGCTGCGGACCGCGTCGCTCGGGTCGTTCGACCCGCCGCGGGACGCCGGCCGCTCCGGCCGCGGCTCGCCCACCTGGTCCTCGGTCGCCATCGCCGCCCTGGTCGTCGTCCTGCTCTTCCTCGGGGTGAGCTGGCTCGTCGGCCGCGGCGGGGACCCCGCCCCGCTGGCCGGCCCGTCCGCGTCGCCGACCACCGCCGCGGCGACCACCGGCCCGACCCCGGCCCGGAGCACCAGCCGGCCGCCCGCCGCCCCCACGCCCGCGGTCGTGATCGTCCGGCTCCGGGCCACCGGCGGCTCGTCCTGGGTGTCGGTGACCGGCAGCGACGGGGCCGCCAAGTTCGCCGGGATCCTGGCCGAGGGGCAGGCCAAGGAGTTCCGCGACGGCAAGGAGCTGTCCGTCCGGTTCGGCAACGCCTCGGCCGTCCGGGTGACCCAGAACGGCAAGGACGTGGGCACGCCGCGCTGCGGGACGCAGGTCTGCACGGTCGCGTTCGGGTTGCCGGCCACCGGCTGACCCGTCACACCTCCGCGCGCTAGTAGTCTCGTCAGGGTGTCCGCTTCCCGTCGTGCTGCGCTGGTGACCCTCGGCTGTGCCCGCAACGAGGTCGATTCGGAGGAGCTCGCCGGTCGGCTCGCCGCCGACGGCTGGGACCTGACCGACGACGAGTCGGCCGACGTGGTCCTGGTGAACACCTGCGCGTTCGTCGCCAGCGCCAAGAAGGACTCGATCGACACCCTGCTGTCCGCCGCCGAGGGCGACCGGAAGGTCGTCGCCGTCGGCTGCCTCGCCGAGCGGTACGGCTCCGAGCTGGCCGACAGCCTGCCCGAGGCGGCCGCCGTGCTCGGCTTCGACGCGTACGAGTCGATCGGCGACCGGCTGGACGACGTGCTCGCCGGCCGGCCGCTGGTGCCGCACACGCCGCGGGACCGCCGCACGCTGCTGCCGATCACGCCGGTCGAGCGGCAGGGGCAGGCGGTGTCCGTGCCCGGCCACGGCGCCACCGCGCCGGTGCCCGACGCCGAGGTGCCCGGCTGGACGCCCCCGGTGCTGCGCCGCCGGCTGGAGGACTCGCCGATCGCGCCGCTGAAGCTGGCCTCGGGCTGCGACCGGCGGTGCGCCTTCTGCGCGATCCCGTCCTTCCGCGGCGCGTTCGTGTCCCGGCCGGCCGCCGAGCTGCTGGCCGAGGCGCACTGGCTGGCCGGCCAGGGCGTCCGCGAGCTGGTCCTGGTCAGCGAGAACTCCACGTCGTACGGCAAGGACCTCGGCGACCTGCGGCTGCTGGAGCAGCTGCTGCCGCAGCTGGCCGCGGTGCCGGGGATCGTCCGGGTGCGGCTGTCGTACCTGCAGCCGGCCGAGACCCGCCCGTCGCTGGTGCACACGCTGGCCACCACCCCCGGCGTCGCCCCGTACTTCGACCTGTCGTTCCAGCACTCGTCCGAGTCGGTGCTGCGCCGGATGCGCCGCTTCGGCGGCACCGAGCGCTTCCTGGAGCTCATCGCGCAGGTCCGCGCGCTGGCCCCGACCGCCGGCATCCGGTCCAACGTCATCGTCGGCTTCCCCGGCGAGACGACCGAGGACGTGGCCGAGCTGACGCGTTTCCTCACCGAGGCCCGGCTGGACGCGGTCGGCGTGTTCGGCTACTCCGACGAGGACGGCACCGAGGCCGCCGGCTACGACGGCAAGCTCGGCGAGGACGTCGTCGACCGCCGGGTGGCCCGGATGTCCGAGCTGGTCGACGAGCTGATGGCCCAGCGGGCCGAGGAGCGGCTCGGCGAGACCGTCGAGGTGCTCGTCGAGTCGGTGACCGACGACGGCGTCGAGGGCCGGGCCGCGCACCAGGCGCCCGAGGTCGACGGGGCCACCCTGGTCACCGACGCGCCCACCGGCGTACGGGTGGGCGACCTGGTCCGCGCCGAGGTGACCGGCAGCGCCGGGGTCGACCTCACCGCCCGCTACCTCGACACCGCCGACGCGGTGGCCCGTCCGGTGGCGACGGCCGGGGTATGAGCGCCGTGCGGCCGGGGGAGCGGGCGTGAGCGCCGTGGTGCCGGACCCGGCCGCGACGCCGCCGCAGACCGCCCGGGTCGCCAACATCGCCAACGCGCTGACCCTGCTGCGGCTGCTGCTGGTGCCGGTCTTCGGCTGGGCGCTGTTGCAGGAGGACGGGACGAGCACCGGCTGGCGGGTGACCGCGTTCGTGGTGTTCGCGGTCGCCTCGATCACCGACCGGCTGGACGGCGACCTGGCCCGCCGCCGCGGCCTCGTCACCGAGGTCGGCAAGCTGGCCGACCCGATCGCCGACAAGGCGCTGACCGGCACCGCCCTGGTCGGGCTGTCCGTGCTGGACCTGCTGCCGTGGTGGGTGACGATCGTGATCCTGGTCCGCGAGGGCGGGATCACGCTGCTGCGGTTCTGGGTGATCCGGCACGGGGTGATCCCGGCCAGCCGCGGCGGGAAGTACAAGACGTTCCTGCAGACCATCGCGATCGGGCTCTACCTGCTGCCGCTGCAGGACACGCTGGCCACGGCGGCGGCCTGGGTGATGGGGGCCGCGGTGGTGCTGACCGTGGTGACCGGTGTCGACTACGTGGCCCGCGCGCTCGCCCTGCGCCGCGCGGCCACGCCCCGCCCGTGACCGGCCCGCCGCCCGGGAGCGGGGAGCCGGCCGAGGGTTGCCTGCCGCCC
>CADCTP010000274.1 GCA_902805565.1 uncultured Mycobacteriales bacterium
CCCCCGGCGCACGGGTCGGAGGCCACCGCGGTTCCGCCCGGCGACCCGCCCGACCTGCTCGTCCGGGACGGGGACCCGGTCGCGGTCTCCGGCCGGGTGGTCGCCGTCCCGGGTCGCCCGGTGCGGATGTGCGCTCCGGCCGCCCGGGCCGCGCCCGCTCCGGGCCACCCCGGGGGTCAGGAGCCGACCGGGGAACCGGTCCCGGCGTACTGCGATCCCGGGGTGACCGTCCGCGGTCTGGACCTGGCCCGGGTGGCCGACCGGCGGGTGACCCGGGACGTGGTCACCGGGCAGGTCCGGGTCGAGGGGACGTACCGGGACGGCGTGGTGGCCGTCGAGCGGCAGGCGCCGCCGGACACTCCGCCGGAGCCGTACCCGCGGACTCCGGAGCGGCCGCCGTGCCCGGCCCCGGCCGGCGGTTGGGAGCCGGCCACGCCCGACGTGGAGCGGCTGGTCCGTTGGCTGAGGGCCAACCAGGACCGGTACGCCGAGCCCTACGTGACCTACCCGGGCGGCCCGCCACCGCTCCGGGACGACGGCGGCGCGACGCCGGTGCAGCCCACCACCGTCACGGTGGTCGGCACCGTGCTCGACCCGGCCGTGGCCGAGCGGGAGCTGCGGGCGGTGTACCGGGGCAACCTCTGCGTGGTGCCGGCGAGGCACCCGGGCGCCACCCTGACCGCGGTGACCGACCGGGCCACCGACGGGCCGGCCTGGTCCGCGCACGGCGTGTTCGCCGCCGCCCCGGACAGCGTGACCGGAACGGTGACCGTGCGGCTGGTGGTGGTCGACGCGGCCGCGCGGCGCTGGTTGCGGCAGGTCGACGACCGCACGGGCACGGTAGCCGCCCACCCGTGGGTGCGTCCGCTCAGACCTCGATGACGGTCGGGATGATCATCGGGCGACGGCGGTAGCGGTCGGAGACCCAGCGGCCGACCACCCGGCGTACGGCCTGGGCCAGGCGGTGCGGGTCGGTCATGCCCTCGGCGGTGACCCGCTCCAGCTCGGCCGAGACCAGCGTGAGCACCGGCTCGAAGGCGACCGGGTCGTCGCTGAACCCGCGGCCGGACACGTGCGGGGTGCCGTTGACCTTGCCGGTGACCGAGTCGACGACGACGGTGATGGCGATGAAGCCCTCGTCGCCGAGGATGCGCCGGTCCTTCAGCGACTCCTCGCCGACGTCGCCGACCGCGAGGCCGTCGACGTAGACGAAGCCGCAGTCGACCCGGCCGGTGATCCGGGCCACCCCGTCGACCAGGTCGACCACCGTGCCGTCCTCGGCCAGCATGATCCGGTCGGCCGGCACCCCGGTGGCCTCGGCCAGCTTGGCCTGCGCCCGCAGGTGCCGCCACTCGCCGTGCACCGGCAGCACGTTGCGCGGCCTGGTCGCGTTGAGCAGGTAGAGCAGCTCGCCGGCCGGGGCGTGCCCGGAGACGTGCACCATCGCGACCTCCTTGTGCACGACCTGGGCGCCCTCCCGGGCCAGCCCGTTGATCACCCGGTAGACCGCGGTCTCGTTCCCCGGCACCAGCGAGGACGCCAGGATCACCGTGTCGTTGGGCTCGATCCGGACCTGCGGGTGCTCCCGGTTGGCCATCCGCGCCAGCGCGGACAGCGGCTCGCCCTGGGAGCCGGTGGAGACCAGCACCACCTTCTCCGGCGGCATCGCGGCCGCCTCGTCCAGGGTGACCATCAGCCCGGCCGGCACGTGCAGCAGGCCGAGGTCGCGGGCGACGCCCATGTTGCGCACCATCGAGCGGCCGACGAACGCGACCGACCGGCGGTGCGCGGCCGCGGAGTCCAGCACCTGCTGGACCCGGTGCACGTGCGAGGCGAAGCAGGCGACGATGACCCGCCGGGTCGCCCGGCCGATCACCGAGTCAAGCACCGGGCCGATGTCGCGCTCCGGGGTGACGAACCCGGGGACCTCGGCGTTGGTGGAGTCCGGCAGCAGCAGGTCGACGCCCTCGGCGCCCAGCCGGGCGAAGCCGCCCAGGTCGGTCAGCCGGCCGTCCAGCGGCAGCTGGTCCATCTTGAAGTCGCCGGTGTGCAGGGCCAGGCCGGCCTCGGTCCGGATGGCCACCGCCAGCGCGTCCGGGATCGAGTGGTTCACCGCGAAGAACTCGCACTCGAACGGCCCCAGCCGCTCCCGCCGCCCCGCCTCGACGGTCAGCGTGTACGGCTCGATGCGGTGCTCGCGCAGCTTGGCCTCGACCAGGGCCAGGGTGAACCGGGAGCCGATCAGCGGCAGGTCCCGCTTCTCCCGGAGCAGGTACGGGACGCCGCCGATGTGGTCCTCGTGCCCATGGGTGAGCACCACCGCCTCGATCTGGTCGAGCCGGTCCCGGATCCACCCGAAGTCGGGGAGGATCAGGTCGACGCCGGGCTGGTCCTCCTCCGGGAAGAGCACCCCGCAGTCGACCACGAGCAGCCGGCCGGCCTGCTCGAAGACGGTCATGTTGCGGCCGATCTCGCCGAGCCCGCCGAGCGCGACGACCCGCAGGCCGCCGGGTGGCAGCGGTGGGGGCGGGCCGGGCGTGGCGCGCCGGCTCACCCGGCGACCCCGGCCGCGGCCAGGTCCTCCCGCAGGGTGGCGAGCTCCGCCTCGGTCGCGTCCACCAGCGGCAGCCGCACCGGGCCGGCCGGCAGCCCGGCCAGGCGCAGGGCGGCCTTGGCCAGGATGACGCCCTGGGTCCGGAAGAAGCCGCTGAAGACCGGCAGCAGGGCGCGGTGCAGGGCCAGCGCGCCGGCCACGTCACCCCGCTCGTACGCCTCGATCATGTCCTTCGTCCGCGACCCGACGACGTGGGTGGGCACGCCGACCACGCCGACCGCGCCGACGGACAGCAGCGGCAGGGTCACCTTGTCGTCGCCGGAGTAGTACGCCAGGTCGGTGCGGGCGAGCACCCAGGAGGTGGCCTCGAGGTCACCGAGGGCGTCCTTCACCGCGACGACCCGCGGGTGCTCGGCCAGCCGGACCAGGTTCTCGGTGCCGATCGCGGTGCCGGTGCGGGCCGGGATGTCGTAGAGCATCACGGGCAGCCCGGTGGCGTCGGCGGCGGTCCGGAAGTGCGCCAGCACGCCGGCGGCCGGCGGCCGGTTGTAGTACGGCGTGACGAGCAGGAGGCCGTCCGCGCCGGCCTTCTCGGCGGCCCGGGCCAGGTGCACGGTGTGCGCGGTGTCGTTGGTGCCCGCGCCGGCCACGACGGTGGCCCGGTCGCCGACGGCCTCCACGACCGCGCGGAGCAGCCGCTCCTTCTCCTCGTCGGTGGTGGTGGCCGACTCGCCGGTGGTGCCGCTGATGACCAGCCCGTCGTGCCGCTGCTCGTCGACCAGGTGGGTCGCGAGCCGCTGGGCACCGGCCAGGTCCAGCTCGCCGTCCGTGGTGAACGGGGTGACCATGGCGGTCAACAGGCGACCGAACGGCCGCACCTCATCCGGCTGCCTCATGCGATCAAACTACCGGGTGGGCGGCTATCCCTCGCCGACGAGGGGGCTGCTGGCGACCTCCGTGCCGTCGTCCAGCGCGGAGATCACGAAGTCGGCGAACGCGTTCGGCGCGATCCGCCCGAGCTCGCGCAGGCAGGCGACCGCCAGCTCCCGGATCTCGACGTCGGCGTGCTCGGTGGCCCGCATCGCCACGAAGTGCCGCCAGGCCCGGTAGTTGCCGGTGACCACGATCTTGGTCTCGGTGGCGTTGGGCAGCACCGAGCGGGCCGCCTGCCGGGCCTGCTTGCGGCGCAGGGTGGCGTTGCCGACGTCGGCGAAGCGCTTCTCCAGCCCCTCCAGCAGGTCGGTGTACGCCGCCAGCGACGCCTCGGTGGCCGCCACGAACCTGGCGTGCAGCTCCGGGTCGCCGGCGATCACGGCCGGCTCGACCATCGCGGCGTCCCGCTCCGGGACGTAGCGCTGGGACAGCTGCGAGTACGAGAAGTGCCGGTGCCGGATGAGCTCGTGGGTCAGCGAGCGGGACACCCCGGTGAGGTAGAAGGTGACGCTGCCGTGCTCCAGCACCGACAGGTGCCCGACCTCGAGGATGTGCCGCAGGTAGCCGGCGTTCGTCGCGGTCCGCGGGTTGGGCTTGGCCCACGACTGGTAGCAGGCCCGGCCGGCGAACTCGGCCAGCGCCTCGCCGCCGTCGGCGTCGGTGGACCAGGGCACCTCCTCGGGCGCCTCGAAGTGCGTCCAGGCGATGGCCCGGACTCCCAGCGGCTCGATCCCGGACACGGCCGCGACTCTAGCCCGTGCCGGCTCCCCCGGTCAGCGCCCGCAGCGCCGCGGCGTACCGGTCGGGGTGTACGTCCCCGATCAGCTGCCGCTGCACGATGAAGCCCGGCAGCAGCCCGAACAGGACCTTCGCCACCTCCTCGGGGTCGGCGTCCGCGGCCATCCGGCCGTCGCGCTGCCAGTGCCGGACCGCCTCGGCCATGTGCGCCCGGATCGCGGTGTACGCCCGCGCGACCGGCTCCCGGACCCGCGGGTTGCGGACCGACTCCCCCCAGGCCAGGACGGCGATCCGGGTGGGGTCGAAACCCAGCCGGTCGGCCACCTCGGTGACCAGGCCGAGCAGTTGCTCCACCAGCGCGGCCGGGGACGGCGCCGCGGCGACCACGGGGAGCACGTCGCCGAGCAGCTCCACCGCGCGGCCGGCGGCCGCCTCGATCAGCTCGTCCTTGCCCCGGTAGTAGCCGTAGACGGCGCCCGCGGACAGCCCGGCCTCGGCGATGACGGTGTCCATCGACGTCGCGTGGAAGCCGTCGCGGGCGAAGCAGCGGGCCGCGGCGAGCAGGATCTGCTCGCGCCGCTCGGCCCGGTGGGCCTCGGTGACCTTGGGCACCCGCCGACCATAAAACAGAACGATCGTTCTTGACAAAGCGGAGCACCCGCGGGTCCACTAAAAAAGGAACGCTCGTTCTTCAACAGGAGGTCCCCATGTCCACCGCCCTCGCCGACCGGCCCGGCGCGCTCCGGCCGCACCGCCCGGTCCCGGTGTCCGCCGTCGTGCTGCTGCTGGCGGCCGTCGTCACCGTGCTGCTGATCGCCTTCGCCTGGCCGGCCACCCGCTCCGGCCTGCACGACGTGCCGCTCGGCGTGGCCGGCCCCGGCGCGGCCCAGGTCGAGCGGGCGCTGCCGCCGGGCGCCTTCGCGGTCCGCGGCTACCCGGACGAGGCCGCCGCCCGGGCCGCGATCGAGAACCGCGAGGTGTACGGGGCGGTCGTCACCGGCCCCGCCGGCCGTACCGTGCTCACCGCCTCGGCGGCGAGCGCGACCGTCGCCCAGGCGCTCGACCGG
>CADCTP010000275.1 GCA_902805565.1 uncultured Mycobacteriales bacterium
CTCCACCCGAAGCACGGCTTCGCCGTCCCCGGCCGCTGGGGTGTCCGCCTCGACCAGCACGGAGTCCGACACGTCCGCCCGGGAGACCGCAAGAGTCCACATGGTCCCACCGTATCGACAAATCGGACCGGCCGGCGGGGCTGATCACCGGGGGACCGCCCCGGTCACCCCTCGGTCAGCAGCGCCCGGGCCAGCGAGGTGTGGGTGACCAGGCCGGACACCAGCCGGGACCGCAGCGCCGCCCGCACCGCCGGTGCCTTGACCACGTCGTACGGCACCCCGATCACCTCCCGCATGGCCCGCAGTTGGGCCGCGCTCACCCCGATCATCCGCTCGGCGAGCGCGGTCGGCAGGGTGTCGCCGGCCTCGGTGAGGAACACCCCGGACACCTCGGCGCACACCCCCTGCCGGCGCAGCGCCCGCCGCTCCCGGTCGGTCGCCGCGTCGTACACGGTCGACTGGTTCGGCGCCCACCGGCCGATCCCGACGACCGCCTTGGTCACCGAGCGGAACTGCGCGAAGGCGCGGGCGACCTCCGGCTGCCGGCGCAGCGCCCGGGCGGTGGCCGGGTCGGGCACCAGCAACGGGGCGTGGAAGAAGTACGCCGGCCCGCCGGAGATGCGGGCAACGTCCCGGACCACGTCGACCGACCCGTCGTCGCCGTCGGGGCGGGACAGCGCGCCGGTCAGCTGGACCACCGGCGTCGGCGCCAGCTCGGTCAGCGCCGCCGCCACCGCGCTGACCGACCGCGACCAGCCCAGCCCCAGCACGTCCTCGGCGGTGACGATCTCGCCGAGCAGGTCGGCAGCGGCCGCGCCCAGGCGCCGGCGCAGCGAGCCGATGTCGTCGTCCGGGGTGTCCACCACCACCGAGTGGCACAGCCCGAAGCGTTCCTGCAGCAGCCCGGACAGCTCCAGGTCGACCTCGCCCGGATAGCCGATCTCGATCCGCACCAGCCCGGTGGCCCGGGCCGACTCCAGCAGCCGGGCGACCTTGAACCGGCTGAGCGCGAACTCCTCGGCGATCTCGATCTTGGACCTGCCGTCGAGGTAGTAGCGCCGGGCGACCGACGCGGTCAGCACCAACTGGGCCGGTCCGCCGGCGGGGTCACGGGCCATCCTCGACGCTCCTGCTCATCTGAGCGGTTGGCCGCCCAGTATGGCACGGAGGTATTGACGCGCGGCCGGAGTCGCGGGAACTCTGACAGACGAGAGGCCGCCCGCTCATATGTGCACCACCAGCCCGCACCGGAGGCAGCAGTGGCTCGCAACGGCGCGACGTCGTCCCGGCTCGTGGCGGTCGGCCTGGCCGCCGCCCTGCTCGGCACCGGCTGCGCCGGCTGGGGCGGCGGCGGTGGGGGCGGCGACAGCCTCAACGTGCTCATGGTCAACAACCCGCAGATGGTCGACCTGCAGAAGCTCACCGCGGAGCACTTCACCAAGGAGACCGGCATCCGGGTCAACTTCACGGTGCTGCCGGAGAACGACGTCCGGGACAAGATCAGCCAGGAGTTCTCCAGCCAGGCC
Source organism: uncultured Mycobacteriales bacterium (assembly GCA_902805565.1). GTDB lineage: Bacteria > Actinomycetota > Actinomycetes > Mycobacteriales > CADCTP01 > CADCTP01. The sequence goes on from CADCTP010000275.1 coordinate 1,527, forward strand.
GGCCAGTACGACGTGGCCACGGTCAGCAACTTCGAGATCCCGATCTACGCCAAGAGCGAGTGGATCGCGCCGCTCACCCCGTACATCGAGCAGGACCCGGAGTTCGACCAGGACGACATCTTCGCGCCGATGACCAAGGCGCTGTCCGGCGAGGACGGCCAGGTCTACGGCGAGCCGTTCTACGGCGAGTCCTCGTTCCTGATGTACCGCAAGGACGTCCTGGAGGCCAAGGGCGTGCGGATGCCGGCCGACCCGACCTGGCCCGAGGTGGCCGACATCGCGGCGAAGGTCGACGGGGCCGAGCCCGGGATGGCCGGGATCTGCCTGCGCGGCCAGCCCGGCTGGGGCCAGCTGTTCGCCCCGCTCACCACCGTGGTCAACACCTTCGGCGGCACCTGGTTCACCGAGGACTGGCAGGCCCAGGTGGACAGCGAGCCGTTCCGCAAGGCCGTGCGGTTCTACGTCGACCTGGTCCGGGCGCACGGCGAGAACGGCGCCCCGCAGGCCGGCTTCACCGAGTGCCTGAACAACGTCGTCCAGGGCAACGCCGCGATGTGGTACGACGCGACCTCGGCCGCCGGCTCGCTGGAGGCCGAGGACTCGCCGGTCAAGGGCAAGATGGGCTACGCCCCGGCCCCGGTGGTGGAGACCAGGAGCTCCGGCTGGCTGTACGCCTGGTCCTGGGGCATCCAGCAGGCCAGCGAGAAGAAGGACGACGCCTGGAAGTTCATCTCCTGGGCCTCCGGCAAGGAGTACGAGGCCCTCGTCGGCAAGGAGATCGGCTGGTCCAGCGTGCCGGCCGGCAAGCGCGCCTCGACGTACGAGAACCCGGACTACCTGGCGGAGTCGAAGGCGTTCGCCGAGCCGACCCGGGCCGCCATCACCAGCGCCGACCCGGAGAACCCGGGCGTGCAGCCCCGGCCGGCCATCGGCATCCAGTTCGTCGGCATCCCGGAGTTCCCCGACCTCGGCACCCAGGTCTCGCAGTACGTCAGCTCGGCCATCGCCGGCCAGACCACGGTGGACGAGGCGCTGAAGAAGGGCCAGAAGCTGGCCGAGGACGTGGCCGAGCGCTACCGGTCCCGGGAGTCGTGATGGGCCCGGACCCCACGAGCGAGGAGGCGGCATGAGCGTCGCTGTGGACACCGAGGCCCCCGAGGGCCGGGCCGCCCCGCCGCCGGGCACGCTGCGCCGGACCGGCGACTGGGCCCGCCGGGCCCCGCTGCTGCCCGCGCTGATCTTCACGATCATCGTGACCCAGCTGCCGTTCGTGGCCACGCTGGTCATCTCGTTCATGAACTGGAACGCGTACTACCCGGACGAGCGCGGGTTCGCCGGGCTGGACAACTTCCGCCGGGTCTTCACCGACGTCAACATGCGCGAGTCGGTGGTCACCACGATCATCCTGACCGTCGCGGTGGTCCTGGTCAGCCTGGTGCTGGGGCTGGTCATCGCGCTGCTGCTGGACCGCAAATTCCGCGGCCGGGGCGCGGTCCGGACCATGATGATCACGCCGTTCCTCATCGTGCCGGTGGCGGCGGCGCTGCTGTGGAAGCACGCGCTCTACAACCCGGAGTACGGCCTGCTCAACGGCAGCCTCACCGCGCTGTGGAAGCTGTTCGGCTCGGACGACGCCCCGCAGCCGGAGTGGCTGACCAACAACCCGCTGATCGCGGTCGAGGTCGCGCTGATCTGGCAGTGGACCCCGTTCATGATGCTGATCCTGCTGGCCGGACTGCAGAGCCGGCCGCTGGACGTCATCGAGGCCGCCCGCATCGACGGCGCCTCCAGCTGGGACATCTTCCGCTACATGACGCTGCCGCACCTGCGGCAGTACCTGGAGCTGGGCGCGCTGCTCGGCTCCATCTACATCGTGCAGAACTTCGACGCGGTCTTCACCATCACCTCGGGCGGGTTGGGCACGGCGAACCTGCCGTACACGATCTACCAGACCTTCTACAACGCGCACGACTACGGCCGGGCCTCCGCGGCCGGGGTGGTCGTGGTGATCGGCACGATCGTCATCGCCACGCTGGCGCTGCGCACCGTGTCGTCCCTCTTCCGCGAGGAGAACGCCCGATGAGCTCCGTCACCGACACGGCGCCGGTCCCGGCGACCCGGACCGCCGCCGGCGAGCCGCGCAAGCCCCGCAAGCCGCGCGGCGGGTTCTTCCTCGGCCTCGCGGCCTGGATCATCGGCATCCTGTTCGTGCTGCCGGTGGTGTGGATGGTCATCACCTCGTTCCACTCCGAGACCGACGCGGCCACCAACCCGCCGTCGCTGGGCGCGCCGCTGACCCTGCAGGGCTACCGGGAGTTCTTCGGCGCCTCCACCGGCACCAGCCCGTGGCCGCCGCTGGCCAACTCGATGACCGCCAGCGTGCTGTCCACGCTGCTGGTCCTGCTGCTGGCGATCCCGGCCGCGTACGCGCTGTCGATCCGGCCGGTGCGCAAGTGGACGGACGTGCTGTTCTTCTTCCTGTCCACCAAGATGCTGCCGATCGTGGCCGGCCTGCTGCCGATCTACCTGTTCGCCCAGTCGGTGGGGCTGCTGGACAACATCTGGCTGCTGATCATCTTCTACACCTCGATGAACCTGCCGATCGCGGTCTGGATGATGCGGTCGTTCCTGGCCGAGGTGCCGGTGGAGATGCTGGAGGCCGCCGCCGTCGACGGGGCCGGGCTGACCCGCACGCTGCGCTCGGTGGTGCTGCCGGTGGTGGCGCCCGGGATCGCGGCCACCTCGCTGATCTGCTTCATCTTCAGCTGGAACGAGCTGCTGTTCGCCCGGGTGCTGACCGCGACCGTGGCGCAGACGGCGCCGGTCTTCCTGACCGGCTTCGTGACCAGCCAGGGGCTGTTCCTGGCCAAGGTGTGCGCGGCCGCGGTGGTGGTGTCGCTGCCGGTGATCATCGCCGGGTTCGCCGCCCAGGACAAGCTCGTCCAGGGCCTGTCCATGGGCGCCGTCAAGTAGGAGGAAGTCGTGCAGGCTGTCGTCATCCAGTCCCCGGGCGTCGTCGAGGTGACCCAGGTCCCGGACCCGGAGCCCGGCCCGCGGGACGTCGTGGTGAAGGTCGCCGGGTGCGGGATCTGCGGGACGGACCTGCACATCCTCGAGGGCGAGTTCGCGCCGACGCTGCCGGTGGTGCCCGGGCACGAGTTCGCCGGGGAGGTCGTGGCGGTCGGCGCCGAGGTCCCGGCGGACAGGGTGCGGGTCGGCGACCGGGTCGCCGTCGACCCGTCGCTGCACTGCGGCGAGTGCTACTACTGCCGGCGCGGCCGCGGCAACCTCTGCGAGAACTGGAACGCCATCGGCGTCAGCGTCCCCGGCGGCGCCGCGGAATACGCCAAGGCGCCGTTCGCCAACTGCTTCGTGCTGCCCGAGGGCGTGTCCACCGCCGACGCCGCGCTGATCGAGCCGCTGTCCTGCGCGGTCCGCGGCTTCGACGTGCTGCGCCCGCATATGGCCGATCACGTCCTCATCTACGGCGCCGGCACGATGGGCCTGATGATGATGGAGCTGGCCAAGCGGGCCGGCGCCGCCACCGTCGAGGTCGTCGACCTCAACCCGGCCCGGCTGGGGACCGCTGAGCTGCTCGGCTGCACCGCCACCGCGGCCACCCCGGACGAGCTGGACCGGCCGCGCGGCTGGGACGTCGTGATCGACTGCACCGGCGTGGTCGCCGCGATCGAGGACGGCCTGGGCCGGGTGGCCCCCGGCGGGACGTTCCAGCAGTTCGGGGTGTCGGCGCAGAAGGCGGAGGCGCGGTTCTCGCCGTACCGGGTCTACAACAAGGAGATCACCATCGTCGGCTCGATGGCGGTGCTGCACTCCTTCGAGCGGGCCGGCGACCTGTTCGTCGGCGGCGTGCTGCGGCCGGACGTGATGATCAGCGACCGGTTCCCGCTGGCCGACTACCCGAAGGCGATCGAGCAGTTCCGCAACGGCGTCGGCCGCAAGATCCAGGTTCAGCCGTTCCTGACGTGATCCAGCGCGCCGGGGTGGGCGGCGAGGAAGTCGGTCAGCGAGGTGGCCGGCCGGCCGGTGAAGTGCTCGACCGTGCTGGTCACCTCGGCCACGTCGCCGGCCCGGATCGCGGTGTACGTACTCACCCAGGCGTCCACCTGCCAGTCCGGGGCGCCGTACGAGGCGCGGGACGCGTACGCCTCCTCGACGCTCTGGTCGGTGAAGACGATCCGCTTGCCGGCGGCGGCGGCCAGCCGGGCCGCCGCCTCGGCCATGCTCAGCGCCTCCGGGCCGGTGACGTCGTGGGTCTCGCCGTCGTGGCCGCCGTCGCCGAGCAGCCGGGCCAGCACCGCGGCGACGTCCCCCCGGCTGACCAGCGCGGCCCGCCCGTCCCCGGCCGGCCCCTCGATCGCGCCGGCCGCGGTCACCATCCGCGGCAGGAAGTCGAGGTAGAAGTTCATCCGGACGAACGTCCAGGCCAGGCCGGAGTCCCGGACCCGCTGCTCGGTGGCCCAGTGGTCCCGGCCGAGGGTGAAGGTCGAGTCCTCCCGGGCGCCGACGAAGGACAGGTACATGATCTTGCGGACGCCGGCGGCGGCCGCGGCGTCGACGACCGACCGGTGCCGCCGGAGCCGGTCGGCCGACTCGTGCGCCGGGATCAGCAGCAGCGTGTCCACCCCGTCCAGCGCCGCCCGGACGTCGTCGGCGGCGGCGTAGTCGGCGATCCGCCGGACCTCCGCCCCGGGCAGCCGCGGGGCCCGGGCCGGGTCGCGGACCAGCAGCCGCTGCGGCAGGCCGTCCTCGGCCAGCAGCTCGGCCACCGTCCCGCCGACCGCCCCGGTCGCGCCGGTCACCGCGATCGCGCCATCAGCCATGCCGGCATTCTCCTCCGCCGGGCCCGGTCCCACCCCGTACTCGCCGTCCCCGAGCCCGGCCGCACCCCGAGCCCGGCCGCACCCCGAGCCCGGCCGCGGCGGCCGGGAAGGAGTGGTCGGCCGAGGGGCGGCCGGGAAGAAGCCGGGTCCGGTCGGCCGAGGGGCGGCCGGGAAGAAGCCGGGTCCGGTCGGCCGAGGGGCGGCCGGGAAGGGGCCGGTCGCAGGGAGGGGCGGTCGGCCGAGAGGGCGGGTGTCAGGCCGGGCGGGGGGAGCGGGCGGTCGGGGCCAGCCGGGCCACCCGCACCGGCCCGGTCAGGCCGGGCGGCTCCCAGGCCGGCACGCCGCCCGCCCCGTACGCCGCGGCGTCGGCGAACCGGGCGAACGTCACGAACACCGAGGCGTCCCCGCGGACCGGCAGCCACTTGTACGTGTTCGGCGTCGGGTCGGTGACGAACCGTCCCTCGACCGCCTCCGCCCCCACCTCGGCGGTGAACCGGGCGGCCGCCGCCTCCGGGTCGGCCACCGGGTACGTCGTCGCGACCACCAGCCCGCCGGGCGGCGTGGTCGCCTCCCGCGGCGGCCGGGTCGCCGCCATCGCGGGCAGGTGCCCGTCCGCCCCGTACGGCCGCAGCAGCAGCACGTCGTCGGAGGAGATCATCGTCGCGTTGACCGGGTCCTTGTGCGCCTTCCAGACCGGCCCGGTGTAGAACTCCCACAGCGCGTCGTAGCGCGAGGCCATGTCGCGGAACCCGCGCAGCCAGACGAACGTGTCCGGGTCGTCGAGGTCGCGGAACTGCCCGAGCAGCCGCATCCCGGCGGCCTCCTGGCCCTCCATCAGCTCCCGCTCGAAGATCCGGATCATCTCGTCCCGGGTCCCCGGGTGCAGCGCGTAGCGGCGCAGCTCGACCAGCGGCACGTCGGCGTTCGTCACGGGCACTGTCTAGCGGACGGGTGGGACGGAACGCGCCGGCGGCCGGCCCGAGTACTCTCGTCGGGTGGACTCCGGGACGACCTCGCTGCGGGTGCAGCACGCCGAGCAGTCGCTGGGCGGGCTGCGGCCGCTGGAGGCGTTCGCCCCCAAGGTGCTGTACGCGGTGGACGGCGTGACCACCGACCCGGCCGTGACGACCGACCCGGAGGGCATCGCCGCCGCCGCCCGGGCCGCGGTCGCCGCCGGGGACGGGCACGTGCTGGACGAGACCGCGGTGGTCTTCCCCAACGGCGCGGTGACGCTGGTGCTGGTGCTGGCCGAGTCGCACCTGTCGGTGCACACCTGGCCGGAGGAGGACCTGGTCGCGGTGGACCTGTTCAGCTGCGGCGCCATCGACGGCGAGCTGGTCACCGGGGAGCTGGTCCGCAGCCTGGGCCTGACCGACCTGCGCGTGCAGCGTCTGGACCGCGGGTCGGCCCGCCGCCGGTGAGCCCGCCCGATCCGGGCCCGGCCGTGGCCGGTCCCGCCCTGCTCGACCCGGACGCCGTCGCGGCCGAGGTGGCCGCCGCCGTCGGCCTGGCGGAGGGACCCTCCGGCGTCCGGGCCGTGCTCCGGGAGATCGCCCGCGGCGCCGGCTCGACCCGGGCCGTCGGCCGCGCGGCCGGGCTGCCGCTGCCGGTCGTCGCCGCCGTGCAGGGCGAGCTGCGCACCCGCGGCGTGCTCACCGCCGAGCGCCCGTCGAAGCTGACCGCGGCCGGGCGGGCGGCGTTCGACCCGGGGGTGACGCTGTCCGGCCGCTGCCCGGCCTGCGCCGGCCTCGGCGTGCTGGACACCGCCGCCGCCGACCTGACCGCCGCGCTGGCCGGCCCGGCCGCCGACGTCCCACCGGTCCGGGTCGAGCTGGACCAGACCCACTGCACCCCGGCGACCAAGACCCGCCGGGTGCTGGCCATGCACGACGCCGGCGCGCTGGCCGGCCGGCACGTGCTGGTGCTCGGCGACGACGACCTGGTGTCGCTGGCGCTGGTGCACTTCGCCCGGCTGCACGGCACCGGGCCGGCCTCGCTGACCGTCGTGGAGCTGGACCCGGCGCTGGTCGGCTTCCTGCGGGACCGGCTGGCCGACGCCCCGTTCCCGGTGGAGGTGGTCGAGCACGACCTGGCCGACCCGCTGCCGGCGCGGCTGCTGGGGACCGCGGACACCGTGCAGACCGACCCGCCGTACACGGTGGCCGGCGCGCAGCTGTTCCTCACCCGGGCCGCGAGCGCGCTGCGGGCGGGTGCCGGCGGCGAGGTGTTCCTGTCCCTCGGGGTGCGCCGGCCGGCCGAGACGGTCGCGCTGCAGCAGGTGCTGACCCGGCTCGGGCTGGCCGTCCGGTCGATGCTGCCCGGCTTCAACGACTACGTCGGCGCCGGCGTGCTCGGCGGCACCAGCGCGCTGTGGCACCTGGTCGCGGCCGGCGCGGCCCCGGCCGCCGAGCCGGACGGCGACGACGCCCTCTACTCCGGCGAGGGCCGCAACCGCCGCCGGTACGTCTGCGCCCACTGCGGCACCGCCCAGACCGTCGGCGTGGGCCGCCGCTGGCGGACCGTCGGCGAGCTCAAGGAGGCCGGCTGCCCGCGCTGCGGCGGCCGCACCTTCCGCCCCCGCACCACGACGAGGACCCCCCGTGCCGACTGACCCGGTCCGGCCGGCCACCGAGGCCGACCTGGACACCCTGATCGCGTACGAGATCGAGATCGCCCGGATCTCCTTCGGCGACGAGGCGGTCACCGACCCGGAGCTGCACCGCAAGCGGGTGTCCGGCTCGCTGGGGAAGAAGGACGAGGTGACGCTGGTCGCCGAGCGGGACGGCGCGGTGGTCGGCTGGGTCTGGCTGTCCGGCCGGACGAACTCCCTCACCGGCGACCGGTACGGCAACCTGCGCTCCCTGGCCACCAGCGACGTCCCCGGCCGGTCCGCGGTCGCCGAGCTGCTGCTCGACGCCGCGCTGGCGGCGGCGAAGGACCGCGGCGTGACCGAGGTGGTCGGCAAGGTCCACATGCGCAACGTGAACATGCGCGCGGTGTACGCGAAGCTCGGCTTCGCCGCCGAGCACCTGTCCATGCGGAAGGCCCTGTGAGCGGTCCGGCGCCCCGGCTGGTCAAGGTGGTGGTCTGGGACCTGGACGGCACGCTGTGGCCGGGCGTGGCGCTGGAGTCCGCCGCGCCGCCGGTGGCCGCGGCCGGGGCGGTGCGGGCCCTGGACGTCCTGGCCGGGCGGGGGATCCTGCTCAGCGTGGCCAGCCGCAACCCGGCCGAGGTCGGCACCCTGGTCGAGTCGCTGTTCGGCGACCGCTTCGTCGTCCCGCAGTACGGCTGGGGCCGCAAGGTCGACGCCCTGCGCCGGATCGCCGACGCCCTGGACGTACGGCTGGACGCGGTGGCGTTCGTCGACGACGACCCGATGGAGCGGGCCGACGTCGAGCGGACCCTGCCCGAGGTGGTCGTGCTGGCGCCGGAGGAGGTCCCGGAGGCGCTGGACTGGCCGGAGTTCGACCCGGGGCCGGTGACCGCGGCCGCCCGGGGCCGGCTGGACAGCTACCGGCAGCGGGCGGCCCGGCGGGCGGCCCGGGCCGGGTTCGCCGGGTCCGAAGAGGACTTCCTGCGGTGGTGCGACCTGCGGGCGACCGTCCGCGCGGCGGTGCCGGCGGACGCCGACCGGCTGGCCGAGCTGGCCCGGCGGACCACGCAGTACAACTCCACCGGCGCGGCGCTGCCCGACGGGACCCGGGTGGTGCTGGAGCTGGCCGACCGGTTCGGCGACGACGGGCTGGTCGGGGTGGCCGCGGTGCCGGCCGCGGCCGGCCCGGAGTGGCGGGTCGAGCTGGTCGCGGTGTCCTGCCGGGCCGGTGGCCGCGGCGCCGTGCCGGTGCTGCTGGCCGGCACCGGCCGGCTCGCCGCCACCCGCGGCGCACGGCGGCTGCTCGTCCCGTGCCGGCTCACCGAGCGCAACGTGCCGGTCCGGCTCGGCCTGCGCGCGGCCGGGTTCGCCGCCGCGTCCCGGGACGGCGACACCGCGGTGTTCGCCCGCGACCTGGACCCGGCGCCGGCGTACCCGGAGTGGGTCACCGTGCGGGAGGACCTGTGAGCGTGCCGGAGATCCTCGCCCGGGTGCTGGGCGACCCAGCCGCGGCGGCGCTGCCGGCCGGCACCCCGCTGCTGTCCGGCGGCCTCGGCCTGGACTCGGTGACCGTGGTCCGGCTGCTGGCCGAGGTCCGCGCGGAGTCCGGGGTGGACGTGGCCGACCTGGACCTGGACCTGGACGCGCTGGCCACCATCGCCAGCCTGACCGCCTTCGTCGAGGCGCACCGGGGAACAGCCCGACCGGACCGGGGGTTGGGCCGGTCGTGAGAATCGGCATCGTCGGCGCCGGCAACATCGGCGGCACGCTCGCGACCCTGTTCACCCGTTCCGGCCACGAGGTGGCCCTGGCCAACTCGCGGGACCCGCGGACGCTGGCCGGCCAGGTCGCCGCGCTCGGCCCGCGGGCGCACGCCGCCACCGCCGCCGAGGCCGCCGCGTTCGGCGAGGTCGTGGTGCTCGCCATCCCGCTGGGGGCGTACGCGGACCTGCCGCCGGAGCCGTTCGCCGGCCGGATCGTCGTGGACGCCAACAATTACTACCCCGCGCGGGACGGCCGGATCGCCGAGCTGGACTCCGGCGCCCTGACCTCGACCGGGCTGCTGGCCCGGCACCTGCCCGACGCCCGGGTGACCAAGGCGTTCAACACCATCCACTGGGAGCACCTGCGCGACCTCGGCCGCCCGGACGCCCCGGCCGCCGACCGCCGGGCCATCCCGATCGCCGGCGACGACGCCGCGGCGAAGGCCGTGCTGACCGACCTGATCGACCAGATCGGCTTCACCGCGGTGGACACCGGCCTGCTGGTGGACAGCTGGCGCCAGCAGCCGGACACCCCGGTGTACGGCGCCGAGGTCTCCGCCGACCAGGCCACCGTCCTGATCGCCCAGGCCCGCCGCTGACCGCCCGGGCCGGGTGCCCGCCCGCACCCGACCCGCCGCTCCGGATCAGCTCGTGCTCGACGTTGGCGCCGGCAGGAAGTGGGCGGCCCGTCCCTTCCCGGGCCCCCGCACCAGCAGGTCGCCCTGGCTCGCGAGGTCGGACAGGACCTTGGAGACGTAGGGCTGGTGCATGCCGGTCAGGCCGGCGACGTCCCCGGACGTCACTCGCGGGTGATCGGCGAGCCAGACCTGTGCCACTCGGCGCACCGTCGCGGCTCCGCTGGCCCGGAACCACAGGAGCTCACCGGCAGCGGGTACCGGACCGTACCGTCCCGCCGCCGCGTCCCGTGCGGTCGAGGCTTCCAACCGCCACGTCCCGGCGACGTGCACGAACAGCGACCGGCCCTCGACGTGGCACTCCTCGATCGCGGCCAGGGCGACGGTGGCCGCGTCCCGACCGGACTGGAGGACCCGGCCGACCTGGTCCAGGGTGAGGAAGGGTTGCCGGAGAAGGGCGTCGAGGAGGACGGCGACGCGTACGTCGCGTCGGCGCGGCGCCGGTTCGATCGCGGCGAGCAGGTGCGCGAGTACCGGCAGCAGTGGCCGTCCCGCCAGCGTGGTGCGGACGCGTGGCCCCGCGACCTCCTCCAGGAGTGGCGGCCGGTGGCCCTCGGCGAGCATCGTCTGGTACATCCGCGGGACGCCCACCCCCTGTCGGTCCACCAGTCGGAGCGCCCGGAAGAGGTCGGCCAGCGCCGGATACCTCGAGTGGCGCGTCGACAGGGCGTTCGACGGGGTCACGCCTCCGGTGAAGCCGCCGGGGCTGGTCACCTCCAGCAGGTCGTCCGCCTCCACCCACCGTACGGCCGTCGGCTCGGGTTGGAACCAGTCGCGGTGGGTCAGCCCGTTGAGGATCGCCTCCCGCACGGCCCGGGGTGGCAGCAAGCGCTGCCCGCTCTCCACGAACCCCCGGCTGGACGGCCGTACGCCGTTGACGGCGTCGAGTCGGTCCTCCACCGCCTGCAGCGCCTCGATGAGGCTGGTCCCCGCCGGCTGGGTGTAGCGCAATGTCACGTCCCCGCCCACCACGTCCAGCCGGGACAGCTCGACGAGCGGCACCGACGACGGGCAGAGCAGCAGTACGCCGGCCTGACTCAGCCGGCCGTCGGGCCGCAGGACGCCGAGCCGGGTGAGTAGCTCGGTGTTGCCGGACTCGGCCGCATCGAGGTCCCCACCGGCGCGGAGGTAGTCGCGGGTCACCGCCAGGGCGCGCGTCGAGATGTCCGCCGCCCCCCGCTCCGTCGTCGCGGCCATGGGGTCCAGGCCGATCCGGGCGGCGCGATGGCTCCACCATTCGGCCCGGTCCACGGTCCGGCACTGGTCCCCGACCCGCCAGCGAAGGCGGTGATCAGGGTCCTCCACCGGCTCCGGGCTCTCGCTCACCAGCAGGATGAGGATCCTGATGCCGCGGAGGTGCCGCTCTTCGATGACGGGAGCGATCCCGGTCAGGTCGTCCAGACGCTGTCGCAGCCACTCGGTGTTGAGCTGGGTGCCCAGCGGACCCAACGTCTTGTCGTCGACCCCGAGCACGATGACCCCACCGCCAGGGGTGTTGGAGAAGCACCGGACCTCGCCCGCGAGGTGCTCGGCCGCCGTCGGGTTGGTCGCGGTCCCCGGCTGCAGGGTCCCATCCCGCCCGCGCCGGCCGGCCTCCTCCTTGAGGTCGACCTTCTCGCTCTCCACACCCGATGCCGGGCCGGCCGACAGTGCGACCAGCACCCGATCGGCCTCCGCGCGGAGTCGCGCCCTGGCCTCGACCGGGTCCGGAATCATGTGAGTCACCGCAGCCGCCCGACATTCTCGTAAGATTAGAAGCTGCCTAATCTTATACTCTCGATCTTGACCCCGTCGCCGGCCCGTACGCCGAGCAGCGCCGCCGCGTCGCCCCGGTTGACGGCCACCGCGAGCAGGCCCGCGCTGTCGGCGATCACCACCGGCTCGCCGGCCGGCACGTCGGCGAAGGTCCGCCCGGTCCGGGCCGCCAGCGCGGTGTCCCCGGCCACCACCCGGACCGCGCCGGACAGCCCGGCCGCGGCGAGGTCGGCCGCGGTCGCGGCCAGCTGGACGTTGCCGAAGCCGTCCACCGTGGCCACGGTGGCCCGCAGGACGCCCGGCCCGGTGCGGACGGCCGGCACCGGCAGCCGCACCAGGTCGGCCACCGGCGGTCCCAGCTCGGCCGGGTCCAGCCCGCGGCACAGCGCGGCCGCGACCGGCGCGAACACGTCCCGGCCGTGGAAGGTGGCCGACACCACCGGCAGGTGGTGGGCGGGCTCGGTCAGCGCGTACGCCGCGGTGACCCCGCCCAGCGCGTCCGCGGCCGGCGGCAGCAGGCCGTTGTCCGGCCCGACCAGCACGCCGCGGCCGGTCAGCACGGCGACCCCGCGCCGCTCGGTGCCGACGCCGGGGTCCACCACCGCCAGGTGCACCGACGGCGGCAGCCACGGCACGGTCTGGGCGAGCACCGCCGCCCCCCGCCGTACGTCCTGCGGCGGGACCTGGTGGGTCACGTCGATCACCGTCACCCCGGGCGCCCGCACCGCGAGCACCCCCTTGCAGGCGGCCACGAACCCGTCGGCGGTCCCGTAGTCGGTGGTGAACGAGACGTGCCGGTAGCTCACGCCTGCAGGTGCCTCTCCACCGAGGCGATCTTCGCCGACATCATGTCGGTCATCCCCTCCCGCAGGTCGGCCTTGAGCACCAGGCTGACCCGGGGCGACTGCGCGGCGACGGCCTCGGTGGCCGCCTTGACCACCGCCATCACCTCGTCCCACTCGCCCTCCAGCGTGGTGAACATGGCATCGGTCCGGTTGGGCAGCCCGGACTCCCGGACCACCCGGACCGCCTCCGCGACCGCCGCCCCCACCGTCTCCCCGGTCCCCACCGGACTCACCGAGAACGCCACCAACATGCCTGCTCCAACTCCCTCACCTCGTCGGCGGGCCCGGACAGGTCCGCCCGGGAGATGCATGCCCGCTCGCCGTACCTTTCACCGGGCGACCGCCCGACCGGAGGTGCACCGTTGCCCGCGCGCCGCAGCGTCCTGTTCGTGACCGACCTCGCGTACCCGGCCCGGGGCCGGCGCTACGGCGACGAGGACGTCTTCCTGACCTCGCGGTTGCGGGCCGGGTTCGACCTCGCCCTGTGCCACCCGCTGGACGCGGTCGCGCTGATGGACGCCTTCGACGTGGTCGTGGTCCGCAACAGCGGTCCGGTGCTGCACTACCGCGCCGGGTACGACGCCTTCCGGGAGCAGGCCACCGCGCGCGGCACCCGGGTCTACAACCCGCTGTCCGGCCGCGGCGACATGGCCGGCAAGGGATACCTGGTGGAGCTGACCGCCGCCGGGCACCCGGTCATCCCGACCGTCGACCGGCCCGAGGACCTGCACCTGCTGCCCGCGGCGGCCGAGTACGCGGTCAAGCCGCGGGCCGGCGCGGACTCCATCGGCCTGACCTTCGTCCCCCGGGACCGGCTGGCCGGCGCCCTCGCCTCCGGGAACCTGCTGGCCCAGCCGCGGGTGGACTTCCGCTACGAGGTCTCGTTCTACTACGTCGACGACGCCTTCCAGTACGCCCTGCACGCCCCCGACCCGGCCCGGCGCTGGGCGCTGGCCCCGTACGACCCGACCGACGCGGACCTCGACTTCGCCCGCGGGTTCATCGAGTGGAACACCCTCGACCACGGCGTACAGCGGGTGGACGCCTGCCGGACCCGGGCCGGGGACCTGCTCCTGGTCGAGCTGGAGGACCTCAACCCGTACCTGTCCCTGGACCTGCTGCCCGAGCGCACCCGGGACGCCTTCGTGGCCGACCTGACCTCGTCGCTGCACCGCTACCTGGACAGCTGACGGCCCGAGTGGGGCACCGTCGCCGACCCTCGGGGCGGAGCCGCACGGCCGCCGGGCCGCCGGGATCCCCCGGCCGGGCCGGTCCTCGGGCGGGGGAGTCCTCGGGGGCGGGGGCGACCCGCGTCACCGGTCCAGCGGCTCGACGGTCACCGTGGCGAGGTCCCCCTCGTCCAGGTCCTCCGCCCGGCGTACCGCCTTCTTGACCGGCAGCGAGTAGCCGCCCCGCGCGGCGTCCGGGAAGATCGAGGTCGCCCACGTGCTGCCGCCCACGGTGACCCGCACCCGCACCGACCCGAACCCGCGCCGCGGCGCGGTCCCCACCAGGTCCCGGATCTCCGCCGACGCCTCCGCCGGCAGGCTGACGAACATCCAGCTGTCCGTACGGCGCGCGTCCCACCTCCACAACCGCGCCTCGAAGCTGAATCTCACCACCCCACCCTGGCACGTCCCCGGGACGGTCGGGGACCGAGGTGAGGGGTCCGCGGAGCCCGACTCCGGTCGGAGCGACGCACATCCACCGCAGCACCGCGGACGCCGGCCCCGGTGAAATCCTTCGTGCTGAACGCGTGGCCGGCCGGGCCGCAATTTCCGAGCAATGACCGGCCGATGGCGATCGTGCGGCTATGTTGACCTGATTTAGGGCGTGTCCTGAGTTCCAGCGGAGCGTGGGGCTCTGACCTGCTGGTTCGCTGTTCGGCGGCTCTTTTCGACCTCTCGACTCCGCACGTCGGGACCGACGCCGGCGACGGGTTCCGCGAGCCGGGGTTTCTCGCGAGAACCCCACTCGAACCCGAGAACACAGGCGGGCCGCTCGCCGACGCCGCCGGGTTCCCGTTCATGGTCAACGCAGTTTCCGAGCGATGACCGGCCGGCGATATGCGTGCGGCTACGTTGACCGGCAGAACCGGCTCCGGCGGAGAGTGTCGCGGAATCTGCGACGAGCAGAGACCGGGCGCAGAGGAGAGATGCGATGAACAGCCGTAAGGCTACGAGCGCTGTCGTGCTTGGCGGAGGACTGGCGGGGTTGTTCGCAACCCGTGTGCTGGCCGCTGAGTACGACAAGGTCACGCTTGTCGACCGCGACCACGTGACCGGACCGAACCTGCTCCGGCGTGGTCTGCCGCAGGGACACCACCTGCACGGCCTGCTCTCGCGGGGTCAGCAGATCACCGAGGAGCATTTCCCGGGAATCACCGACCAGATGGTCGCCGACGGCTCGGCGATCGGTGACGCGGCCAATGACGTCCGGTGGATCATCAACGGCAAGCGCCTGGTGCAGACCGACTCCGGAATGGTCTGCCTCACCGCGTCGCGACCGTTCTTCGAGTCGCACATCCGCGACCGCGTCCTCGCGCTGCCGAACGTCGTGCTGTCGGAGCAGACCGACATCAGCCGGCTCGAGGTCGGCGACGACGGCAAGCAGGTCCGCGGTGTCTGGGTGTTCCCGGAGGGCAAGCACGAGACCCTGCTGCCGGCCGATCTCGTGGTCGACGCCTCCGGCCGCGGGTCACGCGCCGCGGTGTGGCTCGAGGACCTCGGCTACGGGCGGGTGCCGGAGGAGAAGCACAAGATCGGGATGGGCTACGCCACCCGGTACTACCGGATCCCGGACGCGGCGTTCGAGGGCAACATCTCCGTCAACACGGTCGCCTCCGCCGGCGTTCCGCGCGGGTGCATCTGCCAGAAGATCGACGGTGGCCGGGCCATCGTGACGGCCTACGGCATCCTGGGTGATCACCCGCCGACCGACCCGGAGGGCTACCTGGACTTCATCAAGTCCCTGGCCGCCCCGGACATCTACGAGATCCTGCAGCAGTCCGAGCCGCTCAACGACCCGGTCGCGTACAAGTTCCCCACCAACCTGCGCCGGCGCTACGAGCTGATGTCCGATTTCCCGGCCGGGTTCCTGGTGACCGGTGACGCGGTGGCCAGCTTCAACCCCAGCTACGCGCAGGGCATGACGGTCGCCGCGCTCGATTCCATCGTGCTGCGTGACCACGTCGCCGGCGGCGGCCCGGTCGACCCCCTCGCCTACTTCCGTGACCTCGCGACCAAGGCGATCGACGGGTGCTGGGACATGGCGGTCAGCGCGGACCTGGCCTTCCCCGGGGTGGAGGGGGAGCGGACCGCGGAAACCTTGGAGACGCAGGAGTTCATCGCCAAGACGCAGGACGCCGCCAGCCGGGACGCCGAGGTCTCCAGGGCGTTCCAGCGGGTCATCGGTCTCGCCGACCACTACACCGTGCTGCACCAGCCGCACCTCGAAGCCAAGATCCTGGCGAGCTGAGCCGCGATGACACTTCGACGGATCCCCCTCGGTGACCTCACCTTCGACGTGGACGTCGACGGTCCGGCGGACGGCCCTGCCGTCCTGCTGCTGCACGGCTTCCCGCACAGTCGGGAGTCGTGGGTGGACGTCGCGCCGATCCTGAACGACGCCGGCCTCCGCACGATCGCTCCCGACCAGCGCGGGTACTCCGACGGTGCCCGGCCCACCGACGTCGCCGACTACGCACTGCCGCTGCTCGCGGGCGATGCGCTCGGAATTCTCGACGCGCTCGGCGTCGAGTCCGCGCACGTCGCGGGGCACGACTGGGGCGCGGCGGTCGCGTGGTACCTGGGTGCCCGGCACAAGGACCGGGTGCGCAGCCTCGTCGCGCTGGCGATCCCGCACCTGGACGCGTACCAGCACGCCTTCCGCGTCGACGAGGAGCAGCAGCACGGCTCCCAGTACGTCGAGATGCTCATGTCCAGCGGCTCGGCCCAGGAGTTCCTGGCCGACGACTCGGCGCAGCTGCGGGCCTGGTTCTTGCAGGCCGGCGAGGGCGTGCTGACGCCCGGGCAGGTGGAGCGGTACGTCCACAAGCACTCGCAGCCCGGCGTCCTGGACGCCGCGCTCAACTGGTACCGGGCGAACAACCTGCTCGGCGAGCCGTTCGAGTTCG
Organism: uncultured Mycobacteriales bacterium; assembly: GCA_902805565.1. Taxonomy (GTDB): domain Bacteria; phylum Actinomycetota; class Actinomycetes; order Mycobacteriales; family CADCTP01; genus CADCTP01. Next base: position 18,154 of record CADCTP010000275.1, read on the forward strand.
GCACCGTGTCGGTGCCGACCACGTTCGTCTGGAGCCCGAGCGACTTCGCGGTCAGCAAGCTCTCGGTCGCCGAGACCGCGGGGCACGTGACCGGCCCGTACCGGCTGGCCACGTTGCCGGAGACGTCGCACTGGCAGCCGCAGCAGGCACCCGAGGCGGTCGCCGCCGAGATCCTGCGGCTCGCCACTGCCGAACAGGAGGCCCGATGACCGCGACGGCAACTGAGGAACTCGCCGAACCGTACCTCCGCGGGGTGCTGGCCAGCGCGGGACTGGACGTGGAGTACGTCCGGGGCGACGGCGACACGCTCTACTACCGCAGAGGCACCGAGGACGTCCCGGTGCTGGACTTCGTCGGCGGCTACGGATCGACGCTGCTCGGTCACAGCCACCCGGAGCTCATCGCGTACGCCCGGGAGCTGCTCGCCGCGCAGACGCCGATCCACGCGCAGTTCTCGCGCCATCCGTACGCCAACGAGGTCGCGGCCAAGCTCAACCGGATCATCAAGCGGGAGACCGGCTCCGACGAGTCCTACTTCGCGATCTTCGCCAACAGCGGTGCCGAGGCGATCGAGGCCGCGATGAAGCACGCGGAGTTCGAGCGCTACATCCGGGTCGAGACGCTGCGCGCCGAGATCGGGGCCAGCATCGAGGCGGCGCGGACCGCTGTGGCGGACGGCACCGTCGCCGCCGGCGAGGCGGACGCGCTCCTCGCGGACGTGACCGCGCACAACGACGCGGTGTTCGCCGGCACGCCACCGCTGTTCCTCACCCCGGTGGGGTCGTTCCACGGCAAGCTCGCCGGCAGCACGCAGCTCACCCACAACCCGGTCTACCGGGCGGTGTTCTCGGCACTCGCCGCGCAGGCGCGGTTCGTGCCGGTCGACGAGCCTGGCGCGGTGGACGACGTCGTGCGATCCGAACGCCGGTGGCTGCACGACGTGGCGATCGACGGCGACCGGATCACGGTCGTGCAGCGGCCCTTCCCGCGGTTCTGCGCAGTGGTGCTGGAACCGATCCTGGGCGAGGGCGGCATCCACGAGATGCCGGAGCCGTTCGTCCGCGACCTGCAGCGGGTGGCCGCCGAGCTGGAGATCCCGGTCGTCGTGGACGAGATCCAGAGCGGGATGGGGCGCACCGGCGCGTTCCTGGCGAGCACCCACCTCGGCCTGCGGGGCGACTACTACGCCCTGGCCAAGAGCCTGGGCGGCGGGATCGCGAAGGTGGCCGTGATGCTGGTGCGGGCCTCGCGCTACAAGAGCGACTTCGAGATGATGCACAGCTCGACGTTCGCCAAGGACAGCTTCTCGTGCCTGATCGCGGCCAAGGTGCTGGACCTGCTGGAAGCGGACGACGGCGAGGTCTACCGCACCGCCGAGTCGCGCGGAGCGGAACTGCTGACCGCGCTGCAGGGACTGATGAAGGAATTCCCGGACGTCGTCAAGGACGTGCGCGGGCGCGGGCTGATGGCCGGCCTCGAGTTCGTCGAGCAGAGTGACGCGCGCTCCGGCACGTTGCGGGAACTCCACGGATCCGGGTTCTTCGGCTACTACGTCTCCGGGTTCCTGCTGCGCGAGCACGGCATTCGCACGTTCCCGACCTCGAGCGCGGTGTACACCCTGCGGTTCGAGCCGTCCGCGAACATCGGCACCGCCGAGATCGGGAAGCTCACCGAGGCACTGCGCGACGTGTGCAGCCAGATCCGGGACACCGACGGCGAGCGGCTGGCGCCGATCGGCTGAGCTCGGCGAGCGGCACATTCGACGCAATCATCACAGGCGAGGATCACATGCAGAGCTCTTCCGTCGCGGTCGTCAAGCCCGGCGACGAACGGTACGCACCCCTGACCGCGAGCTTCAACGGCAGGTGGGGGGCCGGCACGCCCGACTACGTCCTGCTGCCCGTCACGGCGGACGAGGCCGTCGAAGCGGTCCAGCACGTGGTCGACAACGGGGACCGGTTCGCGATCCACAGCAGCGGCGCGTGCTACGAGGACCTGCTCACCAACCGTGGTGTCAGGGCGGTCGTCAGCACCTCGCAGCTGACGTCGGTCGAGTTCGACCCGCAGCGGTCCGCGTTCGCCGTCGGGGCGGGCATCTCGACCGTGGAGCTGTACCGGAAGCTGTACGAGGGCTGGCAGGTGACGGTCCCCGCGGGTGCGGGACCGCCGGTGGCGCTGGCCGGGCAGATGGTCAACGCCGGGTACGGTCCGCTGTCCAGGCAGCTCGGTCAGCTCGTCGACTACCTGGAGGCGGTCGAGGTGGTCGTCGTCGACAACGACGGCCGCGCGCGCAAGGTCGTCGCCAGCCGGCGCGCCGACGACGAGAACCGCGATCTCTGGTGGGCCCACACCGGCGGCGGCGGCGGCACGTTCGGGCTGGTGACGACGTTCTGGCTGCGCTCGCCGGGCGCCGAGGGCGACGATCCGGCCGCGCAGCTGCCCGCCGCGCCGCAGGAACTGATCCTCTCGCAGGTCGCGTGGTCGTGGGACGCGATGACCGAGGAGGCGTTCAGCCGCCTGCTGAAGAACTTCAGCTCGTGGCACGCGGACAACAGCGCCCCCGACTCGCCGTCGGTCAACATCTTCAGTGCGCTCAAGCCGCGGCACGTCTCGGCGGGGGAGTTCCTGATGTCGACCGAGCTCGACGCCGGGACGCCGGGCGCCGAGCGGCTGCTCGACGAGTTCCTCGCCGCGGTCAACGAGGGCACCGGCCTGACCTACCGGCAGGAGCGCACGACGGTCGGCTGGCTGGAGCACGTGACCAGCTGGATAGGTCTCGGCGGGGACGGCTGGGAGGGCAAGGGTCGTTTCAAGGCGAAGTCGGCGTACCTGCGCACCGCCTTCACCGACGAGCAGCTGCGGGCGATGTACCGCCACCTGTCCGACCCGGGCTTCGACAACCCGGCGACCATGGTGGAGATCGGCGGGTACGGCGGGGCCGTCAACGCGGTCGGGGAGCAGGCGACGGCCACCCCGCAGCGGGACTCGGCCATGCGGCTGCTCTACCTCACGATGTGGGCGGACGAGGCCGACGACGCGGTGCACCTGGCGTGGCTGCGCCGCTGGTACGCCGACGTCTACGCATCGACGGGGGGCGTGCCGGATCTCCGCGGCACCGGCGACGGCGCGATCGTCAACTACATCGACGCCGACCTGCTCGACGAGACGCTGAACACCTCGGGTGTCGCCTGGCACGAGCTGTACTTCGGCAGCGCGTACCCGAAGCTGCAGCAGATCAAGGCGACGTGGGACCCGCGGGACGCGTTCACGCACGCGCTCGCCGTACGTCGACCGGACTGACCCCTCCAGACATCCGCCCCTGAAAGGAGTCCCGTTGTCCATCGCACAGCATCTCGACTACCTCGGCGAGACCTACGGCAAGGCGCGAGCCCAGCTCGGCGGGTCCCTGCCGGCCGAGCTCGACGGCTTCATGACCCGCTGGTTCGCGGCGGTGAACAACCAGGACATCGACGCGCAGCTCGCGATGTGCGCCGAGGACGTCCACGTCGAGGACCCGGCGATGCAGGGCCGTTTCACCGACGGCCACGACGAGTTCCGCCGCTTCGCCGAGATCACCTACACCGCCTTCCCGGACATGCACTTCACCGAGATCGGCGCGCCGTACATCGCGCTGGACGGCAACAGCCTCTCGGTGCGGTGGCGCGGCACCGGCACCCTCACCGGCCACATCCAGGGCTGGCCGCCGGAGAACCCGGGCCCCCGGATCGAGGCCACCGGCAAGAAGTTCGACCTCGAGGGCTACGACATCTACCAGTTCTCCGGGGGAAAGATCTCCACCTGGTTGATCGGCTACGACAACCTGCAGATGTCGGCGCAGCTCGGGCTGCTGCCGGCGGGGTGAGCGGGACGGAGCCGGCGAGGGCCGGGCTCGCTCCGCGGGCCCGGCCCTCGCGGCGTCAGCGCCGCAGCGCCTTGTGCAGCAGCGCCGCGAACTGCTTGCGTTCGGCGACGGTGAGGTTCGACGCGGCCGCCCTCGGGAACTCGAAGGACTCCTCGAACTCGCCGTACAGGTCGTCGCCGCTCGGCGTGCGCACGATCTGCCGGGAGCGCCTGTCCTCCGGGTTGGGCTCGCGGTGGACCAGCTCGCGGGCCTCGAGGCGGGCGACGATCTGGGTGATGTTGGAGGCGTCGCAGCGCAGTTCCTCGGCCAGCTCCCCCATGCTGCGGCGGGTCTCGACCCGTCCGAGCACGCAGGCGTGGGCCGTGCTCAGCCCGTGCTCGCTCGCCGCGGCCTCCCACGCCTGGTTGTAGGCGTCGACGAACTCGAACATCGCCTGCTCGACGTCGGTCGCGCCGCTCGCGGGTACGGCGGGCACTGCCATGGATCGATCGTAAGCCATGCACAGGGGAGCCACCACGACTCCGAGCAGGTGCTTGATTCGCTCAAGGGAACATGTCAGGATTCCCCTGAGCTAATCACGCATTTTGCGCGTACAGGCACGTCCAGCGTTCGTGAGGAGAAGTCGTGAGCACCCTGTTCGATCCGGTGACAGTTGGCGCGCTGCAGTTGCCGTCCCGCCTGGTGATGGCCCCGATGACGCGGAACAGGGCGACCCTGGAGGGGGTCGTCACCCCGACCACCGCCGAATATTACGCCCAGCGCGCCAGCGCCGGCCTGATCGTTTCCGAGAGCATCCAGCCGAGCGTGCTCGGCCAGGGCTACATCCTGACCCCCGGCCTGCACAGTGCCGAGCAGGTGGCCGCCTGGCGCACCGTCACCGAGGCGGTGCACGCCAAGGGCGGCCGCATCGTGGCCCAGCTCACCCACTGCGGCCGGATCGGGCACCCGTCGCTGTACCCGGACGGCGAGCTGCCCATCGCGCCGTCCCCGGTGGCCTCCGGTGAGCAGATGATCAGCTTCCAGGGCCCGCTGGACCACCCGACGCCGCGGGAGATGACCGCCGAGGACATCCGCACCGTCATCGAGGAGTTCGCGCAGAGCGCGCGCAACGCCATCGAGGCCGGCTTCGACGGGGTCGAGGTGCACGGCGGGAACGGCTTCCTGGTCCACCAGTTCCTCGCCGACAACACCAACCTGCGCACCGACGAGTACGGCGGCTCCGTCGCGAACCGCATCCGCTTCGTCGTCGAGGTCGTGCGCGCGGTCGCCGACGTCGTCGGCGCCGACCGCGTCGGCATCCGGGTGTCGCCGGGCAGCCCGTACAACAGCATGGTCGAGTCGGACCCGCTGTCGGTCTACACCCCGCTGCTGAACGAGCTCGCGGGGCTCGGCATCGCCTATGTGCACGTGATCGAGATGGGCACGCGCGATCTGACCAAGCAGCTGCGGGCCGTGTGGCCCGGCACGCTCATCCTCAACCCGCACGAGACCATGGCGGTCTACCCGGCCACCGCCGAGGCGGCGGAGCAGGCCATGGAGGCCGGTATCGCGGACGCGGTGTCCCTGGCGGCGCTGTGGCTGGCCAACCCCGACCTCGACGCGCGCATCAAGGCCGGCGGTCCGTTCAACACGCCGGACCAGGCGACGTTCTACGGCGGCGACCACGTCGGCTACACCGACTACCCGACCTTGGAGAACGCCAAGTAGGTCGAGCACGGGAGTCGGCCGCACGTCGTGCGGGATACGCCGAGGCTTGTCCAGGATGCGTCAGCGTCCTGGACAAGCCTCGGTCGTGCGCGAGGAACGGGCTTGTCCGAGTGATCGAGCAGGAGGTCCAGGGTCATGGACGGACCACGTACGAGAGGGCACCGGTCGACGTGCTGAGTGGAGCGGTGGTCCGAGAAGGCGATGCCCGCTACCGGGGACTGACGAGCGGCGCGAACACCCGTTGGGTCGGGGCTCCGGAGTACGTGCGACTCGTCTCGTCCGCGGCCGAGGTCGTGGAGGCCGTGCAGGAAGCCGTCGACCGGGGCCTGAAGATCACGGTCCGCAGCGGCGGTCACTGCGACGAGGACTTCACCACCTCCGACGACATCCAGGTGGTGCTCAACCTCGCCGGTCTGGACGCGGTCTACTACGACGAGGAACGCCGTGCGTTCGCCGTCGAGCCGGGGGCGTCACTGGGACGCGTCTACGAGACGCTGTACCGCGGTTGGGGGGTCACCATCCCCGGCGGGACGTGCCCCACGGTCGGCGCCGGCGGGCACATCGTCGGCGGCGGTTACGGCGCGCTCTCCCGGATGTACGGACTCACCGTGGACTACCTCCATGCGGTCGAGGTCGTCGTCGTCGACGAGAGCGGGCGGTGCAGCACGGTCGTGGCCACCCGCGAACCGGACGATCCACATCGTGAACTGTGGTGGGCGCACACCGGCGCCGGCGGCGGCAACTTCGGCGTGATCACCAAGTACTGGCTGCGCGCTCCGGACGCCGGCTCGGCGGAACCGGCCGATCAGCTGCCCACTCCGCCCGCGGAGCTTCTCGTGTCCGACGTCGCATGGTCGTGGGACGATCTCACCGAGGAGAGCTTCTCCCGCCTGGTCCGCAACTTCAGCGAGTGGCACGAGGCCAACTCCGCTCCGGACTCCCCCGGCACGGGCCTCTACAGCCAGCTCAAGACGCAGCACCGGGCTGCGGGGATGTTCCGGATGAGCACGCAGGTCGACGCGAGTGCGCCCGATGCGCAGGGATACCTCGACCGGTTCCTCGCGGCGGTCAACGAGGGCACCGGCGTCGACTACACGGTGAACGACCGCAGCGTCCTGCCGTGGTTCTACGTCGTCCGGGAGTGGTTCGGGTTCGTCGAGGGGTCGCTGCCCCGCTGGAAGGCGAAGTCCGCGTACATGCGGAAGGCGATGCCGGCGGACCAACTCGCCGCCCTCTACCGGCAGCTGACGCGGGACGACTACGACAACCCGTTCTCGATGGTCGCACTGGTGTCCTTCGGTGGCCGGATCAACGCGGTCGAGCCGGCGGCGACGGCGGTCGCCCAGCGCGACTCGGTGCTGAAGCTGCTGTACGTGACGCTGTGGACCGACGGGTCGGAGGACGATCGCCACGACCGGTGGATCCGGGAGTGCTACGCGGACGTCTACGCCTCGTCCGGCGGCGTGCCCCGGTCCAACGACGTCACGGACGGCTGCTTCATCAACTACGCCGACGCCGACGTCGCCGACCCGGCGTTGAACGGCTCCGGCGTCCCGTGGCACGAGCTGTACTTCAAGGACAACTACGCCCGCCTCCAGGCAGTCAAGAAGCAGTGGGATCCGCGTGGCGAGTTCGGCCACGCGTTGTCCGTCCGCCCGTCCGCCTGACCGAACCCACCGAGGACCGATCACATGACCCGAACCGTCTTCGTCACCGGAGCCCGCGGCAAGACCGGCCGCGAAGTGGTGGCCCAGCTCGTCGAACGCGGTGACACCGAGGTCCGCGGCGGGTCCTCGCGGAGCCCGCAGGCGCCGACGACGGTCCCCTTCGACTGGCGGGACCAGGCGACCTGGTCGAAGGCGGTGGACGGGGCGGATGCGATCTACCTCGGACGCCCCGACGTCCAGGACTCGCCCGAGCTGGTCAGGCAGCTCATCGCCGCCGCACCGGACGCGCACATCGTCCTCGTCTCCGAGCAGGGCGCGGAGCGGGTCGCGGCCGACGGCTGGGTGCAGCGGGTCGAAGCCGCCGTCACCGGCACCGCGAGCCGCTGGACGATCCTCCGCCCGTCGTGGTTCCAGCAGGTGCTGACCGATCCCCGCTACTTCCTCGACGCGATCCGCACCGAGCGGGTGATCAGCCTGGCCACCGACGGTGCGCCGATCGCCTGGGTGGACACCCGGGACATCGCGGCCGTCGCCGTGCGGGCGATCGCGGACCCTGCCACCCACCACGGCAAGGCCTACACCGTGACCGGCCCGGAGGCGGTCACCACCGCCGACATCGCGGCGGACATCTCCGCCGCGATCGGCGCCGAGGTCACGGCCGTGGTCCCGCCGCTGTCGGAGGCCCTCGCCGGAGCCCCGCCGTGGCTGGCCGACGTCGTCGGCGGCATGTTCGGCCGGGTGCACGACGGGACGTTCGCCATGGTCGACGACACCGTCGAGAGGGTCACGGGGACGCCGCCGCGCACGATCAAGCAGTTCATCGCCGAGCACGCCGACCAGTGGCGCTGAGCACCACCCCGACGGACTCGGTCGACACACGCAGATCGGACTCATGATGAAGGCACTGGTCCACCACCGAGCCGGCCAGCACATGCTGCGCCTGGACAGCGCACCGGCGCCCCGGCCCGGCCCGTCGCAGGCGCTCATCGAGGTCGTCGCGTTCTCCTTCAACTTCGGGGAGGTCGCCTTCCGGACGCCGGACCTGCCGGACGGCACGATCCCCGGATGGGACGCGGCGGGCATCGTGGTCGCCCCGGCCGCCGACGGCTCGGGCCCGGCGGCCGGAGCGCGCGTGGTCACCTTCGGCTGGTCCGGCGCGTGGGCGGAGCTCCGCGCGGTCGACACCGATGAGCTCGCGGTCGTACCGGCCGGGGTGGACCTCGGATCCACGGCGGCGCTGCCGGTCGCCGGCATCACCGCGCTGCAAGCCGTCCGGCGGCTCGGCTCCCTGCTGGGCCGGCGTGTGCTGGTGACCGGGGCGTCCGGCGGGGTCGGCAGGTACGCCGTGCAGCTCGCGCACCTGGCCGGGGCGGAGGTCGTGGCCTCCGTCGGCTCGCCGGAGCGCGGCGAGGGCCTGCTCGAGCTCGGCGCGGCGGAGGTCGTCATCGGCCCGCAGGCCATGACGGGGCGGGTCGACGGCGTGGTGGACAACGTCGGCGGCCAGCAGTTGGCGGACGCGTACCAGCGGCTCTCGTCCGGCGGTGTCGTCGCGGCGGTGGGCATGGCGTCCAAGGAGCCGACCACGATCGACTTCGAGGAGGCCCGGATCGGCCACGATCGCGGGCGGATCGAGACGTTCAACATCTCCGTGCCGCTCGGCGGCGACCTGCAGTACCTCGTCCGCCTCGTGGAGCAGGGGCGGCTGGAGGTCCCCGTCGGCTGGCGGGGCGACTGGCACTCCTACGAGGAAGCCGTCGCCCGGCTACTGAACCGGCAGGTCCGCGGAAAGGCCGTCCTCGACGTCCAGGGCGGCGCCTCCTGAATTCTTTCCCGTAGCTCGGGGCAATTGTTCCTCATCGATTCCTGTTCGATGACCGGGCAGTGAGTTGCACGGCTCTACCTTTCGCCGCAGACCTGCCCGCGGACCTCGTGGGCGCCGTCGCAGAATCCACAGAGGTACGCGGAGGCAGGCTGTGACCACTTCCCGGGAAGAGACGACGCCGAAAAGTCCGGCAACGGCGGTGCCGGTCGATGCGTTCGGGCGCGTCGAGGCCCGCGGCATCGAATTCGTACCGGCGGCCGAGCGCGGCGGAAATCCCCGCGAGCTGTTCGCCGTCTGGGCCGCGTCCAACATCGCCTACATCTACGTCGTCCTCGGCGGGACCCTGCTCCTGCTCGGGCTGTCGCTGTGGCAGGCGCTCGCCGTCGTGGTGGTGGGCAACGCCTTCTGGCTCGGCGTCGGCCTGCTCGCGGTCAGCGGCCCGGCCGCGGGCACGCCGGGCGTCGTGGTCATGCGCTCCATGTTCGGCATCCGCGGCAACCGCGTCTTCGGTGCCGGGCTGAGCTGGACGATCGCCATCTCCTACGAGGCCATCAACCTCTCGTTCGGCTCCCTCGCCGGTTTCGCACTGGCCGAGCACCTGGGCGCATCGCTCACGACACCGACGAAACTGCTGATCCTCGGCGTGATCGCGACGCTCACCTTCACGATCAGCATCTACGGGCACGCGACGATCGTGCGGCTCAGCCCGATCTTCACCGCCGTCCTGGTGCTCTGCTGCGTGCTGCTCGGCGCCTTCGTCTTCGGTCACGCCGACGCCGGCTACGTGCCTGCGCAGCCGCTCTCGGGCGCGCCGATGTGGTCGGCGGTGCTGGTCGGGGTGGCGATCGTCGCCTCGGCCCCGCTGTCCTGGACGGTGGGTGCGGACTATGCGCGCTACCTGCCCGAGGGAACCTCGCCGAAGGCCGTGCTCGCCTGGACGGCGCTGGGCGGCTTCGTGCCGGCGGTCGCGCTGGGCGTCATCGGCGTCGCCGCCGGCACCAGCGTGGACATGACCGATCCGCAGACCTCGCTGGGCGAGATCCTGCCCGGCTGGTTCTACCCGGTCTTCCTGGCCGTGATCGTGGCGGGCTCGATCACCACCAACGTCCTCACCACCTACTCCTCGGGGCTGTGCCTGCAGGCCATCGGCGTCAGGCTGCGCCGCTCCCGGTCGGTGCTCATCGACGGCGTCATCGGCGGCGCGATCACCTACTACGCCCTGTTCGTCGCCGACGACTTCCTCGCCACCCTCAGCCGCTACCTCGAGCTCACGGTCGCGGTGCTGGGCCCGCTGGTCGCCGTCTACGCGACCGACATCGTGTTGCGGCGCAACCGGTACGACGGTCCGGCGCTGACCGACGAGTCGCCGTCGAGCCCGCACTGGTACACCTCGGGTTTCGGGCTTCCCGGGATCGCGGCGCTGCTGCTCGGCGTCGTGTCGGCGGGGCTCTGCGTCAGCACCACCTCGTGGCAGGGGCCGGTCGCGGCGGCGCTCGGGGGCGCGGACCTGTCGGTGCTGGTCGGCCCGGCGGTGGCCGCGATCGTGTACACGGTGCTGGTCCGGGCGACCTCGCGCGCACCCCGCTGAGCCGGGTCCGTTGCGGTGACCCGGTGCGGGCTCCGGCCGGGATCCCGGGTCCCGTCCCGGTGTCGTGGCCGCCGCACCGGGGCCCGAACCCGCCCGCACGACGACCAAGGGAATGCCGGACTCATCGGTCCGCCATCGCCCGCCCATCGGGTCGGCATTTCCTCTCCAATAAGGAATTACCGAGTGGTGACCATGGCCACTGGATATCACCGGTGGTACCGGGTTAGCTTTCCGGACGTGTCGACGATCGGTGAACGTCAGACCACCATTGCTGTTATCGGAATTTCCTGCCGGCTGCCCGGCGCGGGGAATCCGGTCGAATTCTGGGAGCTGCTGCGGCGGGGGGGCAGCGCGGTACGGGAGATGCCGCCGGAGCGGAGCGGGTCCGGTGGCGCCCGCTGGGGCGCGTACCTCGACGGGGTCGACGGCTTCGACGCGGGCTTCTTCGGGATCTCGCCGCGGGAGGCCGGCGTCATGGACCCGCAGCAGCGGCTGGCCCTCGAGCTCGTCTGGGAGGCGCTGGAGGACGCGGCGATCGTCCCCGCGACGCTGACCGGCAGCCCGACGGCCGTGTACGTGGGCGCGCACCGCGACGACTACGCGGCCCTGACCTACCAGCGCGGCGCCGAGGCGATCACCCAGCACACCTTCACCGGCGTGAACCGGGGCGTCATCGCCAACCGGGTCTCGCACGGCCTCGGTCTGCGCGGCCCGAGCCTGACCGTCGACTCGGCGCAGTCGTCCGCCCTCGTCGCCGTCCACCTGGCCTGCGACGAGCTGCGGTCCGGCCGCTCGACCCTGGCCGTCGCGGCCGGGATCAACCTCAACCTGCTCGCCGAGGCGGCCGTGACGGCCGAGCGTTTCGGCGGGCTGTCGCCGGACGGCACGGCGTACGTCCTCGACGCCCGCGCCAACGGCTTCGTCCGGGGCGAGGGCGGCGGCGTCGTCATCCTGAAGCCCCTCGACCGCGCGCTGGCCGACGGTGACCACGTCTACGGCGTGATCCGCGGCGGCGCGGTCAACAACGACGGCCCGGCGGACGGGCTCACCATCCCCAGCGCCGCCGCGCAGGAGCAGGTGCTCCGCGCCGCCTGGGCCGCGGCGGGGATCGAGCCGTCGCTCGCCCAGTACGTGGAGCTGCACGGCACCGGCACGCCCATCGGTGACCCGGTCGAGGCCGCCGCCCTGGGCGCGGCCCTGGGCTCCGCCCGTGCCTTCCCGCTGCGGGTGGGCTCGGTGAAGACCAACGTCGGGCACCTGGAGGGCGCCGCCGGAGTGGTGGGCCTGCTCAAGGTCCTGCTCAGCCTGCACCACCGCGAGCTCCCGCCGAGCCTGAACTTCGCCACGCCGCACCCGGAGATCCCGCTGGACCGGCTGGGCCTGGCCGTCCAGCGCTCCCTCACGCCCTGGCCCGACCCCGCCCGCCCCCTGGTCGCGGGTGTCAGCTCCTTCGGCATCGGCGGCACCAACTGCCACCTCGTCCTCACCGAGTCCCCGGCCACGCCGCGCACCCCGTCCACCGGCACGCCGCCGCCGATCCCCTGGATCCTCTCGGCCCGCACCCGGACAGCCCTGTCCGCGCAGGCCGCCGCGCTCCGCTCCGCCGACGGCGGGCCGGCGGACGTCGGATGGTCGCTGGCCACCGGGCGGACCCGGTTCGCGCACCGCGCGGTGGTGGTCGCCGCCGACGGTGCCGGCCTGCGCGCCGGCCTGGACGCCGTCGCCGACGGCGTTCCCGCGCCCGGGACCGTGACCGGGTCGGTGGCGCCGGGCGCGCTGGCGTTCCTGTTCGCCGGCCAGGGCGCACAGCGCACCGGGATGGGGGCCGGGCTGTACGAGCGGTACCCGGTGTTCGCCGGCGCCTTCGACGCGGTCTGCGCCGAGTTCGACCGCCTGCTGCCCGGCTCGCTCCGCGACGTGATCACCAGCGGCGTCGACCTCGACCGGACCGGCTGGACCCAGCCCGCCCTCTTCGCCCTGGAAGTGGCGCTGTTCCGGCTCGTCGAGTCGTGGGGCCTGCGGCCGGACCGCCTGGCCGGCCACTCGATCGGTGAACTGGCCGCCGCCCACTGCGCGGACGTCCTGGACCTGCCGGACGCCTGCGCCCTGGTCGCCGCGCGGGCCCGGCTGATGGAGGCGCTGCCGTCCGGGGGCACGATGCTCGCGGTCCGGGCCGCGGCGGAGGACGTGCTGCCGCTGCTCGGGACGGGTCTCGGGCTCGCGGCGGTCAACGGCCCCGCGTCCGTGGTCGTCTCCGGCGCGGCCGGCCCGGTGCAGGAGTTCGCGGCCGAGGCGGGCCGCCGGGGCTGGAAGACCCGCCCGCTGACGGTCAGCCACGCTTTCCACTCCTCCCTCATGGAACCGATGCTGGCGGAGTTCGGCCGGGTCGCGGAGCGCCTGACGTACCGCCTCCCGTCCGTGCCGATCGTCTCGACCGTGACCGGCCGGGAGGAGACCGACCTCTGGCGCTCGCCCCGCTACTGGACCGACCAGATCCGGCTGCCGGTCCGCTTCCTCGACGCCGTCCGCACCCTCGAGGCCGCCGGCACCACCGCCTTCCTGGAGATCGGCCCGGACGCCGTCTGCGCCGCCCTCGCCGCCGACTCGCTGCGCGCCCCCGGGGACAGCCTGACCGTGCCGCTGCTGCGCGCGTCCCGCCCCGAGCCGGAGACCGTCCTGACCGCCGTCGCCGCCGCGTACGTCCGAGGCGTGCACGTCGACTGGGCCGCCCTCTTCACCGACCCGGTCACGGTCCCGCTCCCCACCTACCCGTTCGAGCGCACCCGCCACTGGCTGCCCGGCGCGTCCGCCACCCCCGCCGTCCCAACCGAGCAGTCCGCCGTCCCCGCCGAGGAGCCCGCCATCTCCGCGGAGCAGGCGGCCCGCCCGGCGCAGGAGCCCGCCCCCGCCCGCCGGCCGGTGCGTGCGGTGGACGAGCTGGTGCTGGCCGAGGTGGCCGCGGTGCTGGAGTACGCGCCCGGTCAGCCGGTCGAGACCGGCCTGCCGTTCAGGGAGCTCGGGTTCGACTCGCTGATGTCGGTCGAGCTGCGCAACCGGCTCGACCGGGCCACCGGGCTCAGCCTGCCCAGCGGGCTGCTGTTCGACCACCCGACCCCGGCCGAGCTGATCGGGCACCTCACCGCCGAGCTGGCGGGGGAGCCCGAGGACCCCGAGGACCTCCCGCAGCGGCGGGCCGCGGCCGAGGACGGCGAGCCGATCGCGATCGTCGGGATGGCCTGCCGGTACCCCGGTGGGGTCGGCTCACCCGAGGATCTCTGGCGGCTGGTGGCCGAGGGCCGCGACGCCACCTCCGACGTCCCGTCCGACCGGGGCTGGGATGTGGACCTGGCCGTGTCCCGAGGCGGGTTCCTGCACGACGCGGGCCTGTTCGACGCGGCATTCTTCGGGATCTCGCCCCGCGAGGCCCTGGCCATGGACCCGCAGCAGCGCGTGCTGCTGGAGCTGGCGTGGGAGGCGGTCGAGCGCGCCGGCCTCGATCCGCGCGTGCTGCGGGGCACCGGGACCGGGGTGTACGTCGGCGCCACCACGCTCGACTACGGCCCCCGGATGCACGAGGCTCCGGCCGAGGTCGAGGGACAGGTCCTGACCGGCACCACCAGCAGCTTGATGTCCGGCCGGATCGCCTACCAGCTCGGCCTCAACGGCCCCGCCGTCACGATCGACACCGCCTGCTCGTCGTCCCTGGTGGCGCTGCACCTGGCCGTCCGCTCGCTCCGTTCCGGCGAGACGGAGCTGGCGCTGGCCGGCGGCGCGACCGTGATGTCCGGTCCGGGGATGCTCGTGGAGTTCGCCCGCCAGGGCGGCCTCGCCCCCGACGGCCGCTGCCGGCCGTTCGCCGCCGCCGCGGACGGCACGGCCTGGGCGGAGGGCGCCGGTCTGCTGCTCCTGGAGCGCCTCTCGGACGCCCGGCGCAACGGCCACCGCGTACTGGCCGTGATCCGGGGCTCCGCGATCAACCAGGACGGCGCGTCCAACGGCCTCACCGCCCCGAACGGCCTGGCCCAGCGCCGCGTCATCCGCGACGCGCTGGCCGACGCCCGCCTGGCCCCCGCCGACGTCGACGCGGTGGAGGCGCACGGCACCGGCACCCGCCTGGGCGACCCGATCGAAGCGGACGCGATCATCGCCACCTACGGCCGCGACCGCGCCGGCCGCCCGCCCCTCGAGCTGGGCTCCCTCAAGTCGAACGTGGGCCACGCCCAGGCCGCCGCCGGTGTGGGCGGCGTCATCAAGCTGGTCCAGGCCCTGCACGCCGAGACCCTCCCGAAGACCCTCCACGTCGACGCCCCCACGCCCCACGTCGACTGGTCCGCCGGAACCGTCCGCCTCCTCACCACCGCCCGGCCCTGGCCCGCCTCCGACACCCCCCGTCGCGCCGCCGTCTCCTCCTTCGGCATCAGCGGCACCAACGCGCACCTCGTCCTGGAGGAACCTCCCGCCACCGGGACCGACACCGCTCCGCTGCCGCCGGCCGGCGGCGGCTCGCCCACCCGCCCGGTGCCCTGGGTCGTCTCGGCGCGGGACGACGCGGCGCTGCGGGCGCAGGCCGCCCGGCTGCGGGAGGCGGCCGGCGGGCTGGCCGTGGACGGTGTCGGCCTCGCGCTCGCGAGCGGGCGGACGCTGTTCCAGGAGCGGGCGGTCGTCGTCGGCCACGGCCCGGAGGAACTGCTCGCCGGGCTGGACGCGCTCGCCCAGGGCGGCGGCGCGCTGCGGGGCAGCGCCCGGGCGGGGAGGACGGCGTTCCTCTTCACCGGGCAGGGGGCGCAGCGGCTCGGGATGGGACAGGAGCTGTACGCGGCGTACCCGGTGTTCGCCGAGGCGCTGGACGAGGTGGCGGCGCTGCTGGACGCGCAGCTGGAACGGCCGCTGCTCGACGTCGTCCTCGGCGACGACGCCGGGGCGCTGGACCGTACCGGCGCGGCCCAGCCCGCGCTGTTCGCGATCGAGGTGGCGCTCGCCCGGCTGCTGGCGTCGCACGGGCTCGTGCCGGACCTGGTCGCCGGGCACTCGGTGGGCGAGTACGCGGCCGCCCACGTCGCCGGGGTGATGTCGATCGAGGACGCGGCGCGGCTGGTCGCGGCCCGGGGACGGCTGATGCAGGGCGCGCCGTCCGGCGGAGCCATGGCCGCGATCCAGGCGACCGCGGACGAGGTGGTCACCGACGGGCGTACGACCGTGCTGGCCGCGGTGAACGCGGCGGACTCGGTGGTCGTCGCGGGCGACGCCGACGCCGTCCGGGCGCTCGCGGAGGAGTGGCGGGGGCGCGGGCGCCGGGTGAAGGAGCTGCGGGTCAGCCATGCCTTCCACTCGCCGCACATGGACGGGATCCTGTCGGAGTTCCAGCGGGTCGCCGGGTCCGTGGCCCTCCGCGAGCCGTCGATCCCGCTGGTCTCGACGCTGACCGGGGCACTCGCCGCTCCCGGCGAGCTGACCGATCCGTCCTACTGGGCGCGGCAGATCCGGGGGACCGTCCGGTTCGCGGACGCGGTGGCGGCGCTGACCGTCCAGGGGGCGGTCCGGTTCGTGGAGGTCGGCCCCGACGCCGTGCTGAGCGCGGTCGTGCCCGGAGCGCTCCCGCTGCTCCGCGCCGGGCGTCCCGAGGCCGAGAGCCTGGTGACGGCCCTGTCCGCCGCGCTGGTCGACGGCGCTCCGGTCGACCTGGCCCCGTTCTTCCCCGGCGCGGTCCCGGCCGACCTCCCGACCTACGCCTTCCAGCGCGAGCACTTCTGGCTGCGCCCCGCCGAACGCGCCGACGCGCCCGGCCTCGGCCAGGAGACCGGCGCCCACCCGTTCCTCGCCGCGACGGTCACGCTGGCCGACCGCGACGAGCACGTCCTCACCGGCCGGATCAGCCGCTCCGCCTGGCCGTGGCTGGCCGACCACACCGTGGCCGGCACCGTGCTCCTGCCGGGCACGGCCTTCCTCGACCTCGCCGTGGCCGCCGCCGAGCGCACGGCCACCGGCACGCCGGCCGACCTCACCCTGGAAGCCCCCCTTCCCCTCCCGGCGGACGGCTCCGTGCCCGTCCAGGTCGCGATCTCCGCCCCCGACGACACCGGAGCCCGCCGCCTCACGCTGCACAGCCGCACCGGCGACGACTGGACCCGGCACGCCTCCGGCACCCTGACCCCCTCCGTCCCCGTCCCCGACGACGACCTGCGCTCCTGGCCCCCCGCCGGAGCGGTCGCCGAACCCATCGACGACCTCTACGACCGCCTGGCCGCCCTCGGCTACGACTACGGCCCCGCGTTCCAGGGCGTCCGCGCCCTCTGGCGCCGCGCCGACACCGTGTTCGCGGAGGTCGCCCTCACCGGCGACGCGGGCCCCTTCGGCCTGCACCCCGCCCTCCTGGACGCCGTCCTCCACCCGGTCGTCCTGAACCTGGCCCAGGACGGCCGGGTCTGGCTCCCCTTCACCTGGACGGACGTCCAGCTCCTGCGTCCGGGCGCCGCCACGGCCCGCGTCCGGATCACCCCCAACGGCTCCGGGGACGTCGCCCTCCTGCTGGCCGACGACACCGGCGCCCCCGTCGCCTCCGTCGGCTCCCTGGTCCTCCGGCCCGCCGCCGCGCCGACCCCGGCCGGTTCGCTGCTCTCCCTCGGCTGGCAGCCCGTCGAGCCGACCGCTCCCGATCACGCGCCCGATCACGCCCCCGACCACGTCACCGTCGAACTGGACGCCGCGGACCCGCACCAGAACGCCCACCGCGCCCTCGCCGCCATCCGCGACCACCCGGACACCGACCCCCGCCCCCTGGTCCTGGTGACCAGGGGCGCCGTCGCGGTCACCCCCGGCGCCCCCGTCCCGGGCCTCGACCAGGCCACGGCCTGGGGCCTGGCCCGCACCGCCCAGTCCGAGTACCCCGGCCGCGTCGTCGTCGCCGACGTCGAGTCCACCGACGACATCCCCCGTGCCGTCTCCACCGGCGAACCCCAGGTCGCCGTCCGCTCCGGTCGCGCGTACGCCCCCCGGCTCCAGGCCGGTCCGGCCGGCGGCGCCGCGCCGGACGATGCCGGGGCGGCACCGTTCGGCCCGGACGGCACCGTGCTCATCACCGGGGGGACCGGCGGGCTCGGGCGAATCTTCGCGCGCCACCTCGCCGTCCGGTACGGCGTCCGGGACCTGCTGCTGGTCAGCCGGCGCGGGACGGACGCGCCCGGTGCGGCGGAGCTGGTGGCGGAGCTGGCCGCGCTCGGTGCCCGGCCGGTGGTCCGGGCCGTCGACATCGGTGACGCCGAGGCCGTCCGGGAGCTGCTCGCCGGGATCCCCGCGGACCGGCCGCTGAGCGCGGTGCTGCACGCGGCGGGCATCGTCCTGGACGGGACTCTCGCGTCGCTCGAACCCGAGGTGATCGACCGGGTGCTGTGGCCCAAGGTCGACGCGGCGCGGATCCTGCACGAGCTGACCCTCGGGTCGCAGCTCAGGGCGTTCGTGCTGTTCTCCTCGATCACGGGGTTGACCGGGCCGGCCGGCCAGGCCGCCTACGCCGCCGCCAACACGTACCTCGACGCGCTGGCGCTGCACCGGGCCGGGCTCGGGCTGCCCGCCACCTCGCTGGCCTGGGGACTCTGGGCGGACGGGATGGGTGAGGCGCTCGGCGAGGCGGACGTGGCCCGCTGGCGCAGGTCCGGATTCCTCCCGCTGACCGCCGAGGAGGGGCTGCGGCTGTTCGACGCCGCGCTGGCGGACGGCGGGCCGGTGCTCGCACCCGTGGCGATGGACCGGCCCGCGCTGCGCGCCCTGGGCGCGGACGTCCCGGCCGTGCTGCGCGGGCTCGTGCCCG
>CADCTP010000276.1 GCA_902805565.1 uncultured Mycobacteriales bacterium
CCCGGCGCCCGGGCCGGAGTGCGCGGCCCCGAAGCCCGCGGCGTGCCGGGTCAGGCGTTGGCGGCGGCCCGGGCGGTCGCCGGCTCGCAGAGCGCCCGCGCCGCCTCGCCCAGCACGTCGAAGTCCGCCACCTGCACCGGCCGGCCCAGCAGGAAGCCCTGCACCGAGTCGCAGCCGAGCCCGGCCAGCGCGGTGAGCTGGTCGGTCCGCTCGACCCCCTCGGCGGTCACGGTCAGGCCGAGCGCGTGCGCGGTCTCCACGACCAGCCGGACCATCGCCGCGTCGGCGCCGTTGACGTCCAGCCCGGCGACGAAGGACCGGTCGACCTTGACGTCGTCCACGGCCAGCTCGCGCAGCAGCCGCAGCGAGGAGTAGCCGGTGCCGAAGTCGTCCAGGGACAGCCCGACGCCGAGGTCGCGCAGCTCGGCCAGCCGCTGCCGGGTGGTCGGGAAGTCGGTGACCGCGGCGGTCTCGGTCAGCTCCAGCCGCAGCATCGACGGCGACACCCCGTGCCGGCTCAGCGCCGCCCGCACCTCGGCGACGAGGTCGGACCCGACCACCTGCTGCGGCGAGAGGTTGACGCTCACCGGCAGCGCGAGCCCGCGGGCCTGCCACCGCCCGGCCTGCCAGGCCGCGGCGTCCAGCACCATCGCGCCGATCGGCACGATGAGCCCGACGGTCTCCGCGTACGGGATGAACTCGTCCGGCGGGACGAAGCGCCCGGTCTCGTCCTGCCAGCGGACCAGCGCCTCGGCGCCGACCAGCGCGCCGTCCCGGAGCCGGTGGATGGGCTGGAAGTGCAGCGAGAACGCGTCCGCCGCCAGCGCCTCGCGCAGCCGCAGGGTGAGCGAGAGGCGGTCGACCGGGCGGTCGGAGTTCGGGTCGTACAGCTCGGCCCGGCCGCGGCCGGAGACCTTGGCCCGGGTCATCGCGCTGTCCGCCCGGCGCAGCACGTGCTCGGCGCTGGCCCCGGCCTCGTCGACCACGCACACCCCGACGCTGGCCTGCAGCTGCAGCTCGTGCTCGCCCAGCCGGATCCCCTCGGCCAGCAGGTCGACCGCCCGCCGGGCCAGGTCGACCGCGCAGCCGATCGGGTCCTCCGGGGACAGCCCGCCGAGGATGATCGCGAACTCGTCGCCGACCAGCCGGCCGACCGCGTCCTGCTCGCCGATGGTGGCCCGCAGCCGGCGGGCCGCCTCCTTGATCAGCGCGTCGCCCAGCTCGTACCCGAGGCTGTCGTTGATGTCCTTGAGCTGGCCCAGCTCGATCTGCAGCAGGCCGATCGGGGCCAGCGGGGAGGCGGTGGCCAGCCGGCGCTGCATCTCGTCGAGGACCCAGCGGCGGGTCGGCAGCCCGGTCAGCGGGTCGAACAGCGACGAGTGGGCGAGCGCGGCGGCGAGGGTGGCGAAGACGTCCCGGGCCGAGTACGTGACCGCGGCGCCGTCCGGCCCGACCACCGACAGCGCGCTGGCGGCGGCGTGCGGTCCGGACAGGAGCGAGCCGACCGCGTCGGCGAGCGCGAGGTCGGCGGCCAGCGCGGGCGGCGTGGCGACCGGCTCGGCCAGGGGCACCGGCGGCAGCGATCCGACCAGGTCACCGAGGTTGCGCAGGGTCCGCCCGGTGGCGTCGTGCAGCACGGCGGCGCGCAACGCCACCTCGAGCATCCGTTCCTGCACCCGCCGCCCCCCTTCCATGCCCTGAGG
This sequence comes from uncultured Mycobacteriales bacterium, assembly GCA_902805565.1. Lineage (GTDB taxonomy): Bacteria > Actinomycetota > Actinomycetes > Mycobacteriales > CADCTP01 > CADCTP01. The sequence goes on from CADCTP010000276.1 coordinate 1,704, forward strand.
CAGCATCCGCGCATCGACTTCACCTAGCAACCGATCCGGCCGAAATTCACTCCGACCAAACCTGCCGGTGCACAAGCACCCATTGTCTCCGGCGCGCGACGACGCTGCCTCCGGGGCCTCCCGCGCTCCCCCGGGTGGTTGACGTGTCGTTCCGGTCACATCCACGGAGCGTGACCACCGCCCGGATCCGGGATTCGCGTGCGGTGGGCCGGCGTTGCACACTGGGTCGTTGTCGTTCCCGCGTGCTTGGAGTTCCGTGACCGACGGTCCGCTCATCGTCCAGTCCGACAAGACCCTGCTGCTGGAGATCGACCACCCGATGGCCGGGGAGGCCCGGATGGCGATCGCGCCGTTCGCGGAGCTGGAGCGGTCCCCGGAGCACGTGCACACCTACCGGCTGACCCCGCTCGGCCTGTGGAACGCCCGGGCCGCCGGGCACGACGCCGAGCAGGTGGTGGACGCCCTCGTCCGGTTCTCCCGGTACGCGGTGCCGCACGCGCTGCTGGTCGACGTGGCCGACACCATGGACCGGTACGGCCGGCTGCAGCTGGTCAAGCACCCGACCCACGGCCTCGCGCTGGTCAGCCTGGACCGCGCGGTGCTGGAGGAGGTCATCCGGCAGAAGAAGATCGCCCCGATGCTGGGCGCCCGGGTGGACGACGACACCGTGATCGTGCACCCGAGCGAGCGCGGCCGGCTCAAGCAGGCGCTGCTCAAGGTCGGCTGGCCGGCCGAGGACCTGGCCGGGTACGTCGACGGCGAGGCGCACGCGATCTCCCTGGACCAGACCGGCTGGGAGCTGCGCGGCTACCAGCAGGAGGCGGTGGACAACTTCTGGGCCGGCGGGTCCGGGGTCGTGGTGCTGCCCTGCGGGGCCGGCAAGACGCTGGTCGGCGCGGCGGCGATGGCCCAGGCCGGCGCGACCACGCTGATCCTGGTCACCAACACCGTCGCCGGCCGGCAGTGGAAGCGCGAGCTGCTGGCCCGCACGTCGCTGACCGAGGAGGAGATCGGCGAGTACAGCGGGGAGCGCAAGGAGATCCGCCCGGTCACCATCGCCACGTACCAGGTGATGACGACGCGGCGGAAGGGCGAGTACCGGCACCTGGAGCTGTTCGACAGCCGGGACTGGGGCCTCATCGTGTACGACGAGGTCCACCTGCTCCCGGCGCCGATCTTCCGGCTCACCGCCGACCTGCAGTCCCGCCGCCGCCTCGGCCTCACCGCGACGCTGGTCCGCGAGGACGGCCGGGAGGGCGACGTGTTCTCCCTGATCGGCCCCAAGCGGTACGACGCGCCGTGGAAGGACATCGAGTCCCAGGGCTGGATCGCCCCCGCCGACTGCACCGAGGTCCGGGTCACGCTGACCGACGCCGAGCGGATGGAGTACGCGGTCGCCGAGCCGGAGGACCGCTACAAGGTCGGCGCGACCGCCCGGACCAAGCTGCCGGTGGTCAAGGCGCTGATCGAGCGGCACGCCGGCGACCGGGTGCTGGTCATCGGGGCGTACCTGGACCAGCTGGACACGCTGGGCGCCGAGCTGGACGCGCCGATCATCCAGGGCTCGACGACCACCAAGGAGCGGGAGCGGCTGTTCGACGCCTTCCGGACCGGCGAGATCCGCACGCTGGTGGTGTCGAAGGTGGCGAACTTCTCCATCGACCTGCCCGAGGCGTCGGTCGCGATCCAGGTCTCCGGGACGTTCGGCTCCCGGCAGGAGGAGGCGCAGCGGCTGGGCCGGGTGCTGCGGCCGAAGGCCGACAAGGGCACCGCGCACTTCTACACGGTGATCGCCCGGGACACGCTGGACCAGGAGTACGCCGCGCACCGGCAGCGCTTCCTGGCCGAGCAGGGGTACGCGTACACGATCGTGGACGCGGACGACCTGCTCGCCGCCGGATGACCCGCTTTCGGTAACTTCCGGCCCGTGTCAGGACTGGTGTGCGCGCTGCTGATCGTGTTGCTCGCGGCCGGGTGCGGGGGCGAGCCGGAGCCGGCCCCCGCGCCGCCGCGGGCCGCGCCGGGCGTCGACGCCGACTTCGCCGTGCTGGTCCCGACCTCGGGGCACGCGGCGGAGCTGCCGGGCGCCCGGACGCTGGACCCGGCGGTGGCCCGGCTGCGGGGCCCGCACTTCGCGTACTCGGTGACCGCGGTCGGCCGGGTCGCCGGGCCGGTGCCGGCGGCGGTCGCGGCCGGGATCGGCCTGGACGCCGGGGCCGCGCCGGCCGCCGGCGGGGAGCTGCTGCTGGTCGACCTGGCCCGGACCGAGGGCGAGCCGGCCCTGCTCCCCGGCCAGGGCGACGAGCTCGGCCTGGAGGTCGCCGGCCGGCCGGTGCCGGTGCCGCCGCCGGGCGACCTGACCGGGACGATCGCGGTCAGCGTGCCGGCCGGCGCCCGGCCGGTGCTGCGGATCACCGACGCCGGCCGCACCCAGTCGCTGGACCTGCGCACCGGCCGGCGCGGCCCGGACGCGGTCCGCGCCTACTACCCCGTCCGCCGCGGTGCCGCCGACACCGACGGCCAGCAGCCGACCGGCCTGCGGCTGTCCGGGCCCGGGGTGGCCGGCCAGACCGACCGGGTGGCCTCGATCCAGCTCGACGAGACCCGCGCCGAGCTGCTCCCGCACCGGGTCGGCAGCGGGTGGGCGAAGCCGGGCCGGGCCTGGCTGGTGCTGGACACCTCGTTCGCGTACGGGCGGCGGGCGGCGGCGGGCGGCAGCCCGCCGGACACGGTGACCGCGCCGCCGTCCTGCTTCCGCGCCAGCGGCCCGGACGGTTCCCCGGTCCGGCTGACCGGCGCCCCGGTGGTGCTCGGCGACCCCGCCGGCGCCCCGTCCCCCGGCGCGGTCGCCCGGGGCGAGCTGGTCGCGGACGTGCCCGCCTCCCTCCACCAGGTCACCGTCCGGTTCGGCTTCTGCGGCTCGATCCGGACGCCGGACGGCGCGGCCTCCTACAGCGTGTACGCCAACCCGTCCCAGGCCGTGGCGATCACCCTGCGCTGAACCCGCTCGCGTCCCGGCCACCGCGCGTGGTGGGGTGACCGGATGGACCTCCGGCTCGACCCGCTGCGGGTGGCCGACGCCGCCGAGATGGCCGGCGTCCTGTCCGCCCCCGAGCTGTACGAGGTGATCGGCGGCACCCCGCCCACCGCGGCCGAGCTCACCGGGCAGTACGGCCGGCAGGTCGGCGGCTCCTCCGCCGACGGCACCGAGCAGTGGTTGAACTGGGTCGTGCGGGTCGACGGGGCCGCCGTCGGCTACGTGCAGGCGACCGTGCACCCGGACGCGCGGGCCTCGGTGGCCTGGGTGGTCGGGCTGCCCTGGCAGGGCCGCGGGTACGCGACCGCCGCCGCCCGCGCCATGCTGGCCGAGCTCGCGGCCCGGGGCGTCACCCGGGTCGAGGCCTGGATCGCGCCCGGCCACCGCCCGTCCGAGCTGGTCGCGCAGCGGCTGGGCCTGGTCCCGACCGGGCGGCTCGACGGCGACGGCGAGCAGCTGTGGACGTCGGCGCGCCCGGTCGCCGGCGGCTGACCGTGCGGCCGCGGACCGGCCCGACCGC
>CADCTP010000277.1 GCA_902805565.1 uncultured Mycobacteriales bacterium
CGCGTCGATCTCCGCCGCCGGCAGCGCCAGCACCGCCGGGGTCACCAGGTCCAGCCCGGGGTGCGGCGCCGCCGCGAACGCGGCCACCCGGTCCCGGGCGTCCGCCACCGCCGCCGCCCAGCGCGGGGTCCGGGACTCGTCCAGCACCGTCGGCGGCAGCCCCAGCTCCAGCAGGCCGGCCAGCACGGCCAGCTCGGCCGGGGTGCGGGCGGCGGCCAGCGCCGGGGTGTCCGGCAGCGCGGGCAGCACCGCGTCCAGCCGGGCCGCCGCGGCCAGCAGCGTGCCCGGGTCCACCCCGGCCGCCCGGTCGACGAACGACCACGGGTGCCCCGGTCCGGGCCGCGCCGCGTCGGTCACCTCGGGCAGCGTGCTCAGCAGCCGCCGCAGCCGGTCGACGGTGTCCGCGGTGGCCGACCGGAGCAGCGACCCGGGGACGGGCAGGGCCGCCACCTCGCCCCCGTACGCGTCCCCGTACGCCAGCTCGGCGCCGCGCGCGGAGTAGAGCGACAGCCCGGCCGGGTTGGCCTGGTGCAGCCCGAAGGCGTACCGGGTGAGGGCGCGGCGGGCCGCCCGCAGCCGTTCGGTCTCCACCTCCTGGCCCTGCGGGTCGCCGACCGCGACGTGGCCGAGCGCCCGGGTGATCCGGTCCCGGACGGTGGCCGGCCGGCTGCCCTTGTCGTGCAGGTCCAGCGACAGCGGCCCCATCCCGACCGCCTCCAGCCGGCGCTGCACCACGTCCAGCGCGGCCCGCTTCTCCGCGACGAACAGCACCCGCCTGCCCTCGGCGACCGCGCGGGCCAGCAGGTTGGTGATGGTCTGGGACTTGCCGGTCCCCGGCGGGCCCTCCAGCACGAACGTGCGCCCGGCCACCGCCTCGGCGATGGCCCGCAGCTGCGAGGAGTCGGCCGGCACCGGGCACTGCTCGTCCAGCCCGTCCAGGTCCGGCACCAGCTCGCCGTCCACCGGGTCGGCGAACGCCTCGGTCGGCGTCCGGATCAGGTGGTCGACCAGCGGGTTCGCCGCGAAGGCCGGCCAGTTCTCGTCCAGGTCCTTCCACAGCCGGAACTTCGCGAACTGCAGCACGGCCAGGTCCGCCGTCGGCTCCACCCGGTACGGCAGCCCGTGCCGGGCGATCGTCTCCCGGGTCGCCTCGAACGCCGCGGCCAGGTCGATCCCGGCGTCGTCGGTCGCCGGGTCGGCCAGCCCGGGCACCGCCAGGCCGTGCACCTGCCGGAGCTTCTCCAGCAGGCAGTAGTTGGGGGTCGAGGAGCCGGTCTCGTCGGCGGCCAGCGTGTACTGCCCGCGCAGCCCGGCCCGCAGGGTGACCGGCAGCAGCACCAGCGGCGAGCGCAGCGGCCGGCCGTCCAGCTCCCAGACCAGCGTCCCCAGCGCCAGGTAGAGGTTGTTGGCCCCGGTCTCCTCGACGATCGTCCGGGCCCGGTACGCCAGCCCGCGCAGCCGCCCCGGGTACGCCGCCGCCGGGGCGTCCACGTGCACCGCGTGCCGGGCCCGCAGCAGCTCGGCCAGCCGGTCGGCCGGCAGCTCCCGGCCGTGCCCGGTGCCGCGCTCCCGGTCGACCGCGGCCAGCTCGTCGGACGCCCGCAGCGTCACCGCGCCACCGCCGGCCAGCAGGTCCTCCAGCGCCGCGAGCTCTCCGGACGGGACGGCCAGCGACAGCCCGGACCGCGGGGTGAAGTTCAGCAGCCGGTTGCGCAGGCTGAGGTCGAGCAGGGCGTTCTTCCAGCGGGCGACCCGGGGCGGCTCGGCCGGCCGGCCGGGGACGGGCGGCGCCGGCGGGCGGTCCGGGACGGCGGCCGCGGCGACCGGGTGGTACTCCCACACGTGCACGTCGCCGCCGGCGTCCCGGGTCCGCGCCGGCAGCGGCAGGATCCGGTCCTGCCGGGCCTGCACCACGTCGACCACGCCGAGGACGCCGGCCGGGTCGACGACCACCCGGCAGGCGTCGGCGAACGGGGTGCCCGCGGTCAGCCCGGTGGTCTCCACCAGCCCGATCCGGCCCAGGTCGACCTGGTTGAGCACCCCGGTCGGGTCGGACTCGGCGGTCGTGCCCAGGGTCGCCGGCTCCCGCCACCAGCCCAGCACCGCGTGCCCGCGCAGCACCCACAGCAGCGGCCGGAGCCCGGCCTGCTCCAGCACGGCGGCCATCGTCACCACGGTGTCCAGGCAACTGCCGACCCGCTCGCCCAGCACCTCGCCCGGCGTGCGGACCTGCTGGCCGGTGTCCGCCCAGCTCGCCGGCGGCTCGGCGTACCGGATGCCGCGGGCGAGCAGGGCCGCGTACGCCGCCTCGACGATCTGCCCGACCCGCTCCGGCCCGGCCTGGTGGCCCTGCACCGACGGGCTGCCGGTCCGGGCCCGCAGCCGCTCGGCGACCTCCGGCAGCAGCGCGGTGACGGCCGGGTCGTTCGGCATGACGTGCGCGGCCAGCATCTCCAGGGCCAGCGCGGGCGGGGTGGCCAGCCACTGGTGCGCGGCCAGCACCCGGGTCCGTACGGTGGCCGCGGCCCGCTCGTCCCCGGCGTCCAGGGTCGCGGTGATCGTCCCCGGCCGCTGCTCCTCGACCCGCAGCATCGCCGCCGGGTCCAGCCGCAGGGTCAGGTCGGTCAGCACGGCGGGCCGGCCGGCGGCCAGGTCGAGCAGGATCTCCCGCGGCTGCCCGACCGGCCCGGCCGCGTCGGCCACCGCCAGCCGCAGCCGCGCCCCCGGCGTGTCGGCGGCCACCCCGTCCACGGTCAGCCGGGACACCACCGGCACGCCGTTGTGCGCCATCGCATAGCTGAGGACCCCCGCCGCCTCCAGCCGGATCCCGATCGCCATCCGCTGCACCCTACGCACCCCGGGCCCGGTCGCCGCGCGACTACGCTGGCGGCGTGCCGGCGACCGAGGGTCCGCGGCGGTCGCCGCTGGTGGCCCTGCGGGAGGGTGCCGGGCTGACCCAGGAGGAGCTCGCCCACCGCGCCGGGATGAGCGTGCGCGGGCTGAGCAACCTGGAGCGCGGCCAGGTGACCCGGCCGCGGGTGCGGTCGCTGGAGGCGCTGGCCGACGCGCTCGGGCTGGACCCGGGGGCGCGGCGCCGGCTGCTGGCGGCGTACCGGCCGGGCGGGGACGGGTCGGTCTGGCTGGGGCAGCGGGCCCACCTGCGCGACCTGGTCGGGCGGGACACCGAGACCGCCGAGCTGCGGGCGGCGCTGGCCGACCGGCACCTGGTCACCGTCACCGGTCCGGGCGGCTGCGGCAAGACCGCGCTGGCCCTGCACGTCGCGGCCGGCCTCGGCGGCCCGGTCGCGGTGCTGTCGCTGGCCCCGCTGGCCGCCGCCGAGCAGATCCCGGCCGCGCTCGCCGCGGTGCTCCAGGTCGGCGGGGGCTCGGCCGAGGCCGCGGTGACCGCGGCCGCCACCGCCCTGGACGTCCCCGGCCAGCTGCTGGTGGTGGACAACGCCGAGCACCTGCTGGCCGGGGTGGCCGCGCTGATCGTCCGGCTGCTGGGCAGCTGCCCGGAGCTGACCGTGCTGGTCACCTCCCGGGAGCCGCTCGGGCTGTCGGAGGAGCTGACCCTGCCGCTGCGGCCGCTGCCGGTGCCGGCCGGCGACGCGGACGCCGGCGCGGCCGTGCAGCTGTTCACCCGCCGCGCGCGGGAGGCGCTGCCCGCGGTGGACCTGTCCGACGCCGCGGCCGTACGGCGGATCTGCCGGCGGCTCGACGGGCTGCCGCTGGCCCTGGAGCTGGCCGCGGCCCGGGTCCGGGCGCTGCCGGTGCCGGTGCTGGCCGACCGGCTCGACGACGGCGGGGCGCTGCTCACCGCCGGGACGGCCGGGCGGACCCTGGACGACACCGTCGACTGGTCGTACCGGCTGCTCGGCCCGAGCGAGCGGCGGGCGCTGGCGCAGCTGTCGGTGTTCCAGATCCCGTTCACCGCGGCCGCCGCCGAGGACGTGCTGTCCGTCGACGACGACCCGGTGACCGTGCTCGCGCGGCTGGTGGACCGCTCGCTGGTGCAGGTCGACCCGGGCGACGGCCGGCGGTACGTCCTGCTCCGCACGATCCGCGACTACGCGGCCCGCCGGCTGACCGGGTCCGGGGAGCGGGTGGCCACCGAGGACCGGCACCTGGCGCACTGGCTGGGCCGGGCCCGGGCGCTGAACGCCGTCACCGTCTTCGACGCCCGCGCCGCCGCCGCCCGGGCGCTGGCCGACCAGCTGCCCGACGTCGAGGCGGCGATGGCGGCCGGGGTGCTCAACGACCGCGGCGTCGAGGTGGTCGAGCTGGCCCAGCTGCTCATCGACTGCTGGAACCTGGTGCCCGGCTACCCGGTCCGGGGCGAGTGCTGGCTCGGTCACGTGGACCGGCTGGGCGACCGCTGCCCGCCGTGGCTGCGGGCGCTGTCCCGGACCAGCCGCGGCCAGCTGCTGGCGATCGTCGGGGACCGGCGCCGGTCGCTGGCCGTGCTGCAGCAGGCGCTCGGGGACGCCGACAGCCTGCGGCCGCACCAGCGGCTGGACCTGTTCGCCATGGTCACGCTGGTGGAGCTGGGGCAGCTGGACCCGCGCGCGCTGACCGGGGCGCCGCAGCTGGTGCTGCCGGCCCCGGAGGTCGACGACGACATCCGGGCCATCGCCGCCAGCACCGCCGCCCAGGTCGCGCTCTACTGGGGGGACACCGCCGCGGCCGCCGCCGCCCTGGACCTGCTCGCCCCGCTGGTCCGGACCAGCTGTCGCTGGCTGGCCGCGACCTGGCACGGGCTGCACGCGCTGCTGGCGGTGCACCGGGCCGACCCGGCGCGGGCGGAGGCCGAGCTGCACGCGGCCCGCCGCGCGCTGGCCCCGACCGCGGGCCCGGCCCGGCGGTCCGAGCTGAGCCGGATCTCCGCCGAGGTGCTGCTCGCGCTGGACCGGCCGGACGAGGTCCACGAGCTGGTGCGGACGGAGCTGCCGGCGCTGGTCCGGGAGTACCCCGAGATGGAGCAGTCCTTCGCCTCGATCCAGGTCGCGATGGCCGAGGCGATGCGCCGCCGCGGCGAGCCGGCCGACGCGGTCCCGGTGCTGCGGGCCGGGCTGACCGCGGCGCTGGCCACCCGGTCCTTCCGGGTCGGGCTGCCCGGGGTGCTGGGGGCCGCGGCGCTGGCCGCCTCGCTGGGCGACCACGCCGCGGCCGCCGAGCTGGGCGCCGGCTGGCAGCGGGTCCGGATCGCCCTGGGCCTGTCGGTGCCGGTGGCCTTCCGGCTCACCGCCGAGGCGGCCGGGCTGGCCCCGCTGCCCCCGTCCGGCACCCCGGAGGGCCGGGGCGACGAGATCGAGGACCTCGTCGTCCGGGCCATCGCCTGGTGCTCCCGCTGACCGGTCGGCCGGCGCCGCCGCCGGACCGGCCGGCCCGGCGGCCGGGGCCGCCGGTGCCGGTACCGGTCAGCCCGCCGTCCGGCTGAGGTCCTCGGCGATCGTGGCCGGCGTGACCTGCGACTCGTACCGGCGGGCGACGGTGCCGTCCGGGCGGACGAGGAACTTGGTGAAGTTCCACCGGATGTCCTCCGCCCCGCGCAGGTACGCCCACAGCGGGTCGGCGCCCGGGCCGTTCACCTCGACCTTGGTGGTGATCGGGAAGGTCACAGACCAGGTCGTCGAGCAGAACTCGGCGATCTCGGTGTCGGTGCCGGGCTCCTGCCCGCCGAACTGGTTGCACGGGAAGCCGATGACCGCCAGGCCGCCGCGGTGCAGCTCCTCCAGCCCGGCGTACTGCGGGGTGAAGCCGCACCTGCTGGCCACGTTGACCAGCAGCAGCGGGGCGCCGGCGTACGCCGAGAGCGACGTGGTGCGGCCGTCCGGGAAGGTGACGGAGAACTCGTGCACGGACACGCGGGTGCCTCTCGGGGTGGGCGGACCGGCGCCGGCGGGTGCCGGCGCCGGGGCGCGGGTCAGCGCGGGGCCATCCGGACGGCGCCGTCCAGCCGGATGACCTCGCCGTTGAGCATGGGGTTGGCCACGATGTGCTCGACCAGCGCGCCGTACTCGTCGGGCTCGCCGAGCCGGCTCGGGTGCGGCACCTGCTGGCTCAGCGACCTGCGGGCCTCCTCGGGCAGCGCGGCCAGCAGCGGGGTGTTGAACAGCCCCGGCGCGATCGTCACCACCCGGATCCGCAGCTGGGCGAGGTCGCGGGCGATCGGCAGCGTCATGCCGACGATGCCGCCCTTGGACGCCGAGTACGCCGCCTGGCCGATCTGGCCGTCGTACGCCGCGACCGAGGCGGTGTTCACGATGACGCCGCGCTCCTCGCCCACCGGCTCGGCGGCGGCCATCCGCTCGGCGGCCAGCCGGATCGTGTTGAACGTGCCGATCAGGTTGACCTGGATGACCTTGGTGAACGGCTCCAGCGGGTACGCGTGGCCGTCCTTGGCCAGCAGCCGGCCGGCCGCGCCGATGCCGGCGCAGTTGACCAGCACCCGCAGCGGGCCGAGCCCGGCCGCCACGTCCAGCGCCGCGGACACCGAGTCGGAGTCGGTCACGTCCGCCGGGGCGAACACCGCGCCGCCGCCCAGGCCCGCCGCGGCCTCCTCGCCCCTGGCGGACGGCAGGTCCAGCAGCACCACCGTCGCGCCCGCCTTGACCAGCCGCCGGGCGCTGGCGAGCCCCAGGCCGCTGGCGCCGCCGGTCACCACCGCGACGCTCCCGTTGATGTCCACGTCAGTCCTCCTGATCCGCTGTGCCCGGGGTCACCGGCTGAGCTCCTTCAACCGCTCGACATCCTGTACCCGCTGCTCGTGGGTGCCGGCCAGTGGCAGCGCGTTCAGCGTGGTGGCGCCCGCCTCGGCGAAGGCGGCGACCCGCTCCGCGACCGCGCCCGGCGGCCCGACCAGCGACACCCCGCGGACCAGCTCGTCCGGCAGCGCGGCGGCGGCCTCGGCCCGGCGGCCGGCGAGGTAGTGCTCCTGCACCTCGGCGGCCGCGTCGGCGAAGCCGTACCGCACGGTGACGTCGTTGTAGAAGTTCTTGCCGCGGGCGCCCATGCCGCCGATGTAGAGCGCCAGGTGGCCGCGGACCTGGTCCAGCGCCCGGGCCTCGGCCTCGGCGTCCTCGGTGATCGCGACCTGGGTGTCGACGACGATCTGCAGCGGCCCGAGCGCGGGGTCCCGCTTGGCGGCGCCCGCGTCGAGCGACTCGCCGAAGGTCTCCCGGGCCCGCTCCGGGTAGTAGAAGACCGGCTCCCAGCCCTCGGCGATCTCCGCCGCCAGCGCGACGTTCTTCGGTCCCAGCGCGGCCAGCACGATCGGGATCCGGTCCCGGACCGGGTGGTTGATCAGCTTCAGCGGCTTGCCGAGCCCGCTGCCGCCGTGCGCGGCGTCCAGCGGCAGGGTGAAGTGCTTGCCGGCGTACTGCACCTTCTCCCGGCGCCACACCTGCCGGCAGATGTCGACGACCTCGCGGGTGCGGCCGAGCGGGGCGGTGTACGGCACGCCGTGGAAGCCCTCGATCACCTGCGGCCCGGACGCCCCCAGGCCCAGGGTGAACCGGCCGTCGGAGACGTAGTCCAGCCCGGCGGCCGTCATCGCCAGCAGCGTCGGCGTGCGGGAGTAGATGTTGAGGATGTCGGCGCCGATCTCGACCGTGCTGGTCCGGGCGGCGACGAAGCCGAGCTGGCTGACCGAGTCGAACGAGTACGCCTCGGGCAGGAAGACGATGTCGAGCCCGGCGCGCTCGTAGTCGCCGAGCTCCCGGACCGTCTCGGTGAAGCCGCCGCTGTAGGCGATCGGCATTCCGATCCGCATGTCAGAGCAGCTCGAGCACGGTGGCGTTGGCGAGGCCGCCGCCCTCGCACATCGTCTGCAGGCCGTACCGGACCTGGTTGTCCTTCATGTGGTGCACCAGCGTGGTCATCAGCCGGGCGCCGGACGCGCCGAGCGGGTGGCCGATCGCGATGGCGCCGCCGTTCGGGTTGAGCCGGGCCTCGTCGGCGCCGGTCTCGGCCAGCCAGGCCAGCGGCACCGGCGCGAACGCCTCGTTGACCTCGAAGACCCCGATGTCCTCGATGGACAGGCCGGACTTCGCCAGCGCCTTGGAGGTGGCCGGGATCGGCGCGCCGAGCATCATCACCGGGTCGTCGCCGGCCAGCACCGCGGTGTGCACGCGGGCGATCGGGGTCAGGCCCAGCTCGGCGGCCTTCTCCGAGGTCGTCATGAGCAGCGCGGCCGAGCCGTCGCTGATCTGGGAGGCGTTGCCGGCGTGGATCGTGCCGCCCTCCTTGAACGACGGCCGGAGCGCGGCCAGCGTCTCCACCGAGGTGCCGCGGCGCAGGCCCTCGTCGACGGCGAAGTCGCCGACCGGGGTGATCTGGCCGGCCAGCGCGCCCGAGTCGGTCGCGGCGGCCAGCTTCGCGTGCGAGCCGGCGGAGAACTCGTCCAGCCGGGCCCGGTCGAAGCCCCACTTCTCGACCATCATCTCGGCGCCGATGCCCTGGCTGAAGCCGCCGCCGTCGTAGCGGGCGGTCATCAGCGGGCCGCCGGGCAGGCCGTACTTGCCGTCGGCGGCGCCGGCGCCGAGCGGCACCGAGTTCATCATCTCCACGCCGCCGGCCACGGCCACGTCGTACTGCCCGGAGATGAGGCCGGCGGCGGCGAAGTGCACCGACTGCTGGGAGGAGCCGCACTGCCGGTCGATCGTGGTCGCCGGCACCGACTCGGGCCAGCCGGCGGCGAGCACGGCCAGCCGGCCGACGTTGAAGAACTGCATGCCGACCTGCTGGACGCAGCCCCAGATCACGTCGTCGACGACGGCCGGGTCGATGCCGGTGCGGTCGACCAGGGAGCGCAGCACGTGCGCGGACAGGTCGGCGGCGTGCCAGTCGGCCAGGGACCCCTTCTTCTTCCCGACCGGGGTGCGGACGGCATCGACGATGACGGCGTCGCGAGCGGGCATCGGTCCTCCAGGAACTGTGGCCGGACGAGGGTGCCCCGATATTACCGGCGAGTAGTCCCCCGACAGGTGTGACCGGTGCCATAGCGCGTCACCGCCGGTCGGGACAAGGTTGGCGCAACGACGATGCCGCCGCCCGTCGGGGCGCCGGCCCGACGGCGCGGAGGAGCGGACCGGATGGCGTTGCGGGACAGGCTGGGCCCGTACGGCGTGTGGCACCTGGAGGACGCCGTCACCCCGGAGCTGGCGGCCGGCCTGGAGGACGCCGGCTACGGCGCGGTCTGGCTGGGCCAGGCCGCCCCCGACCTCAGCGGCGCGGAGCGGCTGCTCGACGCGACCCGCACGCTGGTCGTCGCCACCGGCATCGTGAACGTCTGGCAGGCCGGCGCGGAGGTCGTCGCCGCCGGCTTCCACCGGGTCGCCGCCCGGCACCCGGACCGGCTGGTGGTCGGCGTCGGCACCGGCCACCCCGAGGCCCACCGGCAGTACGCCGCGCCCTACCGGACGCTGGCCGACTTCACCGCCGCGCTGCTGACCGCCGGCGTGCCGGCCGACCGGCTCGTGCTGGCCGCGCTGGGCCCGCGGGTGCTGCGGCTGGCCGCCGACCGGACCGCCGGCGCGCACCCCTACCTGGTGCCGGTCGAGCACACCCGGCGGGCCCGGGCGGCGGTCGGCCCGGGGCCGCTGCTGGTGCCCGAGCACGCCGCCGTCCTCGACCCGGACCCGGCCTCGGCGCGCGCCCGCGGCCGGGCCGGCGTCGACTTCCCGTACCTGCGGCTGGTCAACTACCGCACCAACCTGCGCCGGCTCGGCTGGGCCGACGCCGACCTCGCCGACGGCGGCAGCGACGCGCTGGTCGACGCGCTGGTGGCACACGGCGACGCGGCCGCGGTGGCCGCGGGCCTCGCCGCCCACCGCGCGGCCGGGGCCGACCACGTGGCGATCCAGCTGCTCGCCGACGACCTGCTCGCCGGCTACCGGGAGCTCGCCCCGGCCCTCGGGCTCACCGGGCCAGCTGCCGGCTGATCACCAGCCGCTGGATCTGGTTGGTGCCCTCGAAGATCTGCATGACCTTGGCCTCCCGCATGTAGCGCTCCACCGGGAAGTCGCGGGTGTAGCCGTACCCGCCGAGGACCTGCACGGCGTCGGTGGTCACCCGCATCGCCGTGTCGGTGGCGGTCAGCTTGGCCACGCTGGCCTCGGTCGAGTACGGCAGGCCGAGGTCCTTGCGGCGGGCCGCGTCCAGGTAGGTCGCCCGGGCCGACTGCACGCCGGCCTGCATGTCGGCCAGCAGGAAGCCCAGCCCCTGGTGGTCGATGATCGCCTTGCCGAACGTCCGGCGCTGCTTGGCGTACGCGACCGCGTCGTCCAGCGCGGCCTGGGCCAGCCCGGTGGCGACCGCGGCGATGCCCAGCCGGCCGGCGTCCAGGGCGGCCAGCGCGATCTTCAGCCCCTGGCCCTCGTCCCCGATCAGCCGGTCGGCGTCGATCCGGACGTCGTCGAACCGCATGGTCGCCGTGGCCGAGCCGGTCAGCCCCATCTTGCGCTCCGGCTCGGCGGCGGTCAGCCCGGCCGCGTCCGCCGGCACCAGGAAGCAGCTGACGCCGCGGGAGCCCTCGGCGGTGCGGGCCATCGTGGTGTAGAAGTCCGCGTGGCCGCCGTGGGTCACCCAGGCCTTGGTGCCGTCCAGCCGCCAGCCGCCGTCCCCGGCGACCGCCCGGGTCCGCATCGCGGCCGGGTCGCTGCCCGCCTCCGGCTCGGAGAGGCAGTACGCCCCCAGCAGGTCGCCGCCGAGCAGCTCCGGCAGCCAGCGGGCGCGCTGCTCGTCGGTGCCGTAGTTCGCCAGCGGGAAGCAGGTCAGCGCGTGCACCGACACCCCGACGGCGACCGAGGCCCAGCGGGCGCCCAGCTCCTCCAGGACCTGCAGCCAGACCTCGTACGGCTGGCCGCCGCCGCCCTGCTCCTCCGGGTAGGGCAGGCCGAGGATGCCGGCCTTGCCCAGGGTGGTGAACACCTCGCGTGGGAACCGCTCGGCCCGCTCGTCCGCCGCCGCCCGCGGTGCCAGCTCCGCGTCGGCCAGTTCGCGGACCAGCCCGATCAGGTCCCGGGCCTCCTCGGTGGGCAGCAGCCGCCGCACGGCCATCACACGCCCCGCACCGGCAGCAGCGGCTGCGAGCGCAGCTCGGCCCGGGCGACCGAGCGCAGGTGCACCTCGTCCGGCCCGTCGAACAGGCGCATCGCGCGGTGCCAGGCGTACATGGCGGCGAGCGGGGTGTCGTCGCTGATGCCGGCGCCGCCGTGCACCTGGATCGCCCGGTCGATCACCGCGGTCGCCATCCGCGGCACGGCGATCTTGGCCATCGCGACCAGGTTGCGGGCGGCCTTGTTGCCCGACTCGTCGATCACCGCGCAGGCCCGGTGGCACAGCAGCCGGGCCTGCTCGATCTCCAGCCGGGACTCCGCCACCTGCTGCTGGAGCATCCCCAGGTCGGCCAGCGGGGAGCCGAAGGCGACCCGGGAGTTGGCCCGCGCCACCATCAGCGCCAGCGCCCGCTCGGCCGCGCCCAGCGCGCGCATGCAGTGGTGGATCCGGCCGGGGCCCAGCCGGGCCTGGGCGGCCGCGAACCCGCCGCCCTCCTCGCCGAGCACGTTGCGGACCGGCACCCGGACGCCGTCGAAGCGGAGCTCGGCGTGCCCGTGCTGGTCGTGCCGGCCCAGCACCGGCAGGTCCCGCACGACCGTCACCCCGGGCGTCGCCATCGGGACCAGCACCATGCTCTGCTGCCGGTGCGGCTGCGCGGCGGGGTCGGTCTTGCCCATCACCACCAGGATCCGGCAGCGCGGGTCCAGCGCGCCGCTGGTCCACCACTTGCGGCCGGTGATCACGTAGTCGTCGCCGTCCCGCTCGATCCGGGTGGCGATGTTCGTCGCGTCGCTGGAGGCCACGTCCGGCTCGGTCATCGCGAACGCGGACCGGATCGTCCCGGCCAGCAGCGGCTCCAGCCACTCCTGCTTCTGCTCCGGGGTGCCCAGCAGGTGCAGCAGCTCCATGTTGCCGGTGTCCGGGGCGGCGCAGTTGACGACCTCCGGCGCCAGCTCCAGGCTCCACCCGGTCAGCTCCGCGATCGGCGCGTACTCCAGCTGGGTCAGGCCGGACTCGGACGGGAGGAAGAGGTTCCAGAGGCCGCGCCGGCGCGCCTCCTCCTTCAGCTCCTCGACCACCGGGGGCACCGAGTGGTCCTCCGGGCCCATCTTCCGCCGGTACGCCGTGTAGTCGGCCTCGCCGGGCAGCACGCGCTCGCGCATGAACTCGCGCATCCCGTCGTACAGCTGCGTGGCGCGGGCCGACGGCGGCGGGAGCGTCGTCGCTCCGGCGTGGCTCATGGGGCCTCCTGACACGTACCGGGATGTCCCGTCACCGTAGGCCGGGCGCCCCTCGGACACCACTGTGACGAAACCCTCCGGCGGGAGCCCGGCTCAGATCTTCCGGAAGTCCCAGCTCACGATCTCGTCCGGCACGATCCGCAGCCAGCCGTGCCGGCCGTCGGAGACGAACTCGTCCACCCCGGCGTACTTGCGGGCGAACAGCAGCTCCGGCCCGGCCAGCTCGGGGTCGGGCCCGGCGCCCCGGGGGACGTCGCCGACCACGGTGGCGACCCCGCCCAGCTCGACGCCGCGCAGCTCGCCGTACTCCGCGCCGGTGTCGACGACCACCGCGACCCGCGGGTCCCGGGCCAGGTCGGCCCAGCGCCGGCTGCGGACGATCGAGTGCAGCCACAGCGCGGTGCCGTCCCAGACGAACCACAGCGGGGCCACGTGCGGCCGGCCGTCGGCGCCGACGGTCGCCACCCGGCAGGTCCGCTCGGCGGCCAGGAACGCGTCCCGCTCCGCGTCGGACATCGCGATCCGCCGGCCCCGCTGCTGCGGCCGGGTCATCCGCGCGCGCCGTCCCGGACCCGGATCAGGCCCTCCTGCATGACCGTGGCCACGAGCGTGCCGTGCCGGTCGAACAGCTGGCCCCGGCACAGCCCGCGGCCGCCGCCGGCCCACGGGCTCTCCTGCTCGTAGCAGAGCCAGTCGTCGGCCCGGAACGGCGCGTGGAACCACACCGCGTGGTCCAGGCTGGCGATCTGCAGCCGGGCGTCGCCGAGCATCAGCCGGTGCGGCAGCAGCGCGGTGGACAGCAGCAGCAGGTCCGACGCGTACGTGGCCGCGCAGGCGTGCATCGCCGGGTCGTCGCCGAGCGGCCCGGTCGAGCGCATCCACGCCACCTGCCGCGGCAGGGCCGCCTCGCCGCGGGCGCTGGCCATCCGGGGCACGCCCTCCGGGAACCGCAGCTCGATCGGGAAGGTCCGGTCCAGCGTCGCCAGCCAGCCCGCGGTGAGCGGGTCGCCGTCGACCGCCTCGGCCGCGGTCGGCAGCCCGTCCGGGTCCGGCTCGTGCAGCTCCGGCAGCTGGTGCGACAGCCCCGGCTCCGGCGCCTGGAACGACGCCGACAGCACGAAGATCGGCTCGCCGCCCTGGATGCCGACCACCCGGCGGGTGGTGAAGGAGCGGCCGTCCCGGACCGGGTCGACCTGGTAGAGGATCGGCCGCCCCGGGTCGCCGGGCCGGAGGAAGTACGAGTGCAGCGAGTGGACGGTCCGGGCCGGGTCGGTGACCGTGCGGGTGGCGGCGGTCAGGGCCTGGGCCGCGACCTCACCGCCGAACACGCGGGTCTCGGCCACCGGCCGGGTCCGGCCGCGGAAGTGGAGGAGCTCGATCTGCTCCAGGTCGAGGATCTGCGCGAGTCCGGCGGGCACGGCCGCCAATGGTGCCACCACACTGGCCCGGTGCTGGCCATCGCGCACCGGACACCGCGTACGGCGCAGGGGTGCGCCCGGCTGGCCGCGCTCGGCGTCGGCGCCTTCGAGGTCGACCTGCAGTTCCTGGCCGGGGTGCCGGTGGTGTCCCACTACCTGCCGCTGCTGCCGGCGCTGCCGTGGCTGCGGCACGACCGCTGGCGGTTCACCGTGCGGGCCCGGGCGGCGGCCGAGGAGGACCTGGCCGCGGTCCTCGACCGGGTCCCGGCCGGGCGGGCGGTGCTGGTCGACCTCAAGAGCGAGGACCCCGCCTCGGCCGCGGCGGCGGCGGAGCTGCTGCGGGGGGTCGGGCCCGACTGCTACGTCAGCGGCAAGGGCGTGGCCGGGCTGGAGCTGCTGCGGGACGCCGGCCACCGGGTCTGGCTCAGCGTGTCGACCCGGCCGGCGCTGGCCGCCGCGCTGGCCGGCGACCTGCCGGCCGGGCTGGACGCGCTGACCGTGCGGCACACCTTCCTGGACGCGGCGGTGGTCGGGCGGCTGCGCGAGCACGTGCCGCGGGTGCTGGCCTGGACGGTCCAGGACGTGCGGCGGGCGGCCGAGCTGGCCGCGGCCGGGGTCGCCGGGATCACCTCGGACACCGCGGCCGTGCACGCGTACACCGCGTCCCGGCCGTGACGTGTCGAGAACCCGCCGCCGGCCTCGACACCCGGTCAGCCACCCCGAGGAGGACCCATGGAGCTGCTCACCGACGCGATCGGGATGGGCGAGTCGCCCCGCTGGCACGACGGCCGGCTGTACGTCGCCGACTGGGCCGCCGGGACGATCGTGGCCGTCGCCCCGGACGGCACGACCGAGGTCGCGGCGACCGTCCCGGCGCCGGTCTTCTGCTTCGACTTCCGGCCGGACGGCCGGTGGCTCGTCGTCGCCGACGACCGGCTGCTGGTCGGGGCGCCGTTCGGGCCGCTGGAGCCGTACGCGCCCCTGCCGGGCCGGCCCGGGAACGACATCGTGGTGGACGGCCGCGGGAACGCGTACGTGGGGGTGCTCGGGTTCGACTTCGGGGCCGGGGAGGCGTACCCGGACGGGCCGGCCGCGCCGGGCTCGCTGGTGCTGGTCCGGCCGGACCGGACCGTGCTGACGGTCGCCGCCGACCTCGCCTTCCCGAACGGGATCGCGGTCACCGCGGACAACGGGACGCTGATCCTGGCCGAGTCGTACCGGGGGCGGCTGGTGGCCTGGGACGTGGCCGCGGACGGCACGCTGTCCGGCCGGCGGGTCTGGGCCGAGCTGGGGGAGGGCACCCCGCCCGACGGGATCTGCGCGGACGCCACCGGTGCGGTGTGGTTCGCCGACGTGCCGGGCCGGCGGTGCGTGCGGGTCGCGGCCGGGGGCGCGGTGCTGGACACGCTGCCGCTGGACCGCGGGGCGTTCGCCTGCGTGCTCGGCGGCGACACGCTGTACGTGGTGGCGAACGAGTGGGGCGGCGTGGACGGGACGGCCGGCGGCCGGGTGTTCACCGCGCCGGCCCCGGCCCCCG
>CADCTP010000278.1 GCA_902805565.1 uncultured Mycobacteriales bacterium
GCGCGGCCAGGAGTTGGCGAACCGGAACCCGTCCCGGCTCGGCCGGAAGTCGACCGCCCACCGGCCCGGGGTGCCGGCCGGCGGGCGGCTCAGCACGCCGGGCCGGGGCCGGTCGTGCGCGTCGGCGCCGCCGGGACCGCCGCGATGCCCTGCCGGCCGGACTTCGCCAGCTCCGCGGCGGTGGACAGCCGGCTGAACCGCTCACCCAGCACGACGTCGATCACCCGGCCCTCCCGGGCGTCCCGGTAGAGGGTGGCGCCGGGGACCTGCTTGCGGACCGACTCGGCCCACCTGACGCCGCCCGGGCCGTACCGCACCTCGGCGGTGCCCTCGACCAGCCGGACCCCGGACAGCGGGTCGTTCTCCACGGCCAGGACGGCGTAGCCGCGGTCGAGGAGCTGGATGGACACGGTGCGGGCGACGCCCTCCCGGGCGGTGGCGTTGTAGACCCGCAGCTGGACCTTGTTGGGGTCGGCGGCGGAGGTCGGGCAGGCGACGGCGCCGGCCGCGCCGGCCTCGACCCGGTCCAGCACCCGCAACCAGGTCATCCCGGCCAGCACGGCCAGCCCCAGCAGGAGGCACAGCGCGGGCAGGGCCCGGCGCAGCCGCATCGTGTAACGGGCACGGGGAGGTGCGTCCTTGCCCTGGAACACCGCCCCCATGGCGCCTCCGCTGGTGCCGGCCGCACCCCGTGCGGTCTGGATGGACCGAGCGTAGCTGGCCCGCCGCACGCCTGGGTCCCCCGCGAACGGCGGGACCCGGGATCGTTAACGAACGGTTTCCGCCAGCGCCGCCCGGCCGGCCTCGGCCAGCGGGCCGATCCGCGCCCCGAGGCCGTCGTCGGTGTTGTCGGCCATCGCGCCGGCCCGCTGCCGGGCGACGATGCCGGCGACCACGACGGCCAGCTTGAAGTGCCCGAACGCCACGTACCAGGGCAGCGCGGAGACGTCCCGGCCGGTGCGGGCGGCGTACCGCTCGACCAGCGCGTCCCGGCCGGGGAAGCCGGGCAGCGCGGTCACCGACGGGGTGACCGTGGCCGCGTCGGCCGGCTGCCAGTAGACGAGCAGCAGGCCCAGGTCGGCCAGCGGGTCGCCCAGGGTGGACATCTCCCAGTCCAGGACGGCGGCCACCCGGCCCGGGTCGGCCGGGTCGAGCACCACGTTGTCCAGCCGGTAGTCGCCGTGCACCACCGGGCCGCCGGGGGTGGCCGGCAGCCCGGCCGCCAGCTCCTCGGCCAGCGCGTCCACCGCCGGCAGGTCGCCGGACCGCAGCGCCTGCCACTCCCCCGACCAGCGCCGCAGCTGCCGGGCCAGGTAGCCGTCCGGCCGGCCGAAGCCGGCCAGCCCGACCGCGGCCGGGTCGACCGCGTGCAGCTCGGCCAGCACGTCCACCAGCGCGTGCGTGATCGCCACCCGCTCGGCGGCGGAGCCGGCGTACCCGGTCGGCAGCCGATCGCGGGCGATCACCCCGTCCACCCGCTCCATCAGGTAGAACGGCGCGCCCAGCAGGTCCGGGTCCGGGCACAGCAGCAGCGGGGCGGGCACCGGCACCGGCGTGCCGGCCAGCGCGGACAGCACCCGGTGCTCCCGGGTCATGTCGTGCGCCGTCGGCCGCACCGCGCGCAGCGGCGGCCGGCGCAGCACCACCGACCCGGCCGGCGAGGACACGAAGTAGGTGAGGTTGGAGCGGCCGCCGGCGACCACCTCGACGGTGGGCTCGCGCCAGCGCCCGTCGCCCCACTCGGCGGCCAGGTACGGCCCCAGCACCCGCGGATCGGCACCCGGAACGGTCACCGTCGGGACGTTACAGCTCGTCCGCGCCGAGCTCCTCCAGCAGCCGGACGAGGTCGGCGGCCACGGCCGGTGACGCGGCCACGGTCAGCGGTCCCGGCGGCCGGCCCCGCAGCCCGCCGACCACCGCGCCGGCCTCGGTCGCGACCAGCAGCCCGGCCGCGGAGTCCCAGTGCTTGAGGCCGAACTCGAAGTAGCCGTCCAGCCGGCCGGCGGCGACGTAGCAGAGGTCCAGTGCCGCGGAGCCCAGCCGCCGCACGTTGCCCACCCGGGGCAGCACCGCCGCCAGCACCTGGCCCTGGGCGGCGCGCAGGCCGGCGTCGTAGCCGAACCCGGTCCCCACCACCGCGGTGTCCAGGGTCCGGGCCAGCCAGGACCCGCCGAGCGGCCGGCCGTCCAGCAGCGCCCCGGCGCCGAGCGCGGCCGAGAACGTCTCCCCCGACGTCGGGTCGTGCACGCAGCCGGCGACCACCCGGCCGTCCCGCTCGGCCGCCACCGACACCGCGTACGGGCGCAGGCCGTAGAGGAAGTTGACCGTGCCGTCGATCGGGTCGAGCACCCAGCGCACCCCGCTGCCGCCGGCCCGCTCCGCCCCCTCCTCGCCGAGCACCGCGTCCGCCGGCCGCAGCCGGGCCAGCTCGTCGGCCAGCCACCGCTCCGCCGCCCGGTCGACCTCGGTCACCACGTCGGTCGGGGTGCTCTTCGCACCCACACCGAGGTCGGCGTCGCCCGCCCGCAGCCGTACGGTGAGCGTTCCCGCGCCGCGGGCCAGCGTCTCGGCGAGGTTCCGCAGCTCGGGATGATCGGTGCGGTCCGGGATGGGCATGACCCAGACAGTAGGTTCGCAGCGCGGCGAGGGGAGAGATCAGGTGCCCACCAGGAGGAAGTCGTCCACCGCTTTCGGTGTCGACATCGGCGGCAGCGGGATCAAGGGGGCGATCGTCGACCTCGACAAGGGGGACCTGGCCACCGAGCGGGTGAAATACCTGACCCCGCACCCGTCCACCCCCGAGGCCGTCGCCGACGTGGTCGCCCGGCTGGTCCGCGAGGCCGGCTGGACCGGCGAGCTGGGGGCCACCTTCCCGGCCGTCATCAAGAACGGCGTGGCCCACTCGGCCGCCAACGTCGACAAGTCCTGGATCGGCACCGACGTCGACAAGGTCTTCACCGACATCACCGGCTGCGACGTCACCGTGCTCAACGACGCCGACGCCGCCGGGATCGCCGAGGCCCGCTTCGGCGCGGCCAAGGGCGTCGAGGGGGTGGTCATCCTGCTCACCTTCGGCACCGGCATCGGCAGCGCGCTGCTGCTGGACGGGCAGCTGGTGCCCAACTCGGAGCTCGGCCACCTGGAGCTGGACGGCTCGGACGCGGAGAAGCGGGCGTCCTCGGCGGTCAAGGACGACGAGGGCCTGTCGTACAAGCAGTGGGCCAAGCGGGTCCAGAAGTACATGTCGCACGTCGAGCGGCTGTTCACCCCCGACCTGTTCGTCGTCGGCGGCGGGATCAGCAAGAACTCCGACAAGTGGCTGCCGCTGCTCAGCCTGAACACCCCGGTCAAGCCGGCCGAGCTGCTCAACAACGCCGGGATCGTCGGCGCCGCGATGGCCGCGCACGAGAAGTTCGCCGTCTAGGCCCCGGAGCGCGCCGCCGCCCCGGCCGGGCTCAGCCGGGCAGGCCCAGCTCGGCCCGGATCGCGGCGCCGTGCTCGTCCAGCTCCGGGGCGGCCGGCCGGCGCACCGGGTCCGGCCAGGGCGCGATCTTCATCGGGTTGCCCGGCAGGGACAGCCCGCCCACGTCGACGACCATCCGGCGGGCCGCGGTCTGCTCGGAGGCCAGCGCGGCGCCGACCCCGGACACCGCGTTGCACGGCACCCCGGCCGCCCCGAGCCGGTCCAGCCAGTACGCCGCCGGCGCCGCGGCCAGCGCCGCCTCCAGCTCGGCCGCCAGCTCCGCCCGGTGCGCCACCCGGGCGGCGTTGTCGGCGAACCTCGGGTCGGCCACCAGCAGCGGCCGGTCCAGCACCGCGCACAGCACCCCGAACAGGCCGTCGTTCGCCGCGCACACCACGATCGGCGCGTCCGCGCAGCCGAACGTGCCGAACGGCGAGATCGAGTGGTGCTGGTTGCCCAGCCGGGGCGGCTCGGTGCCGCGGGCCAGCCAGTGCAGCGCGGCCCCCTCCAGCAGCGACACCGCCGCGTCGAACATCGCCACGTCGACCTGGGCGCCCCGGCCGGTGACGTCCCGGCCGCGCAGCGCGGCCAGCACCGCGCCGAAGACGTACAGGCCGGCGGTGAGGTCGGCGATCGAGGTGCCCATCTTCACCGGCGGCCCGGCCGGCTCCCCGGTGACGGCGAACATCCCGGCGGCGGCCTGCACGACCGTGTCGTACGCCGGCCGCTCCCGCCACGGGCCGGTCTGCCCGAAGCCGGAGACGGAGGCGTACACCAGCCGGGGGTTGCGGGCGGCCAGCGCGGCCCAGCCGAGCCCGAGCCGGTCCATCACCCCGGGCCGGAAGTTCTCGATCAGCACGTCGGCGCGCTCGGCCAGGCCGAGCAGCACCGCCCGGTCCGGCTCGGCCCGCAGGTCCAGCGCCACGGACTCCTTCCCGCGGTTGACCCGGGCGAAGTAGCTGGACCGGCCCTCGACGAACGGCCCGTACGCCCGGGAGTCGTCCCCGCTGCCCGGCCGCTCGACCTTGACCACCCGCGCGCCCAGGTCGGCCATCATCATCGTCGCGAACGGGCCGGCCAGGACCCGGGTCAGGTCGACGACCAGCAGACCCGCGAGCGGGCCCTGGGGCGGCTCAGCCACGCACTGCTCCGTTCGGTTCGCACAGATCCGGGGTGTCGGCGGCATGTCCGCAGCCCAGTTGGGCGGTCCGAGCCACGACAACGGCCCGCACGAAGTTACACTGGCACGGGCACGGGCACGGCCGGCCGGCACCAGGTGGAACCGGAAGGTCGCCCCGTCACCCCAACCCAACCCCCTGCCCTCCCTCGGGCAGTTCCGTCGTGCGACCTCCTAGCCAGGAGGCACCGTTCGTGAAAGGGCGTTCGTGGCAGCCGATCCCCGCACCGACAGCAGCAACGCCGGAGGGTCCGACCCAACCCGCGATCTCGCGGAGCACCTCGTCTCCCGGGGACGGCGCCAGGGATTCCTGCGCGCGAACGACATCAGTCGCGCGTTCGAGGAGGCCGGCCTGTCGGCCTCGCACGGCAAGCGCGTTCTGCGCACGCTCAGCGACTCGGGAGTGACCGTCATGCTCGATGCGCCTTCCGCCGCCCCCGCCCGCGGCAAGTCGGCCCGGACGGCCGCCGCCGCGGCCCCGTCCCGCAGCACCGTCACCAAGAGCACCGGAGCCCGCCCGGCGCCGCGCCCCGGGGCCGAGGCCCGCCCCCGGGCAGCCGCCCCCGCGGAC